>CALMWS010000209.1 GCA_937870795.1 uncultured Bacteroidota bacterium | reverse complement strand
TGGGATTTAGATTCAATGCAGGCAGAAGGAGAAGATAATATTATTACCCCAATTAGCAATCTCAATTATATAATACATGTTGACCTATTTTCTATTAGCAATTGGATTTGTATTGTTGATAAAAGGTGCAGACCTGTTGGTAGATGGTTCGGCAGCAATTGCCAAAAAATACAACATTTCCAACATTGTGATCGGACTTACCATTGTATCATTTGGCACGTCCTCTCCCGAGTTGATTGTCAGTCTGTTGGCTAGCATTAAAGGAAATACTGATATAGCTATAGGCAACGTTGTGGGTTCCAACATAGTGAATATATTTTTTATTCTTGGTGTATCTGCCACCATTTACCCATTGCTAACAAAAAGTAACACCATCTGGAAAGAAATCCCAATGAGTTTATTGGCTGCCCTGATGCTTTTTGTGCTGGCTAGCGATCAACTCATTGATGGCAGTTCTTTTTCAATGCTTACACGAATTGACGGCATTGTGCTGCTTGCTTTTTTTGTAATCTTCATCTATTACACAGTAGGTATCTCCAAAGCAGATGCAGATGATAGTCCTGAAGTAGTGGTTCCTGTTTTATCTTCAGGCAAATCTATTGTCTATATTTTACTGGGACTTGCTGGGCTTGTCATTGGAGGTAAGTGGATTGTAGATGGTGCAGTGCACATGGCTAAAAACATGGGTTGGAGTGAATCGCTCATAGGCCTCACCATTGTAGCGGTGGGTACTTCCTTACCAGAATTGGCGGCATCTGCTATGGCTGCTTACAAAAAGCAAACTGATATAGCCATTGGCAATGTAGTTGGTTCCAATATTTTCAATATATTTTTTGTCCTTGGCACCAGTGCTTTAATCAAACCACTGCCTTTTAATAGCGGTACTGCCATTGACGTGATGGTTGCCTGTCTGGCAAGTATCATATTGTTCGCCCTTTTGTTTGTTGGAAAAAAACACACCATCGAAAAATGGCAAGGTGTATTTATGATCCTGATATATGGAGCTTATATTATTTTCCTGATCAACACCAAATAAGTGATCCGCACAGCTTTACATCAGTGAGTCTTTAGTAGTAACTCTTTTTTGTAAGATACATCTTTACATATTCATCGACCCCTTCTTCAAGATCGGTAAAATGCATGTCATGAAATTGATGTAGCCATTTATCCATCACTGCTTCTGTAAAATACTGATAGGTGTTTCGGATATCAAGTGGTGTATCAATAAATTCAATGTCAGGCGTCAATCCCATTGCCGCAAATGTATTGAGCGTCAAATCCAAAAAAGTTCTGGCCCTACCTGTACCTGCGTTATAAATACCACTTTTAAAGTCATTATTTTCCATGATGCGCATGCACATTTCAGCGATGTCTTTAACATAGATAAAATCACGACTCTGGTGACCATCCATTATGCCCGGCTTATGTGACCGAAACAACATCATCTTTCCCTCTGCGTTGATTTTATTGAAACTATGCATGATTACTGAAGCCATCCTACCCTTGTGATATTCATTGGGGCCATAGACATTGAAAAATTTTAATCCAGCCCATTTAGGGGGTGTTATCTCTTGTTGCAACGCCCACAGATCAAAATTCTGTTTGCTCCAACCATAGGGGTTAAGAGGGTGAAGCTTGGCAATGTCGTTTTCCGCATCTCCAAAACCATGCTCTCCGTTTCCATAGGTGGCAGCACTGGATGCATAAACAAGGGGAATTTGATTTTCACTACATATCTGCCATATATCTTTGCTGTACTGAAGGTTGAGTTTTTCAAATAAAGCCTCATTGGTCTCAGTAGTGTCTGTTCGAGCTCCCAGATGGTACACAAATTTGATGTCTTTTGCATTGGCTACAAACCATTGAATAAAAACATCTCTTTCTATTTGGTGTCTCCATATTTTACCCAATAGATTGGCTTGTTTATCTGCCCTGCTAAAATCGTCTACGATTACCAAATCATTTGCCCATCCGGCAGCATTGAGCCTGCCCACCAGGTAACTGCCAATGAAGCCGTAGGCGCCAGTTACTACAATCATTTGTCTTTATTTTTTACTACTTGTTTAATGTGTTTCAGTGCTTTTACTCCTTCAGCAGTTGACATCATTCGAAAGCCTTTGGCTAAATGGTAATCTACTACCATTGTGTACAATTTCCAATGCTTGTGGATAATGCCCAAAGCTTCCCAGATTGAAATGCTCTTGTCATAAATGTGTAGTGGCTCTGATTTGCCTCCATTGACTTCAATTATTTTAAATTCGCCTTGTCTGATGGCGTCCACATCCTGCGCCTTAATATCGAGTCTGCAAAAATCTATATCCTTTATGCGATCCATACATTTTAAAACACCCTCCAACAATGCACCATCAATTTCGTGTTGTAATGAATGAAATGTAGAGCCCTGGGCATAATTGCCAATGGTATGTAAGAACACATTTTCGCCAGCAGCAAGTAATCGATCAGGGTGTAGATTTTTTACAGCTGCTTTGTTCAGATAAGCATGTTTGTGTGAGTCTATCAACTGGTGCAGGGTCCGGTGGCCATCACCCCTTACGGTCGGATATTTTTTTTCAATGAATGAAGAAATGCCCATGTATTGATTGCCGGCCCTGTAGAACAAAACAGAAAATTCACGTGGCAGATCAAGGTATTCCTGCAAAATGTATAAATCGCGTCCGTTTAAATTCAGGTACGAGATAAGTGCTTCTTTGTGATGACATACTTTTACAGCAATGCCTTTAAGACCAATATTGGGCTTTATCACCAATGGAAAAGCCAGTTGATCTGATGCCAATTTTTCAAGAATCTGCGCTTTTGAAAGAGCCCCGGATGTGGCAGGCAGGTAATCAGCGGGAAGCAGGGGATAAATGGTCGACTTTTGTTCATTGAGCATGCCTGCGTGGGCTATGGCCGGATTGGCAGCACCGTACCATGTAAAACTTCTATACCACACAGATAATAACCAGTAATACAAAACAGACTGTCTGTAAAACAACAATGATTTCCAAAATCCGGCATCGGCCCATTTCATTATTTGCCCATTTCCTTGTAGTAGATCAGAAACCAATCGTTGTCCATTTTTGCAAACCTTCTGACCATGGTAAATTGTCCTGTACCATCTTCAATATTTTCGGTAATGATGTCATTAAATGCCAGAAAACTTCTGGAAAAAGAGCCCCCCATGTCATCGTACGGTTTGTGCAGAATCCAATCTTTCTTCTGCCACCTGAAATTTTCATCCGGCAAAGGAGCTCCATCTCTCAAAGCCGGACTTCCTTCCAAAGGAAAAATTATATGGGACATCTGAAAGGCTGTGTCCTTGTGAAACTTCTCATAAAATACTTCAAACTCTGCCGGCAGAGTCTGTGCTGCCTTTTCTTCAGTGGCTGGCTTCTGACCCTCGCGTTTGCAGGCAATAATGGAACCCAATACCAGCAAAATCACAATCCATTGGAATTTACCCGTTTCTTTCATTTTTAAATATTTCTTTGGCAATAAATACTAAAATACATTCTTCTAATCGCACAAACGACAACTCGTATTGCGCATGCACATCGTGTTTGATGATGCTACCCTGACAGGTTCCTGCCAGCATATCAATATCAGATACGAGCAACTGGGTTTTAAAATCTACGCTCCCCTTTCCGTATGCCTTAAACAAACATTCTTTGGCGCCCCATGCTATGTGCCATCTGGTCAATATATCCGGTCCATTCAAATGGTTTTGCTCGTGCGCCGATAAAAATTTAGGGACGATCCTTTGAATTTTGTTTTGATATACCTGTATATCTATTCCGGTTTCAAAATCACTTAATATTGCTGCCGTAAACTTACCGGAATGACTGAGGGAAATGTGGTGCACATTGCCCTCCAAATAGGGTTTGCCCCTGTCATCCTTCCAGGTCACCAATCGTTCATCCCTGCCGGTAAGATGGTGGAGCAGGTATCGGGACGAAAGCCATTCAGAATACTTCCTGGCTTGCAATCCCATGATTTCTTGTTCCTCAACAGTGTGGAGCCTTATCCCTTCCAAAAAAAAAGTATCTGACTCCAATGCTTGCCAGACACCGAGCCGAATACCATTTTCAAAGTCTTTTTCGTAAACAAGTGGCATAAATGCTTGTTGCTATAATGGTCGACAAGATACAAAATTCACACCAAAAGGCAGAAACGTTGTAACGGCATCGACATAGTTCATCATTCAAATATTGAATTTTACAGCCAATTGATGTCTGACCTCATTTTATCAAAAATTAAATCATTCGAAGGCCATCGGGGGGCCGTCTATGGCTTGTGTCAGGGAAATGATAATGAATTTTACTCCTCTGGTGGTGACGGTTATCTCGTAAAATGGTCGCTCGATGCAGAAATGGCGGATGGCCAGCTAGTAGCAAAAACCGAGAAAGCCCTGTTTTGCTGTGCTTTTGACCCTGCAAAGCAATTGATTGCCGCGGGAGATTTACAGGGAATTTTATATGTAATCGATGCCGTTCAACAAACCATCGTTTTGACATCCAGATGTCATCAGGGTGCCATATATTCGATTGAATTTACTGAACAACAACTGATAACCGCAGGGGCCGACGGATCGTTGTGCGTGCTTGATACCCGACACTTCGATGTTGTAAAAAAAATAAAAGTCAGTGACAAAAGCTTAAGAAGTATTTATCCCTTCAGTGACCAATTGCTCATTGGTTCCAGTGATGGCATGCTCTACCTTTATGAATCAGCAAGTTTGCAGCCTATATTATCATTTGCTGCTCACAGCCACAGCATATTTACTGCGATTGCCGACGCTCAATTGTATTATTCAGGAGGAAGGGACGCCTTACTTAAGATCTGGGACAACCCTTCAAATCCAAGCTGTATGGGAGAAATCAAAGCCCACCAGGGTACAATAAATAGCTTGTGTTTTTTTGGCGATTGGCTGATTTCTGCCGGGCGCGACAAATTGCTGAGGGTCTGGCAAAAAGATGGAAGACTGGCTGAGAGCAAAGGCCCATTTACGGGAGGCCATTTTCACTCCATCAATAAAGTAATATGGCACCACCACACCTCTACCCTGCTCAGTGCTTCTGATGACAAAACCATCATTGTGTGGAAAGAGGTGGCGACTTAAGAGAATGATTTATTGCGCGCAATCAGACGTCCATAATTCAGGTTTCGGTGGGAAGGCAAATAATCAAGCCGAAGAATCTCAAAACCATTTTCCAAAAAACAAAACACCAGCCTGGATGCAGTGTATTCTTCCTTTTTCAAATCGTGAAATTCCATTGAAATGACATGAATTTTACGGAAAGTATCGGCACTCATACGGTAAAAAATTTCATATTCGGCCCCTTCACAATCCATTTTTAAAAAATCAACACGATCGATTTTGTACTTAGTCAAAAGGGCATCCATTGTAATCCCACTTACCTTTTGACATTCAGGTTCCAGGCCCTTCTGAGTTTCCACCACTGTGGAATGATTCACTGATGCAGCTTTGTGGAGATTTACTTCAACATTGTTGTAATGCAAAGCAGCATGTTCGGCCATAACATTTTCAACCCCATTGAGATTGAGATTTTTTCTCAAATGATTAACATTTTCAGATTCGGGTTCAAGGGCTAAAACAAACGAAGCAGCTGCAGCATTTTTAGCTGCAAAAATGGAAAAATACCCTCTGTGGGCACCAATATCCAAAATGTTAGCCTTTTGATAAAATGGGAAATACGCAGCGTATTCACGTTGGGTAAAAATCATGTCCAGGGTCTCCAAGTTGTCGAAATTGCCACTGGTAGGGAGAATGAGTTGATTTTCACCTAAAATCATTTTAAACCTACGGTATCTTGACATAAGGCGCAACGGCTTGATCATCCATGCCACAACGGTATTTAGTAAACCCGCCATTTAATTTTTATAAGCCATTTTGAGGCAAAGCCAGGCATCTTTCTGGTCTTTATTTGAAAGCAAAAAACCATGTTCTGAATAAGCATTTACAATAACGTCAAAGTCAGCTTCCAAAATGCCAGACAACAACAAACTTCCACCATCTTCCATCAATGCAGCCAATCTTTCAACAGAAGCTGTAAGTACATTGCGGTTGATGTTGGCCAAAATAACATCAAATTTTTGATCTTCTATGACATCAAGCCCCCCATGCAATACCTCTACATTGTGCACTCCATTGACTTCAGCATTTTGAATCGTGTTGACATAACTTTCATATTCTATGTCATTGGCCAAAATTTTATTCGCTCCCATCATGGAAGCGAAGATGGCTAAAATACCGGTACCACAGCCAAAATCAAATACCTTCTTATGTGTCCACGATATGTCAGCCATGTGTTTCAGCATCATATACGTAGTCTGGTGATGTCCTGTACCAAATGCCATTCGCGGTTGGATGGTTATCTCATAGGGAAAAGAAGGATTCTTATCGTGAAATTCTGCTCTCACCCTACATACACCGGGCACTTCAACCGGTGTGAAATTCGACTCCCATAATTCATTCCAGTTTTGCACAGGCAAATTGCTCCAGGAACCTTTTAACGAAAACTGATTCAGGATTTCTGCAGTTTCATTTTTAAATGCTTCTGTATAATGAGATTCTTCCAGATAGGCAACTATCTGATCTTGCTCTTCTTCAAAAGCTTCGAAGCCGAGTTCCGACAAAATGGCCATCAAAGCTTCATTGCCATCCGGCACCGTCAATAATACGTAAGAACCCGCCATTTTTTTTTATTTTTTATGAAAAGACAAAGTTGACCTGGCAACACCAAAGTAAGAAGGCAGCTGAATGGTGTGCACTGATTCAAATCCGATTCTAATCAATGCCAGATGATGGATGGCATGATCATAACCGTACATCAGTTCACGCATGATGGTGCTTTTAATTTCTTTTGGTTCCTCCAAAAAACCTTCTGAAGTCAGAATGCAGATGGCTTGGTTGAGGTCAAGTGCAGAAAAAAAAGATCGAAGTGTCTCCAGCCGTTGCATAGCTGTATCCAAAGATAATTCTATTTCTTCATTGCGCTCCCTGTGATTGTAATCTACCACCGAAGTACTGATTCCTACTGCCAGTGCTTTATAAAAATCATGAATGTGCCTTATGTGCTGACCAAGGGTGGCGTGATTCAATACGGGCAAAGGATGTGCATAAAAACGACCTTCCAAGACAGCCTCCATGATGCGCAATTGGTCAATGATTGACTTGATTCCTGTCGGGCAATTTTCCATCAATCTTCTATCTGTTGAGAGCTGCCTGAAGTGTGTTGAGCATCAATGCGGTTACCGTCATAGGCCCAACCCCTCCCGGAACAGGCGAAAGGTAACTGCATTTATCTTTGAGTCCTTCAAAATCAACATCGCCGGTTAGGCTGAAGCCCGATTTTTTTGTTGGATCTTCAATCCGGTTGATCCCTACATCAATGACCACAGCACCCTCTTTGACCATATTTGCCTTTACAAAACGCGGTATGCCAATGGCGGCGATCAGGATATCAGCCCTTTTCAATTCTTCCTCCAGTTGAGCCGTTTTGCTGTGAGCCAGGGTCACTGTGCAATTACCAGGATACCCCTTGCGTGCCATGAGTATGCTCATAGGCCCCCCAACAATATTGCTTCTGCCAAGAACCACACAATGTTTACCTTCGGTTGGAATTTGGTATCTACGCAACATTTCCAGGATGCCGAAAGGAGTTGCCGGCAAAAAGGCTTTCATGCCTTGTGCCATTTTGCCAAAATTCATCGGATGAAAGCCGTCTACATCTTTTTTAGGGTCTATGGCCAGATTTATTTTTTGCTCATCAATGTGCCTTGGCAATGGAAGTTGAACTATGTAACCGTCGATGGCTTCATCTTTGTTCAATTTCTCTACTTCTTCCAGCAAAGCTTCTTCAGCTATATCGCCGGGCAGGGTAACAAGGGTAGAGCCATAACCTACGTCTTCACAAAATTTAATTTTTGTGCCCACATAAGCCTTTGAAGCCGGATTATCACCCACCAGTATGGCAGCCAGGTGAGGAGCCCTCTTGCCTTCGGCCATCATCTTTTGCACTTCTCCCTTCAGTTCAAGTTTTACGTCTTCAGCCAATTTTTTTCCATCCAGCAGGATCATATCGCAGTTTTATTGCACAAATTTACCAAAATATCGTCAGTCACCGGACACAATTTCCTTTAATCGACATCATTCATAGCTATGATTTGTTCAGCAGCCGACAATCAAATCCATATTAAAGGCAGAACCAGCCAGGAAAAAATCATAATCAAAGCTATGGCAATGAGATTTAATACAAATCCGGTCAGAACCATGTCTTTAAATTTGATGTGACCACTTGCAAAAACGATGGCATTGGGCGGTGTAGCCATGGGCATCATGCCTGCACAACTCGCAGCCAATGTCATGGGAATGCCCAGCAGTACAGGGTTTAGATGAAGGCTATCTGCCATGGCAGAAACAAGTGGAGCAAAAACAATGACTTGAGCGATGTTGCTCATGAATTCTCCAATGAACAATGAGAATACAATAACCAATAAAAGTAGCAATGTGGTATTGTGGCCAAACGATGCCAGCCAATTGCCCGTTTTTTGAATGAGACCCGTATTTTCCAAGCCATCAGCCAGTGCAATACCCCCACCAAAAAGGAGCAAAATGCCCCATGCCATTTTGGATGTATCTTGCCAGTCCAGCAAAGCATGTCCTTTTTTTTCTGAAGGCACAATAAAAAGTGTAATGGCGGCTAGAATTGCAATGATGGTATCGTCAAGTTTAACCACCGACTGTATATCATTGATCAATGATCTGAAAATCCATAACAGGGCTGTAAGTGCAAATACAACCAACACTCTTTTTTCTGATTTACCAGGCTTGCCCAATGCTTGTTTTTCTGCCGCCACATAAGCCGCTGCGCCAGGTGATGCCAATATGTGATTGGGAAACAAGCCCTTGACCATAACCCAATAAAGCGCTGCCAGTAATAATGCTGTTATCGGTGCACACAACAAAAACCATTTGAAAAAATCCAGCTCTTGTCCATATCTCTCGAGGTAGTAACCAGCATAAGCAACATTGGGGGGCGTGCCAATAATGGTGGCTATGCCTCCAAAATTGGACGCATAGGCTATGGCCAGCATTAACGTAAGAGCAAAGTTTTTTGAATTGCCATTGTGGTTTTGATGTTCCATCACACTGATCACCGACATGGCAATGGGATACATCATCATCGTGGTGGCTGTGTTGCTTAGCCACATACTCAGGAATCCTGTGGCCAGTATAAAGCCAAGCACTATTTTGTTGCCACTTGTCCCCGTAGTGTGGATGATGTTGAGGGCTATCCTTTTGTGCAAATTCCATTTTTCAATGGCCAGGCCCAGCATAAAGCCTCCAAAAAACAGGTAAATGGCAGGATTGGCATAAGAGGCAGCTACCGCCTCTGTCTTATTAATGCCCAACAATGGGAAAGCCACTAACGGCAATAATGCAACCACGGGCATGGGTAAAGCTTCACTCACCCACCATACTACCATAAGGATGCCAACACCAACCGCCCTCCTTTCCTGCTCATCTAAGCTTGCCGGGGCAAAAAAATAAAACAAGAGTGCAAGTAAGATGCCTGTCCCAAAAAACACATAGGAGGATTTCCAACATTTCATGATAGCCAAGGTAGTGTTTTAGTCACAAATACAAAAGACTTTTGTATCTAACATTTGAAATCTTAAGGAAGGTCTTATCTTTATGCATGGTTGGAAAAAAAATTATTAATACCTTTTATCCGGAGCGCTTTCAAGGCTTTGGGAAAAAATCAAATTATTTCGAAGGCTGGTATTACAAATGTGTAAGTGCCGATGGTCTCCATGCTTTTGCCATCATTCCTGGTATTGCCATAGACAAGACAGGTAAAGGCCACGCCTTTATTCAAATTCTTGATGGCAAAGCGAGAACTACCAGCTACCATACTTTTGCATTGGAAACTTTTTCAGCCGCTGCCGATGCATTTGAAATCAACATTGGAAACAACCACTTTTCAGCATCCGCACTCGCTCTATATGATTTACCCCTTGCTGGAAAACTTACCTTCCATGACCCTGTGTTATGGCCAAAAAAATGGTATTCTCCAGGCATTATGGGACCTTTCTCTTTTGCTCCTTTTATGGAATGTTATCACGGCATTGTGAGCATGGGCCATCGCATTGAAGGCAACCTGCATTATGAGCATCACAACATTTCATTTACTGATGGTAAGGGTTACATTGAGAAGGACTGGGGCCAATCATTTCCATCAGCCTATGTATGGATGCAGTCCAATCATTTTGAAAACGATGCTTTTCGATTCAAGTTATCCGTTGCCCGTATTCCCTGGCTTACGGGCGACTTCACGGGCTTTATTGCCGGCTTCTATGATGGCGAAAAATTAATCCGGTTCACTACATACAATGGCTGTAGTTTGTTGTTCAACAGGATCAATGAAGGAGGCATCCATGTTGCCATCGACCACCCACAATACACCCTTGAAGTGCGGGCCAGAAAAGAAAAAGGTACGCTGCTCGCCTCCCCGATCCATGGATTTATGAATGGCAGGATTGAAGAATCAATGAATGCCTTGCTCGAGGTACAATTGCAAGACAAAAGGGGCAACATCCTTCACCACAGCATGGGCATCCATTCTGGACTGGAAATTGCCGGAAAGGTCGAGCTCATTGTCAAACCATAAGGGAAACTCTATTAGGAAGGCACTGGCTAATCTACCTCGGCCAGCCATTTTTTAATGGTGGTGATCAATTGGTTTTTTTCTTCCGAAGTAAGGTTTTTGATTCTTGCCATGGCGTGGTCTTTGCCTGGCAAAAAATACCAAAGAGCATCTCTGCCCGGGCTGGGTCTCACTGCTGTGGCAGACCATGTATCACTATTGCCATTGATATACACAAAACGATCACCATGCTCCCGCAACCATTTTTCTACATTTAATGTCAAATTTGGTGTAAAGGTCATAGGAGACTTGGCCGGCATAAAAATGGCACTTGGGTTTTTACTGGTGTCTAATGCTTTTATCCATTTTTTAAAATCAGATACATCATAGCCGTAATAACCCATTTGTGTCCCGGCCTGATAGTAATGGGAGGCATATTTTTGTATGTCTTCGTCCGAAAAAAAACCTGGATCAGAAACCTGCAAAAAATAAGAAAACAGAGAATCGCCATCTACTTTTTCTCCCGGTATCTTGCTGCAGTCAGAGCCCCATTGCCAGAATGAAAATGAATATTCCAACACTGCATACTCAAAGGCTTGTTCCAAAGAGAGGTAGGTAAAATGTTTGTCGGCTCCTTTGGCAAACCACTTCAATTTTTGAAGAAATTCACCTCTGTTTTGAAGCAATCGCTTTTGCACATCAAATATCTTCTGCCTGCATTCCTGCGTGCCTACGGTGTCCAAAAATTGATAAATGCGGTTATCTTCAAGCGATGTATTCAGGGGCGCCACATAAGGTACCGATACATCTACATCATTGGGATAAAAATACCTGTAAAATATAGTGGTCTGACCTCCTTTGCTGATGCCTGTACTAACCCAATCCCTGACATACAACTTCCTGAAAAGCTGATTGATGGCATGCAAATCACCGGTAGCCTGTTCCAGGGTAAGGTATTGATAATCCAGACTATCTGGCATGCTTTTTCCAAAATAACGATGCTCTACCTGAAGCTGATTGCCGGCAAGCAAATCGCTGAGTTCGTAAATGCGATGTGCCGGTCTGTCGTACCCTTCGGTAATCATTACAGTTGGAGCGTCAAATGAACGATGGGCAAGATATACTTTTTGATAAAAGTATCCTTTGTCAGGGTGCTGGTGGTCCAGGGCCTGTTTTACCATCAATTCGTACGCTGATTCGAAACCTTTGGGCGTTTCTATTTTTTTGAAGACTACATCCGGCAATTCAAATAGCAGGGTCTCTAATTTGGAGGCTTGTCCAAATAATGCGGCAGGAAGCAAACAAAACGTTACCCAAAATAACCGGTTAATCTTCATATCTTTCAATTTACTTTTTAGAAGCTTTGTGCTCTTCATTGATGGCCGCGGTAGCTGCTTTGGTAATGTCAAGTTCTTCTCTTCCAAACAATACACCACCGGCAGATCCTTTGATCAATACATAATCGTAACCTTTTTCAGCGGCCACTTTTGCCAGGTAATTGTCGATATTGCTCTTTAGTTTAGCCTGAAGTTCTACCAGTTTTTTGTCCAGGGCCATCGCCGCTTCTTCTCTCTGCTTGAGGAGCGATTGCTCTTCGGTAGCCAGATTGTTTTGTTGGGCTGCGAATTTTTCTTCAAGCGCTTTCAGCTCAACAGGGGGAATGTTTTGAGCCCTTTGCTGGGTTTCATAAACATCGCGCTGAAATTTGGCCAATCTCTTTTGAAATGCTTCGATTTTGGCAGCAATGCTTTTCTCAGCAGCTGAACTTTGACTTTCCAACGTTTTTTTCTGCTCCTGAAATAGATCGTATCCCTCCAATAGAGTATCCAGATTAACATACACTATTTTCACGCCTCCTACAGCAGGCACTTCACCTGCACTGGGCATAGAGGCAGCTTTCTCTTCTTTTTTACATGATGCTATGGCCAACACAGACAGGGCCAGAAACAAAAATGACAATTTTTTCATTTGATGTATTTTCTTGTGGGAAGCAAAGATAATCTTAATGATCGATTTTTTGCCTTTTGCTCCTCTTCCCTTTGGGCAATTAAGGTCCTTCAATTTTTATCTTTCCATGCCGTATTAATAATTAATTACAAATAAATTAATTACACATTACCATACATTCTAATACATAATGTACATCAGTTCAAAAATCTGCCCAGCCACCTGGTGGTGACCAATAATTTTCAAAATGATGTGAAATGTCTGAAATAAGTTATTTTTGGACATCACTAACCAAATCAACATTACAAAATTTATATGGACCAAATTCAGGTTTTTGTCACCGGCGGTACCTTCGACAAAGAGTACAACTTCATCACGGGTGAATTGTATTTCAAAGATACCCACCTGCCTTCTATGTTTGAACGCGGCCGTTGCACTTTAGACATTGATGTCAAGACCCTCATGATGGTCGACAGTCTGGAAATGACCACTGCAGACCGTGAAATAATAGCATACACATGCCGCAATGCCAAAGCAGATAAAATCATCATTACACATGGTACTGATACTATGGTAGATACAGCAAGGTTTCTGGCTGAAGATGCCATGGCCAAAACCATCGTAATCACGGGAGCTATGATCCCATACGCATTTGGTACTTCTTCCGATGGATTTTTTAATCTGGGCAGTGCCCTTGCCTTTGTTCAGGTCTTACCTCCTGGCGTATACATTGTGATGAATGGCAAATATTACGAATGGAACAATGTTAGAAAAAACAGAAACACCGGCTACTTTGAAGCTTTGGTATAATCCAGTCCTTTTCTCTTGTTGCAAGGGTCATTGATCATGTGGTACTCCATTGTCATTGGCTTCCTCATTGTGTATCTTGTGATAAGTATGGCCGTATACTTTTTTCAGGATTTTATTTTTTTCAGACCGGAAAAATTACCCAAGGATTTTGCCTTTAACTACGACAACCTGACTTTTGATGAGTACATCCTTGACCTGAAGGAAGATGTAACCATGAGTGGTTTGCACTTCAAGGTCGATAAGCCAAAGGGGGTAGTTTTTTACCTAAAAGGCAATTCAAAAAGCATCAAAGGTTGGGGAAAGTTTGCCGTAGATTTCAACCGCAATGGTTACGATGTGCTCATGGTCGATTACCGGGGCTTTGGTAAAAGCACTGGCAAAAGGACGCACACTGCCCTGAAGGAAGACTTACAATTGATCTACAACATGATCAAATCCAAAGTACCCGAAAAATTTATTGTGTTGTATGGTCGCTCTTTAGGCTCTGGCTTTGCCACCAAGCTGGCTTCTGCCAACAACCCGGGACTTCTCATATTGGATGCTCCCTACTACAGTCTCAGCCATGTTGCCAAAAGATACCTTCCTTTTATGCCTATTGCATGGGCCATTCGTTTTCCAATTCCTACATTCAAGTGGTTGAAATATGTTAAATGCCCTATCCACATTATTCATGGCACAGAAGACACACTCATTCCATTTAAATCAAGCATCAAACTGGGCAATGTCAATTCAGATCGGGTAAGACTGCACCCCATCATTGGTGGCGGGCACAACAACCTGCACAATTTCCCCATGTATCATCAGGTGTTGGATGAAATCCTTCAAAAAGAATACCATACCTCCTTCGATATTGAAAAATCAAGCCTCAACTTCAAAAGAAAAGCCAGAAAATGAAGTGGAGAAATGGCTTGTATCTTTTGAGTATTTTAATGTTTGTTTTAGCCCTGCTGCTTCATTTTGATGCCTATGAAGTTTTTATTTTTCGGGGAAAAAAATTGCCGCAGCATCATCGATATCATTTTTTATTTCCTTTTCAGGAATTTATATTTCAAGCAAATGATGGAGGCAGTATCAATGCCATCCTGCTTAATGCCCCCAAACCAACCAAAGGCCTGATTCTGTATTTCCACGGCAACAAAGACAATTTAGACCGTTGGGCCAATGAAGCCCATTACCTATGCCAATATGGATATGATGTGATGGTTTATGATTACCGCGGTTATGGTAAAAGTAAAGGCGAACGAAATGAAGCTACCTTTTTCGGTGATGCATGGCTACTCTATCAGCAATGCGCAAAAATGTATGCAAGTGATTCGATAATCCTCTATGGCAGATCTTTGGGTACAGGCCCTGCATCATGGCTTGCCGCCAATACCAAAGTAAAAGCTTTGATTTTGGAAACCCCTTACACCGATATGGTCAACCTGATTGAAGATCAGGTCCTGGGGTTTCCCATGCATTGGTTTTTAAATTACAAATTTGACAATCTGGCTCAACTTACCACGCTCAACCTGCCAGTATTCATAATCCATGGCACAAATGACCAACTGATTTCAGTCGATCATGCCCGCAAGCTGGCAAGTGTGTGTACCCATCCTGCTTCTCAATTGATCATCATACCAAATGGAGGACACAACAACCTTCGATCTTTTGATACCTATCAAAAAAGTCTTGAGCAATTTCTGTCCTCCATCCGGCTTATCAACTAAGAGAAACGCCAATCAAAATCCCTATGCCGTAAGTGACTGTTGCAGCTGCAAGTCCAAACAGCACCTGACGCATTCCTGAGTACCAAACGTTTTTTCCTGTAAATAGGGTGATGGCAGCTCCAATTAAAAATAGTCCTACCGCACTCACCGCTGCGCTGATCCAAATGGCATTATAACCCGAGGTAAAGAAATAGGGAACCAACGGTATGATGGCTCCAATGGCGAACAATACAAAAGAGGTCACGGCTGCCTCCATGGCAGAGCCCTGAAGGTCCTCGGCATTGATGCCCAATTCTTCTTTTACCAGTATCTCGTGGGCCTTTGCTTTGTCCTGGATGATCTCGGCAGCCATCTTTTCAGCATCAGCTCTGGGCATGCCTTTTGATACATAGATCAGCGTCAATTCCCTGCGTTCACCTTCAGGGTTGGCTTCGAGTTCTTCCATTTCAAGTTCCATTTGGTTTTCGTACAGTTCCTGCGAACTTTTAACTGAAATCCATTCCCCCAATGCCATCGAAAGGGCTCCTGCCAGCAAACCGGCAGTACCTGCCAGCAATACTTCTTTCTGCCCTCCTGCAGCGCCTGCCACGCCCATGATCAAACTAAAATTGGAAACAAGTCCGTCATTGCCTCCCAGTACTGCTGCCCTCAACGCATTGCCGCCTACAGATTTGTGCCTTTGTTCAAATCTTGCCACCGTTGATCCCGGCGTAGTAGCACTGCCATCGAGTATGTTTTGCAATATGGAAACATGAGCGGTATCTGTCATGGTTGGCGACTCTCCCATCGATTTTTTATGGTTGATGATGGATCCGGCAATCCTTTTTTCGGTGTCCATCAACACACCGAGGATATAGTCGTTGCCAAATACTTTGCCAATGTTTTTCAAAATTTTTGCCCGCATAGAGGGTGCAGGCATGGGCAGTTGCTGACCAGATTTTTGGAGAAATGCAAGTGCATGACTCTTTTCTATTTCACTCATCTCCCGAAATATGGTGGCAATGGCTTCATCCTTTTCTGCTTCTGCCAGTACGCTGTACAGGTAAGCTGCATCTACTTCGGTTTGAATTTGCTCTCGTTTCATGGCATCATCTGATTTTTAATGTACTAAAGATACTAAACATGCTTCTTTTGTGTTATTCTGCTACATTTTTTAATGTCATCAGCAGGGTATAACTTCCGTCAGTTACAATTTCTTTTCCTTGCCAGTTGCCGGCGTTCTGAAGTTGCACCCAATCACCGTTTCTGTTCCCTGGCACGATCTCGGTCATTACAAAATGACGATTTCCTTCTTTGATAAACACATATTCCTTTCCTTCGTATCTCACCAGGCTTTTTTCCGGAATGCACAAAGATTTTCGGGCTGCCAGGGTAATTTGACCCGTTACAAATTGTCCTTCGATCAAATTGACTGCCCTCTCTAACTTACACACTACTTCAACAATTCCCTGAGTGCCAACTACCTTACCCAGCTGGGTCACCCTTGCTTTGTATTGTGCCGTTGCATTGCCTGAAGTTTCAATGTTTACGATTTGTCCAACAACCAATGCGGGCAGGTCTTTTTCAAATGCATTTAAGACCACCATCGTTTCACCAGTAGCCAACAGCGTAAGGATTTCATCCTGTGGATTGATGTAATCTCCTACATTACTTTGAATGGCCTGGACATAGCCATTTTCTGGCGCATAGAGTTTCAGGTTGGCATTCATATTGTCTGCATGGATCGCCGCTGGATCCAGGTGAATCATTTTGAGTTTTTGCTTCAGTGCCATGACTTCTATTTTTCCCTTTTCAAACACATGTTTGGCTTCCTGGTACAATTTATCGCTGGTGGCTTTGGTGGCCAATAATGCCTGCTGTCTCTTCCATTCCAACTCTGCTAATTCCAGGTTGTTTTGTGCCTGAAGATAGTCTTGTTGCAACTGCAAAATAGCCAGGTCTTCAAGTACCACCAACAATTGCCCTTTTTTTACATTCATACCTTGTATCCATGGCAAAGATCTCACATAAGCACCCAGTGGTGAATGGATCGATATTTTTTTGCTGGCGGGCGTAAAAACCTTTCCGTTGAGATGCAGTTCTACCGGCAATTCTTTTTCTGAGGGTGCTTCAAATTTAATACCTGCATTCTTAAACTGTGCTTCGGTCAGATTTACCACCATAGGGGGTGCCGCAGTCTCTGCAGATGCCGGTGTTTTAGCTGAAGCTTTGGGTTCGGTATCTTTTTCCGATTTACAGGAAAAAAATAGTAAAAGAAAAAGGAATGATAAGTAGGTGATGTTTTTATTATTGTATTTCATTGTTAATTTCAATTTAAAAAGTTACAAAATGGTAGTCTACCGCTGCTTCATTGACTTGTTTTTTAAGACTGGCATAATCCAGTAAAAGTGATTGTGCCTGTTCTGTCATATAAGCATATTTCATAAAATCAATTTCACCATTCTTCAATTTATTTCGGGCTATTTCCTGCAACTGCGCCGCCAATGGCAATGACTGCTGTTCAAAAACAAGCATCTGATCCTGCAACCTTTGCCACCTCATTAAAGCGGTATTTCTCTGGTTTGTTATTTTCATTTCTGCGAGATATTTTTCAGCCGTTGTTTTTTCTTCAGTGCGTTTGATAACCTCATCTATTTTCGAAGACTGACTCCCAAAAATGGGAAAGGCAACGCCCAATTGCACACTGGAAAATCTTGAAGATGCACCATAAACGCGATCATCGGCACCAATGCCCCTAAATGATGTATTATTAAAGGCAAGAGTCCACATTGGCTTTCTTTGAGCCCTTTTCCAGTTGGCTTCCAGTTGGTTGTATTGCATTTCCGTTTCCAACCTTTGTAGATATGGATGCTGAACCTCACTCTTTACGCCAACATCAATGGGTAGCAATGAAGTGACATCATCGATCTCACCCGGCAAAGTAGTATCAGAAGTTCCTGTAAGGGTTCTGAATACCGAAAGCACAGCATACAACATCGATTCTGTTTCTTGCCTCAGTTGTTGTAAATGGCTCAGCTGGGCTGTGGCTTCTACTACCTCAACACCATCTGATTCTCCGGTAGTCAGTCTCAACTTTGCCCTTTCAAGCGCCTGCCTAAACAAACTGTCCTGATTTTCATAAAGGTTTTTTACCGCGTTGAGGTAATGGTGTTGCACATATAGGGAAGTCACCATTTTTCTTATGTTCCATTCCCTCAGCTGCTTTTCACTTGCTGCCAATACTTTGCTGCCTTCTTGTCTGTTCTTAAATGCCTTGTGGTACGAAGGAAAATAACCCGATTGTGAAAGGGTAATCTTGGTGTCCGTCAGTGCACTGTTGATTTGGCCGGCTTCAACCAGCGTATTCAAAAAAGGCATCACTACACCCACCTTACTCTCCGACTCTGCGAGGCTATAAATGGCATTTGAAAAGTTGGCATCCGCGCTTACGGTAGCCGCTTTTTTCCATGCCTCTTCCAGCGATAAAGTTTGTTGCGCTTGAACAGATTTTCCTGTCGTAACCAGCAAAATTGCTACACTGTATATAAATATATATTTTACTTTCATCATTTACGAATTGTGGTATTTTAGTTCTGTTAAATCTTCCTTCTCACCTGTTACCTTTTCAAATAATAGATACAATGAAGGTAAAACGATAAGGGTTAAAAATGTTGCCACCAACAATCCACCGATCACCACCGTTGCCAAGGGACGTTGTACTTCTGCACCTGCGCCATTACTTATAGCCATTGGCAAAAAACCCAGAGAAGCTACAGTTGCCGTCATCAGCACAGGTCGCAATCGAACCTTGGTGCCCATGATTACAATTCGCGTCAAATCCTTCCACCCTTCCGCTTTTAATCGATTGAATTCTGAAATCAACACGATGCCATTCAGCACAGCCACTCCAAACAGGGCAATGAATCCAATGCCAGCACTAATGGAAAATGGCATGCCTCTCAAAGCCAAAAACAATATTCCTCCCATGGCAGAAAGGGGTATGGATGAAAATATCAATAAGCCCTGCCTTATGGATTTAAAGGCAAAAAACAACAATACAAAAATCATGATCAGTGAAATGGGCACAGCAACTGCCAGCCTTGATTTGGCTCTGTTGAGATTTTCAAAGGCACCCCCATACGTGATGTAATAACCTGCCGGTAAATCAAGCTTTTTTTCTGTTTTTTGCTTAAGTTCATCAACCAAACTTTGCACATCCCTGCCACGCACATTGAAGCCTACCACAATTCTTCTTTTGGCATCCTCTCTTTGGATTTGATTGGGTCCGTTGACGATGTTGACGTCTGCCAGGTACGACAAGGGCACATTGCTGCCACCGCGCAATGGCACCAACAAAGACCTTACTGCTTCCAAATCCTGTCGATGCTCTTTGGCAAGTCGAACTACCAGAGAAAATCTCTTTTCACCTTCGTATACCAGGCCCGCTTGTTTGCCGGCAAATGCCATGTTTACCAACTGATTGACCTCACTAATGCTGACGCCATACCTGCTCAATTGCTCTCTGTGGTAATCGATGATGATTTGTGGCACTCCTGTTACGGTTTCTACAAAGATGTTTTCTGCTCCTTGTACACCCGAAGCAATCTCACCAAGCCGGTCTGCATATCGGGCGAGGGTATCCAGATCTTCTCCAAAGATTTTACAAACCACATCCTGTCTCGCACCGGTCATCAGCTCATTGAAGCGCATTTGCACCGGATATTGAAAACCTGCTGTTATACCGGGCACATCTTCCAGTGATTTACCCATTTTTTCTGCCAGCTCATTAAAAGTTTTGGCAGAGGTCCATTCTTTTTTATCTTTCAAAATGACCATCATATCACTGGCTTCCATAGGCATTGGGTCTGTAGGTACTTCACCACTTCCGATCTTGGTGACTACTTTTTCTACTTCAGGATAATTTTTAAGTAAAATGCGGGCTGCTGCCTGGGTTCCATCTATGGTTGTTTGTATGGAACTTCCGGTGAGCACCCTTGTATCCACCGCGAAATCTCCTTCTTCGAGGGCGGGTATAAATTCTCCTCCCAATCGGGTCAGAATGAAGAGCGAAATCACAAATAATACAAAGGCCGAACCTACAACCAATTTGGGCAGCTTAACAAAAAATTCAAGCGTGCGCTGGAATAAAATTTCAATCTTCAACATAACCCGATCTGATAGTGTGGGGGTATGCTTTATTTTTTTACTCAAAGCCCAGGCACTCATCATGGGCACATAGGTAAGTGACAAAATAAAGGCACCAATCAAGGCAAAGGTAACCGTTTGTGCCATGGGCTTAAACATCTTGCCTTCAATGCCCTGCAAAGCAAAGATGGGCAGATATACTATGAGGATGATGACCTGTCCAAAAACAGCACTGTTCATCATCTTGCCCGCCGCCATTCTTACTTCGGTGTCCATTTGGTGATGTGTCAGCCGCTCAACATCCTTGTAGTGCTTGCTGTGCGACAACTGATGCATAACCGCCTCAACGATAATGACCGCCCCATCTACGATGAGCCCAAAGTCAAGGGCTCCAAGACTCATAAGGTTGCCACTCACACCAAATAAGTTCATCATGGTAATCGCAAATAGCATAGCCAACGGTATAACAGATGCCACCACAAGGCCTGCTCTCAAATTGCCCAAAAACATGACCAGGACAAAAATCACGATCAAAGCACCCTCCAACAAATTGGTCTCTACGGTTGATATGGCGTGACTCACCATCTTGGTGCGGTCCAGGAAGGCTTCTATTTCCACACCTTCAGGAAGTGACTTTTTAATCTCTTCAATCCTTGTCTTCACCTGCGTGATGACTTCACTGCTATTGGCGCCTTTAAGCATCATCACTACCCCACCGGCTACCTCGCCCTGATCATTGTAACAAACTGCTCCATAACGGGTCGCCTGTGATATGGATACTTCGGCCACATCTTTTAAAAAGATGGGAATGCCCGGACCACGGGTAAGTGGTATCATTTCTACCTCACT
>CALMWS010000208.1 GCA_937870795.1 uncultured Bacteroidota bacterium | reverse complement strand
GGTGCAAAGACGGTGAAAGGACCATCACCTTGTAGAGTGGGTACCAGTCCGGCAGCTCCCACAGCTGCTTCAAGGGTGTTGTGGTCATTGGAGTTTACAATGATGTCTACCACCGTCTGGCTATGAAGCGATATCACGGTGGTCATCCAAAAGCAAAAAAGTAAAAATTTTGATTTCATGATTCCGATAATTTTAAGTGAATGATACCCTACGTATGCAGAATGGGAAAAAAAGGTTGCCTTTGTTTAATTAATTTTAACATTTTCTTAAACAAAAACCATTCTTTGGCTGTAATTAGTGGGAAGTGTTTGATTTAGAAAATAAAATTCTGTATTCAGGCAACCCTTTAAAGTCAAATTGCATATCTACTGTATGAAAAACAGAGCTGCCCAGGAGGAGGAAAAACAAATAGCACGCGCATTGGATGGCGTGGAGGCAGCGTTCAAGTGGCTTTATGATCAGTATAAAAACCCTCATTTTGTCATCTGCCTCAGGTATAGTTCATCAAAAGAAGAGGCAGAAGACATGTTACAGGAGGGTTTTATTCAGATTTTTAATGAGTTGAATCGATTTGATTCTGCAAAAGGAAGTTTCTACAACTGGTCAGTAAAAGTGATCATCAATAGTTGCCTCCAGCATATCAGAAAAAAGAAAATAGTTTTCACGGATATAGAGGATGCAGGTCTCCAACAGCGCCTTGCTGATGACTACAATGCGTTTGCGCAGCTAAGCCTTGAAGAAACCATGGCGGCTTTACAAAAAATGCCAGATGGCTATCGAACTGTATTTAACTTGTATCATATCGAAGGTTACAGTCATAAAGAAATTGCGGAAATGTTGGGCATCACCGAGTCAACTTCCAAGACTCAATTGATGAAGTCCAAATCTTATGCCCGGTATTTGTTGACAAATGAAATAGGAATAGAGAGATGAACCAGCATCCGTTACATAAATTAAAAGTGGAGCGCGACCAACCCGTGCAAATGCCGGTTGGTATTGAACCTTCTGCCTCGGTGTGGCAAGGCATACAAAAAAAGCTTCCCGTAAAACGAAAGAAAAGACCCGTAGTTTTTTTATGGCTTTTTTTAGTGGTTGGCTTCACTTCATCTGTTTTACTGTATTGGCCTTTCAACAGTCACTCCATTCATGCCAATCAAATAACTGAACGACAAAATAGTAGTCCCTCTACTTATGCATCAACAGGCAATGTCCCTAATGTGGGTACATTTAATAAACAATTGATTGCAGTATCAGACAATTCAAACGATATTGTTTCTGTAAATTCTGTAAGTCGCAATTGGGCAACATCAAATTATAATGGTGCACATAGAAAGCAACCATTACAACAGAATTTATCATTTGTATCTTTCAAATCAGAAACAGCAAAAATCTACTTAGATAACAAAGCCGGGTATCCTGCAAAAGAAAACAGAAGCACAGAACCATACGTTAAAGACGAAGAGCAAGGTGTACGGAACAATGAGAATTTGAATAACAGTGTCCCTGTGCTTAGGGATAAACTTTCGTCAACTGATAATGTGTGGCTGGCACCAAATCAGGAAGCTTCAGTGCTGAGGAACCCTGATATTACCTCAATGCCAGAGTTGCAAATTATCAACTCTTATAAAAGAAAACATCACCAGTATTGGTTGGGCTTTGGTTATAGTACAGCCCTCTCCGGAGAAAATAAAAATTTGGTTTCTACTGATCCTCTGAGTGAATTGGTAAGCGGTAGTTTTTATAAATCTGCCCGGCGCTGGGTAGTTAGTTTTTATCTTCCTTTGTCTGAGAAATGGACTTTCCACACTAAACCGGCTTATGCCATAGAAGAATTGATTACAGACTATGATCTCAATATTCCATACGATTTCAATTCTGAACTGCATTATGGAATCTACAATGAGAATTATTTTAAACACTCCCTGCCTACAGACCAGGGCAACATATCCACACAGTTGGTTGTAACCAGGAGCGCCGACAGTCCTGTAGTACACAATGAATTAATCTCACTTGACTTTAGGTCCAGACAGAATTTGGCCTATCTTTCATTGCCAATAGGTATTACTTATGGCAATGTTATGAACGAAGGCGGTTTGCTCGCTTCATTATCGTGGGTTCCTGAATTATTGATTACCCGGAGTGTAGAAGTTGATTTTATACATTCCAATCACACCTATGTTAGTCCCAAGTCAGTATCATTGACCAAAGAGCGGG
Source organism: uncultured Bacteroidota bacterium (assembly GCA_937870795.1). Lineage (GTDB taxonomy): Bacteria > Bacteroidota > Bacteroidia > Chitinophagales > Saprospiraceae > JADKBO01. The sequence goes on along the minus strand of CALMWS010000208.1, from coordinate 18,926 downwards.
GTACCGGCACACTTCACCATGGTGCAGCACTTGATGTGGGTTATAAATTGCCTTTGGGAAAAAATTGGTCTATTTTGTTACAGGGAGGTTATACCCATTATTTTAGTCAAAGCGGTAGGATTCAACTTTGGTCAAGCCAACTTTCCATAGGAAAAGAATTTTAGTTAAATTTAATAAAATGAGTCTGTAACATATAATTAAAAATTATATGTATACAAAAATGAATTTTTCATTATGATCGCATAGGGGAAAATCCAGGCTTTGTTTTCACACAGGCAAACAAAGCTTTTATGAAATTATTTCCCCTTTTGGCTTTCTTCTACGTGTTTTTGGTAAGCCATAACAAGGCCCAGTCACCCACAACTTATCGCCTTAGGGGCATTGTGGTTGACAACATTACCCAACAAGTTTTACCGGGTGCCCATGTTGGCATTGATGAATTGCAAGATGTTCATACCATCACAGGTTTGGATGGTGACTTTGAATTAACCGGCCTCAGACCCGGAAGGTACACGATAAGTGTTTCTTACCTTGGCTATAAAAATGCAGCTGTATTAGTGGAACTCACCAGTGGCAAGGAAAAGGTTTTAACAATATCATTGGAAGAAGCTCCTTTGTCGTTAGATGAAGTGGTTGTAACAGCCGGTAGCGAAAAGCAACGGCCTGTCAATGCCATGTCGTACGCCAGTACACGAACTTTTTCTGTTGAAGAAACCAATAAATTTGCGGGTGCCGTAGATGATCCGGCAAGAATGGTACAATCCTATGCTGGCATTGCACCAACAAATGATGGCAGTAACTATGTATCTATCAGGGGCAACCATCCATCAGGCCTGTTGTACCGATTGGAAGGAATTGATATTCCCAACCCCAATCACTTTGGAGATGTAGCTTCTTCCGGTGGTGGCGTTGCTGTCATTTCCTCACAATTGTTGTCGAATTCCGATTTTTCAACAGGCGCCTTCTCAGCTGAATATGGCAATGCTTTGAGTGGAATATTTGATATCAAATTGCGCAAGGGCAACAATCAGAAAAGAGAGTGGACCGTCAAAGCAGGATTTTTAGGTGTAGAAGCGGCTTGCGAAGGACCCATATCCAAAAAAAATAAATCATCCTACCTGATTAACTACCGATATTCTACTTTATCAATCATCGATAAATTGGGGGTTAAGCTAAGTGGCGTATTGGATTATAGTGACCTGTCGTACAACCTGGTTTTTCCTATGGCTAACAATGCTCAGCTGTCCTTTTTTGGTATCAATGGTTGGAGCAGTCAAAACATTGATGAAGACACAGCTGACATTGAATTTAAGCCCCTTAGTCATAAATATTCAGCACTCTTTACCAGTAACGTACATGCCAACGGCTTTAAATACCAACAAGCCTTTGGTAGCGGCTTCTTAACAGCAGTGATCTCAAACGGCGTGACCAAGGGAGGTCTCAGAGAGGATGCCTCCACCGTTTGGCAGGATAGAAGTTACTTTTCTAAATACAATACAGAAAATGTAATCAACAAATGGTCTACTGCTTTAGTCTATACACAAAGGATCGGGCAAAAATGCATCATTAGGGGTGGGATGTATGCAGACCGGATGTCGTACCAATTTCACTACGACAATTACATAGATGCCCAACATTTCCAAACCCTGATCAACGATAAAAACCATGCTTATATGATGCGGGCATTTGTGCAGACTTCTTATACTTTATCTCCAAAATGGACAGCAAATGCAGGCTTGCATCAGGTGAGTTTTTTGCTCAACAAACAAACGATTGTAGAGCCCAGATTAAGTGTCAAATACCAGGCCAGTGATAATACTTCCCTTACAGCATCCTATGGCAAACACAGTCAAATCCAACCCCTGATGGTGTATTTTCTAACACCAGGAGATGGCTCAGACCTCAAAATAAATGAAAACCTTGGCATGTCCAGATCGGATCATTATGTAATTACTTTTGAACATCAGGTAAACAAACATACTCGTTTACTCGCTGAAACATATTATCAGCATCTATACAATATCCCGGTAGGCACCGGAGAAAATGCAACTTATGCCATCCTCAACCAGCAATTTTTCTTTCCTGATTTTGCATTGAACAATCTGGGCAAAGGCAGGAATATTGGGTTGGAATTGACGTTAGAGCGTTTTTTAACCAAAGGGTTGTATTTTATTCTGAGCGGTTCTGTCAGTGATGCAAAATTCAAAACACCCGCTACATCTGCATGGACGAATACAAGATTTAATACACAACATTCGATTTTACTGACCCTTGGGAAAGAATGGAAGGTAGGCAAAGAAAAAAGGAATGTACTGGGCATCAACCTCAAAAATGTATGGGTTGGTGGTCAATGGGATACACCGGTTGATAGGGAAGCATCCCAATCAGCAGGCAAAGAAATCAGAAAAACCAATGAAGCCTTTACCCTAAAATTGAGAGATTTTTATAAGCTTGATGTGGGGGTAAAATACAAAATCAACAAAGCCAACCGAACTGCAACGTGGTCGCTGGATTTAATGAATGCCACCAATCATGAGAATATTGGCGGTGTGTACTACGATGTCAACTACAATGAAATTAGAAGCTGGACCATGATGCCATTGGTACCAGTCTTATCCTACAAACTTGATTTTTAATTTAAAATAACAATTACATGAGAAATAGATTTTTGCTGCTTGCTTTTGTTTTAATATCACTTCAATCCTGTGACTTGAATTTTTTGGATTGTTATGATGGAGATTTTGTAAACAAAGAAATTGTTCTGGATGAGATCAATGCCATTGAAATTGACTTCCCTTGCGAAATTGTAATGGTTGATGGCACAACACAAGCCATAAGGGTCAATGCCAAACAAGACTTGATAGACGATCTTGAAGATAAATCCAGTGTATCGGGCAAAATCTGGAAAGTAAGGCTTAAAAACAATTGCATCAAACACAGGGAGGATATTACATTTACCATAACCGTTCCCGGCTTAAAGAAACTTAAGGTAGATGGAAGCACCAGGGTTGAAAGCGACGGTAAATTGACAAACCTCAACTCTGCATTGGAGTTCGATTTTGACGGAGACAGTGATGTGAGATTGGATGAGGTCAATTTAAACAAACTCACGGTAAATGCAGATGGCAAAATAGATCTATCCATCAACGGCTTTGCAGAAACTGCCAATTACAATCTGGACGGTTCGGGTATTATCTCAAGCCATAATTTACAAACCGCATTTACAAGTTTAACTATGGATGGTGATTTGGTGGCTGAAATTTGGGTAACTGAAAAACTCAACGCCAATCTGGATGGTAGCGCTACTGTATGTTTAAAGGGCAATCCGGCAGTAGTATCCAATATTGATGGTTCCGGAAAAATCAAAGATTGCAACTAATGGCAGCCATTGCATCCACCTTGGAATTCAGCTTGAAACGGCTCAATAAGTCAAATGCAAAGACTTGTGAAACTGGTTCAAATGAAATGCTGGTAAAACATCCTACTTGGCATACAAGTGACAACTCCTTACCTTTGTATACAATGACAGAAGCGAAAATAAAAAAAATGGCATCACTTCCTCTTGCAACGGTTTATGAACGTCATTTTGATGAATTGTACCGATATGCATTTTCAATGCTTCGCAACCGGGTGCAGGCAGAAGATGTTGTGCAAGCTGTCTTTTTGGATATTTGGCAAAACAATTTGTTCGAAGGTATTCATACCTCATTGCGTGCTTTTTTATTCAAATCGGTATACTTTAAATGCCTGAATGAAATCAAACACAACAAGGTAAGAGATAAATTTGAACTTCACCATCTCAATCATTCTACCTTACAAACGCGAGATGAATATGAGAGGACAGAACTTCGAAATTCAATTGAAGATGCCATCAATGCCTTGCCGGCAGAGTGTAAAAAGGTCTTTGAATTGTGCAAGATCCAGGGACTTAAATACCACGAAGCTGCTGCACAGCTCCAAATTTCTCCCAAGACAGTTGAAAACCAAATGAGCAAAGCACTCAAAAGCCTGCGACAAGCTTTGTTGAGGTTTATTCTTCCCATCACTACTTTAATTTTTTATCTGCCATGAATATCCCAAGTCATATAGACGTACTGATAGCCAAATACCTTCAGGGTGAAGCATTGCCCAATGAAGCAATGGAATTGGAAGATTGGTGCAATCAGCACATAAGTCATCGTGATTACTTTAATCAAATGCAGCAAACAACCTCTCTCATGGATGGCTCAGATTGGCAAATACCGCCGTCAGCCTTAAAGCTTCCCCGTCAGTCATCCACGAGTTGGAAATCGCTGGCCTCCAGGTGGGCTGTTGCTGCCGTTTTTGCATCGCTGCTGGCCTTTACTTTTTGGACAATAAACCAACAACAGGGGCAAGTCATTGTGGCAGGAGATCATAATTTACAACACCAATTGCCGGATGCTACAAATATAGAATTGAGTCCGGGGGCTAAATTGACCATTGCAGCCAATTTTGGCAAACAACAACGCAAGGTAGCTTTAGAGGGCAAGGCCAATTTTGAAGTGGAACACGATGTCCAGCATCCTTTTACGGTTGATGCCGGAGGTGTTTTTATTCAAGACCTGGGTACAAAATTTTCAGTAGACGCCAGCCCGGAATCTGATACCTTATACGTAGTGGTTACCGAAGGGATTGTACGATTGTATGATGACGCAGGCAATGAAATCATTGTGAAAGCAGGGCAGTCTGCCTGGTACATCAGATCTGCAAAACAAATCATTGTTTCACCTGAGACCCGTGTAGTCAGATTCAATTTTGATGACACCTCACTTGGTGAAATAGTTTCCTTGTTGGAACAAACCTATCAGATAAAAATTGAATTGCAACCCAAGGAAATAGCGGAATGCAAGCTGACAACCCAATTTTTTGATGAAGAAATAGCCACTATTATGACCATTGTTTGTGAAACGCTGAATTTTAGTTTTACCTACAATGACCAGTTGTACACCATAAAAGGAAAGCCATGTCAATAAAACGATGTTTCACCTTGGTATTTACCCTTCTGTGGTTTGCGGTTTCATTTGCACAGGTAGGCCTTACCCAGCCAATAGTTCTTGAGTGTGATAGTCAACCTCTGAAACAGGTTTTTGCAGAAATCACAAAACAAACCGGTCTCATTTTCACCTATGGTAATTTCAATGACTCACAAAAAGTAACCATCAAAGCAGATCGTAAGTTGATAAAGGAAGTATTAACCCTTTTAGCCGTTGAGGTGAATGCTGACTTTGTGATCAGAGACAAATACATTATAGTACGACCACGCGAAATATCTTCTAAAAAGGAAAGAGACATCAGCGGTAGAATTTGGGACCAAAACACTGGAGAGCCGATTAGCAAAGCTAGCATATATATTAAATCTTCGAAGCTGCTGATAAATACTGATGAAGGTGGAAGATTTAATATGAAGTTAAAAACAGAAAAACCATGGCTGACCTTATCCGTGGCCAAGGTCAATTACCTTGATACTACAGTGGTAATAGGCATGCAGGATAAGGGACCCGTCAACATCTATCTTAAAGGTTATCCCAGTAGAAGCATAGAGGAGCTTTACCCTCTGGAGCGAAAAGAAGTGACATTAAATGCAGTGGATACCGTATACCCAAAGTCAGAATTGTTGACTAAGGAAAAAGTAAACGAAGGATTCTGGGAGCAGCTGGCAATAGAAAAGCCCGATTTTGGAAACATCAGGGAAGACTTTTTTACTGCAGTGTCTTTTTCATTGATACCACCAATAAGCACCAATAAGATGTTGTCATACCATACATCCAACAACCTTTCTATCAATGTCATTGGTGGCACTTCGGCAGGATTGAATGGACTGGAGATGGCCGGTGTTTACAACTATACACGCGGAAATGTAAATGGCATACAGCTGGCAGGAGTGGTCAACAGAGTTGCTGGTCACCATTCAGGCTTACAGATGGCGGGAGTGCTCAACAGCAACAGCGGCAATACAGAGGGTTTGCAGGCTAGCGGTTTTATCAATTATAGTGATGATACCCTCAAAGGCATTCAACTGGCGGGTTTTTACCAAAAAGCAGGTTTTGCAACTGGCCTACAGGCAGCAGGCTTTTACAATAAAGCAGATACATTGGTGGGTGCCCAGCTTGCTGGATTTTACAATGAAACGAAAGTTTTAAAAGGGGCACAAATCTCAGGTTTTCTCAACTATACAGACACCTTGCAAGGTTTACAAATTGGTCTGGTGAATGTGAGTAAATATACCAAGGCAGGATTTGGGTTGGGGCTGATAAATTATTCAGGCAATGGTTATCACAAGATAGAGCTGGCTACAAATAGTGAGCATACTTACCAATTGGGCTTTAGGTCTGGCTGGCCTTTACTTTACCTCCATTATTTTGGTGGTATCAACAATAGAATCAAAGACAGCACCTTTTTACAGGCCGGTTTTGGACTAGCATCTTCCCTTAAATTAAACAATAGCTTTGCCCTTGAGTTGGATGCCAACTTGAGAACCCAGCGTGTGGCACAGGATATAGGCAATTGGCAATTTAATTTTCACAACCAGGCATTGATAGGACTCAGCTGGCAGCCTTTCAAAAAACTGGGAATCAAGGCAGGCCTAACCCTTAACCACTTCTGGTATGATCCGACAGATGGTGCCAATCTGAGCTATCTGTCACTTACCGGAAAAAGTATATATAAATACAATGACAGTGATTATGACCACAAGTTGTGGTGGGGTTGGCAGATATCAGTAATGTTTTTCTGATGAAGGATAAAGCAGTTGATTGTAAGCCGTTATTTAGAATAAACATAACCAAGTTTTGCTTTTACTTTTTCTGGTAGTTCCGGCAATTCCGATCTGGGAATCAGTAACGTGGAAATGTTGTGGAAATCTTTGAAGATGTGGTGGCGTTGTGCCGTTTCATTGAGGTATTCGTGGCCGCTGCTTCCGCCTGTGCCAACTTTTCTACCCAACATTCTCAGCACCATTTGAGAGTGTCTGTAGCGCCAGGTAGTGAGCAATTCATCTATATCAACAATACACAACAAAAATCTATAAGGTAGCTGTAAGAGGGGTTGTTCGTTGTAAAGATTGATCATAAGGGCAGCCAAGGTAGCTTTGTAGCTTAGCCTTTGCCTGCCTTCTTCTACCAATTTGGCATGATAAGCAGGGTCAAGGATGGTTTGGAAGTAGGTGTCCGTTGTACCCATCATACGAATGCGCATTTCTTTGTCTTTATCAGAAAGGTAGTCGGATTCTTTAATTGCCTTTTCTTCTTTGGCCAACATTCTTTCGACGGCTGCCCGGTAAGCCTCCAGAAAATTGAAATCTTCGAAATGCAAAAAAGGGATGCGCTCCAGCCAGGCCTCCACCGCCTGAAATAGATTTTTGTGGTGAATGATGTGGTCCAGCTCGGCTTTTTGCTCATCCGAAAAAAATGCAGCATAATGGTGGCCTGCATACGTCATTCTTTCATTTTCAGGTAAGCCTAGCAAATTTTCAACCTTTCTGAACTGGTAACTTTGAAAGCCGGAAGCAGGAAACAGGTAATTTCTGAAATCCAGAAAATCAAGTGGCGTCATGGATTCCATGATCGGAATGTGATCCACCAATAATTTAAAGATCTGGATTACCCGATTCAATCTTGCAATGGCGGTTCCTATGTTTTTCTCATCTACCACCTCTTTGTCAAACATATTCACCACTGATTCCAATTCATGGATGATCTGTTTAAACCAGATTTCGTAACTCTGATGAACGATGATAAACAGCATTTCTTCGTGAGCTTCTCCTGAATCCATCGAGGCGGATCTTGGGTTTTGTGCACTAAGCAATTGATCGAGCGCCAGATAAGACTGGTAATGAATGGTGGAATATTTTTGTTTGGAATCCATTGCAGGATCTTAATTTGGTTAGGTAAAATGCAAAGATACCAATATTCAACCTTTTTGTGTTGGTGTTAAAAGTGGTAATTAAATTTTGTCTCTGTTCATTTGGGGAATACTGTTTTTTTTCGTTTTTTTACTACTGAGAACTAGAATCAAGTCAGGAGAATGAAACCTATTTTCACCAGTTTAACCATCACTTTTTTATTTTTATTAAACACCATCTGTTTGCTGGCTCAACCCGTAATTGATGGTGTTTTTGATGGAGAGACCGTCTGGGGCAGTCCTGTAGCAACAGCAGATCTTACCCCGGGATGGGCCAATGCAAATGCAAAAAAATTGTACGTTTTGCAACAGGGAAGTTATGTGTATCTGGGTGCAGAAATAACAGCTTCGACCTGGATGAACTGGGCATTTACGATCCAGTCAAAGTCAGGAGGTGGCGGTTATGATTCATGGTCAAGAAGCATCGACTATACCAATGCAAATAAAATTGACTACGTTTTTAGAGGGCATTTCAATGGTTACAGTGAGTTTCATACCTGGAATGGCAGCGGCTGGTCTGGTGTAGGTACCGCTGTTAATGCTACAGAATTTGCGGAAAACATTACTGCCGCTGATCAAAATGGTTGGGTAGAGGTCCGAATATTAAAATCGGCCATTGGCAGTCCTGCATTGGCAGATCTGCAATTTTACATTACAGGAGATCAAAATGCACATGGTTCATTTGATGCTGTACCCAATGATGATAACGCTACTTCCTGGAACCAAACGGCCAACCGAAGTCCACTCGACAACCACATTACTGGCATCAACATGGGGGGAGGACCTGTCGTAACGGTCTTGCCCGCTTTACCTACCGAACAACAATCCATAACCATCACTTTTAATGCCACTACTACCGCATTGGCTGCCGCTACCAAAGTTTATTTGCATGCAGGGGTTTCATTGCAGCACAATCAACATTTTGCCTTTGACAAGGTGACCGGCAATTGGGGTCAAGACGATGGCATAGGAGAGATGACGCTCATAGCTCCTTCAACCTGGCAGATCGTTATACCCAATGCCATGACCTACTTTGGTGTACCTGTCAGCGACGATATTTTTGGCCTGAATTTTCTTTTTAGAAATGCCGATGGTACCATCAAAGAAGACAACAATGCAAGCAATTTCCACAATGAAATCGATCCGGGAAACTACCTTGTCATTGCTTCTCCATCTTACAGTCCATTCATGCCCAATACCAATGAAGATTTTGATGTTACTACAATTTCCAACAACACAGCTGATAATTGGCTGTTAGAAGAACTCGATGTGCTCACCGGCACAGTGCTGGATACCCTTGCAACCCAGACAGGAAATGATACTTTTGATCTTAGTTTAAATTTGAGCAATACATCATTACATCGATACAAAGTTAAAGCCTTTTTTGGTGCAGAACTGAAAACAAAGGAATTCGAAGTACTGGCTCATAATCCGGTTATTGAGTTGGCCAGGCCCGCATGGACCCAGCCAGGTATCAACTACCACAATGGTAATGCCACAAAAGCAACACTCGTTTTGCATGCTCCTGTTTTCACCCGATTTTACAAAGGCAACTCAGGCCCACCAGCCACACCTTCAGGGACCAATCCCACCACAGCCAAGTCTGTGGTTTATGTTGTTGGGGATTTCAACAATTGGACACCTTCGGAAGCTTATAAGCTTTATAGGGACAGAGATGGGTGGGACGGTACTACCGATGCCGATGGTGACGGGGATAGAGGCGATTACTGGTGGATTGAAATCAATGGACTTCAACCTGGTCAGAATTATGTGTTTCAGTATTTGATGGACGGTGCCCTACAAATAGCCGATCCTTTTGCCACCCAGATTTGTGATCCTGAAGATGTCAACATTCCATCTTCTGTTTATCCCAATTTGCCAGCCTACCCGTCTCAGGCCATTGACAGGGCTGCAGTCATAAACACAGTCCAGGAAGTGTACAATTGGTCGGCGCCCGTTTTTTCAAAGCCGTCTACCAACAATCTAAATATATACGAGCTACATTTTCGCGATTTTACAGAGGAAGGAACCTATCTGGCTGCCATTGATAAACTGGATTATATTCAAAGCCTGGGAATCAATGCCATTCACGTAATGCCGGTATCAGAATTTGAAGGCAATTCTTCCTGGGGTTACAATCCCAATTTTTATTTTGCTGCTGATAAGGCTTACGGCAAAAGCAACGACCTTAAAAAATTCATAGACGAGTGTCATAAGAGAAAAATTCAGGTTTTTAATGATATTGTGCTCAACCATGCCTTCCTTTCTCACCCCATGGCAAAAATGTATTGGAATGATGCTACGGGTAAACCCACACCCGACAATCCATGGTTTAATGAAGATCACAAAATGATTGCTGAACCTGCCGGATGGTGGGGCGTTGATTGGAATCATGAAAGTGAACACACCAGGTACTTTGTAGATCGCGTACTAAATCACTGGTTGTCCGAATTTAAATTTGATGGCTTTCGGTTTGATTTTACTAAAGGATTTGGGCAAACTGCTCAGGATCCGGGAGATCCCTGGGCATCATCCTATGACCAGGATAGGGTAGACATTCTCAAAAGAATGGTAAGTGCCATGTGGACCAATCATCCGGGATCAGTGGCCATATTTGAACACCTCGCTGTAAATGCCGAAGATAAGGTGTTGGCTGATTTTGGCATCAGTATGTGGAGTGGGGTAGGACACCACAATGATGTAAAGTCTTGGGTGTTGGGCTGGAATGGTGATAATCCCAATATTTACGACTCTGGAATCTACAATGCGCCTGCCAGAAATTTCATTTTTGCCAATTGGATTTCTTATCCTGAAAGCCATGATGAAGAAAGACTTGGATATGAGTTGATGCAATATTTTAATGGCCCCAAAACAACCGCAAATATGGTCGACAGACTTAAGATGGGATATCAGTTTAATTTGATGTTTCCAGGTCCGAGGATGTTATGGCAAATGGGTGAATTGGGCTATGATGTTAGCATCAATTTTAACGGAAGAACCGGAGAAAAGCCGGTAAAATGGCAATATTTTAAGGATCCAAAGAGGATAGAACTGTACAATCAGGTCCGCAGGATTTTTTCACTCAGAAACCAATATGCACTTTACACGGTGGCGCCTGATTATGGAAATATTGGGCTAGGTTCTGGCAATATAACTACTCCACGGAGGATGATGATCAATGATGGCGCTGGTCATTACGTTATTAGTGTGGCCAACCTCGATCCAGCTGTTTCTCATCTGGTCACTCCCGGCTTTCCCATGAATGGTACCTGGTATCGATACAATGGTACAGAAGCTGAAGATGGAACATCATTTGCTGTCACCTCAAATGCTGATACTTACAATCTGCTCCCGTCGTCAGCCTATCTTTTCACCAATTTTCCTGCAGAAAAATGTCAGCTGGTTTATAAGGCGGCAGATGCCGGACCGGGTACATTGAGATATGCCTTGTCTTGCGCTCAGCCTGGCGATACCATTCGGTTTTTGTACAGTGTGCTCAGTGATACCATTCAACTGTTGACTGCACTTGATATCGATAAAAATGTTGTTATTGAAGGTAATGCCGATTACCCAATGGTTTTATCTGCAGCCCAATCGGATCGCGCCATCCACGTGCTACCAGGTGTTAGTTGTGAATTAAGTGGACTGAATCTTCAGGGAGGAAGCAACACAAGTGGAAGTTGTATTTTTAATGAGGGTATCTTGATCGCAAATAAAATCAAGTGTACCAAAAGTGGCCTGATCAACCCCGTCAGTCTGCTTTACAATGCCAGCGGTGCTACCATTGAATACAGAGGTCAAAATCAAATTGAATAGGCTATCACTATTTTTTGAGCCGAATGTTGTGCTGCAAGTAACGATCAAATTCTGAACCTTGCCCTTTGATTAATTCGATCAACATACCCGGTGCTTTTTTGGATGCAGCTGCCGGCAGCACAAATGCACCAGAAACCTCTGCATTGTAAAATCTCTTAATGCTTAATTCTTCTGTATTGAATTTGATAACAGTGGTTCTGTTCATTTCACTTATTAAGTCAGGCGTAATAAAAATTGCAAACGGGATTATTTTATTTCTAAATTTTATTGACAATTCTACATTGCAGGCTGTACATTCACGGTTTTCTCCGGGTTGAATGTATTTTATTTGGCTTATATCCGCAGAATCTCTGTAGATCTTATGTACTTTGGGGTCCATGTGAATGTAATCAAAGAACTTCCGGTAGTGGTAAGCCCTAAAGCTCTGTTGAATGTACTCTTTGGTATCTTGCAACCCTCTGGACACTTCACTGCCATATTGAAATTTCATCTCCAGATTGTTGGCAAACAAGGTGCCGGACAGCTGCTTGTCAGTAGAATCTGTTACAATGCAATTGGTATTTTGTAAAACAAATGTACCAATGACACAGCCATCATTTAATTTGTCGGGGGCCTTAACCTTACATTGGATAAATGCAAATGATAAGACTAAAAGGATGCTACTGCTCAACCGCATGTACAATGTTTTTTAATAATTCATTAAAGTCAAGATCAGCAAGTCCCAAACGCACTACCACCATGTTTTGTGCTGGAAATATTGCCACCAGCTGTCCCTGATATCCATCCATGGTGAATATGTCAAAGGGAACATCCTTATAGGATGCCCCTCTTTTATTGAGCCAAAAGTGACCACCATATCTGCCTTTAGAGCCGGTAGCTTCTTCTTGTACAAAATCTATCCAGGATGGTGATAAAAGAACATTGCCCTGCCATTTTCCTTTGTTTAAATAAAGCATACCCAATTTAAGCCAATCCCTTGCTGTTGCATACATATAGGATGAAGCCAACATGGTGCCTGTCTCATCGGTTTCAATCCAGGCATGTTCCAAATCCAAAGGATGAAAGAGTGCAGTATAGGGATAATTGAGGTAGGCTTGCGTTGATTCAAATTTGCTCTTCATCAGACCGCTCAACAAATTGCTGGTTCCTGATGAGTACTCCCATTCTCTTTTCTCAAAGGGCAATGCAGCTACCATCTGATAGGCATCATCGCTGTCAAACAACATCTGAGTTGCTGAACAATATTGATCATATTTTTCCTCCCATTTGAGGCCTGCTCTCATTTGCAACAGATCCCTCACCCTCGTTTGCCGGTATTCCGGGTTTTTGTTTCCTTTAAAAGGTAATTCTTCTAATGAAGTCTTTCCCTGCTGTACCAGAAGACCATAAAGTGTGCTCAAAACCGATTTTGTCATCGACCATCCCAGCAGAGGCGTTTGGCGGTCAGTGCCCTTAGCATATTGTTCGTATATGAGGCTATCATTCTTCAATATCAACAGAGCCCTTGTTTTTTTATGGGTACATCCAAATTCAGGGTCGAAGGCCAATTGGGTTATGGTAGCCATTTCATTTTCTGTAAGGGCTACACTTTTTGCATTCCTCCATGGATCCTCATTCCTCAATGTATCTGGCAAAGGTGTAAATGAAAAGGATTGATCATCTTCGTCTTTTAAAAGAATACAACCCATGCCTTTTCTATAAACGGCTGTTTTTTTAGCCAGGCCCAATACCGTACTGCTAACCAGCTGATTTATGCTGTCTATCTCCAAACGACTGATTGAAAAAATGTCATCACCCAAATCTTCATTGTCTATTCCTGTAACCGCGCGACCAACTTCAAAATAACAGCTGCAGGCTGTCCTGGCTGCATAACCATTTATTACCTTTAATTGTGGATAAAAATACCACAGGCCAAACAGCAGCGCTGTTAAAATTGTAAATGCAATGATGAAAGTTAGTTTCTTCAATTTCATTTTTTCCTTGCTTCTATATTAAAAGTAGTTGAAACTTCTTTCTGACCTGCTTTAATGGTAAGTATATATTTACCTGGGCCGGGGTAATATTTGCCATCTTCTGCAGGACTTGGTTTTTCAACTTTTGGAGCCACTTTGGACCTATCTTTCTTCTTGCTGTTCTTGGTTGGGGCAGCAGTCGGAGGGCTGTAAAACCAAAAGGGAAACGACACTTTTGACATTCCTTGCGCCAAATTGAGCTCAGTCGTAAATTGGGCATCACCATTCTCTGACTGTACCGATATTGCGACTTTAGCATCTTTTTGGCTATAAAGGGTAAAGGATATTTCAGGCTGCCTGACCTCTTGGGAAAAATTGCTTTTTTTGCCCCATAAGTTATGGATTGTAATAGGGGCAACCGACCCAATTACCAGACTTGAATCTTTCCATTCTTTTAACTTTCTGAGATCCGCAACATTCATTTTATACAAAGATCGGCCGTGGCTGCCAATCACCATTTCTATGCCTTTTTGCTGCAACGACAAATCGTGAATGGCTACATTGGGCAAATCATTGCTGAGCCTTTGATACGATTTGCCTCCATCAATGGTAAAATATAGCCCATGGTCGGTACCTATATACAATATATTTTCATCTTCCAGATCTTCTCTGATTACATTCACAGCTTCATGAGGCAATCCTTCTCCAATAGAAATCCAATGTTTGCCATAATCATCGCTTCTAAATACATAAGGAGTGAAATCATCGTTGCGATAGCCGTTTAAACTTACATAAACCCGACTTTCAACATGGCGCGAAGCCACAATGCGACTGACCCATTTTGAGTTGGTTAAATTATGCGAAAGTGTGTCCCACGAAAGACCACCATCTTTTGTCATACAAATTTTCCCGTCGTCGCTCCCAGTATAGATGAGTCCAAATACCAGAGGGGATTCATCCAGTGATGTTAGGGTGCCAAAAGGTACATTGCCTTTTTTCCCTCCATGCGTCAGGTCTCCGGAAATACTTTTGAATTCATTGCCTTTGTCAAAAGACCGGAGCAATTTGTTGCAACCAAAATAAATAATGTCAGGTTGGTGTCTTGAAATTAATATTGGCGACTGCCAATTCCAACGATAGGGCCTTTCTCCCAGTTCATGCCGGGGTGTAATGTATTTCCGATCGCCTGTTTTTTTGTCAATTCTGAAATAATTGCCAAATTGATAACCTGTGTAAATGGTTTGATTGTCGCGTATATCAACCTGTATTTGCATGCCATCACCACCCAAAAGTGATTTGTATGGATAAGAACCTGTACTTTGCCACGAGGTACTGTATTTGTAGCTGCTGCTACCCACCCACACACCATTATCCTGTAAACCACCATAAACGTTGTAAGGATCTTCGTCATCGGTTTGCACTGCATAAAATTGTCCCACTGCAGGCATAGTGCATTTCACCCAGGTATTACCTCCATCATAAGAAATGTTGACCCCGCCATCATTGCCATTGTACAGTAACTTTGCATTTCTTGGATGTATGTGCAATACATGGTGATCACCATGCTGGTTATTGCCATTGATGTCTTTCCAGCTTGCGCCTCCATCTTCAGATTTTAACAAAGGTACACCCAAGATATAAAGCACATCTGCATTGTCAACTTGAGCAGCAATCTGACCAAAATAATATCCATAAGTGAAGTACAATCCTGTAAGTGCTTCTGTGTGCGTTTTCTGCCAGGTAGCTCCGCCATCATCGCTTCTGTATACTTCTGCCCCGTTGAAATCGGCATCAAAGAGAGAGGCGTTGGCATCTTCGAGATAATCAGCCAAAGCACTCACTTCAATTTTGCCCTTTTTAAGTTGCTTCTTAATTTCCTTGCTGGTGTACTTTACGGGAAAATTATTGTTCTTTAAAAATTGGTTGATGCGTTCATCACTTAATGTCATAAAACTGTCGAGACTCATTTCCCTGAATTTTTCCGCGGTCAAATCATCCTTTTCAACATTTTGTTTCGGTTTAGGTTGCTGATTGTCAACAATGGTGTAAAGCACCGTTTGTCCACCCTTCTGGGCTGCCGTTATTCCAATCCGACCCGTATATTGTGATCTTGGGAAGCCGGATTCGGCTTTGCTGATGTCGCTCCATGTTTTTCCGCCATCTGTAGATTTGTAAATGGCAGATGTAATTCCTGCACCCGTAAAATTCCAGGCTGACCTTTGCCTGTGCCAGGAAGAACAATAAAAAGTGTTTTCATCCAAGGGGTCCGCTATCATATCTACCACCCCGGTAGAATCATCGATGATCAGACTTGTTTCCCAGTTTTTGCCCGCATCATGGGTAATGAACAGTCCTCTTTCACTGTTTTTTGAGTATAGATGACCTAGGGCTGCCACCATAAGTCTTTCTGGATTTTTAGGATCCACCCACATCCTTCCAATGTGATGACTATCCGACAGACCTAAATGCTGCCAGCTCTTTCCAGCATCGGTACTTTTGTAAACACCGTTGCCGGCATAAGATGACCTGCTTGAATTGCTTTCACCAGTACCTACATAGAGGGTATTGCTGGGCCAATGTACGGCAATGTCTCCTATGGTCATTACAGCTTCATGGTCAAAAACAGGGGTAAAACTTGTGCCATTGTTGTTTGTATACCACAAGCCCCCCGATGCATAAGCTATGTAAAATTCATGGGCATTTTCAGGGTTGACATCTATATCGGTGATTCTGCCATTCATAATGGTGGGACCTATGTTTTCGGCTTGCCAATTCCCGGCTAGTTGGTAGTGGGCTTTGTCTTGCCTCCACTCAAAAGCAGACCATCGCTGAGCGGCATCTGATGTCTTTGCTGTGCTTTGAGCTTTGCCATCGTGTCCAATGCTCCATAACAGCAGCAATGAAAGTGCCCAACCTAAAGTTTGATTTTTTATTATATTATTTTTATTCATAATGTGTAAGTAATTTAATATCAATTAAATAAACATTTAAAATTTATTTAATATAATATTTTTTCAATTACATCAAAGATACATTTAACTTTTGCAAAGCCCCTTTTTTGCCATGCTTAATATTGAATTGGCCTTACATTAATTTACAATATATGGAAAGAGGTATGTTTTTCCATTTAATAGATCAATTTTCCGTTTTTGCAATTTAATATGCATCCTTTTTACTTTGAAAATCAAGGGTTCAACTATTTTCATTAATTTTGCGTTTCTTAAAAAAACAAGGAATGTCACGAGAGGTAAAACTGGGTCTGCTAACTTTTATCACCTTATTTGCTGCGGTTTGGGGATATCGTTTTATCAAAGGCCAAAACCTGTTTCATCCCAGCAGGACATACCTCTGTTCTTTTTCAGATGTAACCGGTCTGGCCGTGTCTTCTGATGTTACCGTCAATGGTTATAAAATAGGTACAGTCACAGATATCAACATAAGTGCCAGTGATGTACATGTAATGGATGTGACTTTCAGAGTGGATGGTAAGATCAACATCCCCAAAAACGCTACCGCAGTGATGCGCAACGATGGCATTGTTGGTGGCAAATCCCTTGCCCTCGTATTTGAAAATACATGTACGGGCGATGATTGCGCTCCTACCGGTTATCGTTTTCAAAGCAAATCTCTTGGCTTGTTAGGCTCAATGATTGATCCTGCAGAAGTCGAACAATATGTGTCCAATGCTTCTGATCAGGTTAAAGCCCTGGTGAAAGAATTGGGCAAAGAAGGCCAAAACGGAAAAGTGGACTTGATTGTAAGGAATCTGGAACTTACCATGTCCAACATAGCAGCACTTACTGGCAACCTGAATAAGATCATGGTTCAAAGCCAGCAAAACATGAATGGTCTTCTGGCCAATATGAATAAAATTACCAAAAACCTGGCAGACAATAATGCGCAGATAACAGGCTTATTAAAAAACCTCAATACCACAACCAATCAATTGGCAACGGCAGACATTGGCAAGACAATGACTAAAACCAATACCATGATTGACAATAGCAATGAAGCAGTCAAAAAATTGGAGACCACCCTCGATGTGACCACATCTACCATGAAAGACCTCAATGCAGTATTGGCAAAGGTAAATCAAGGCGGTGGTTCTTTAGGTCAATTGCTAAACGATAAAAAACTGTATGAAAATCTGGAAGCCACAACAAAAAATATGTCGCTCTTGCTCCAGGATCTTAGGTTGAATCCAAAACGATACGTCAATGTTTCTTTGATCGGCAGAAAAGACAAGCCCTATACCAAACCGGAAAACGATCCCGCCAACCAATAATTATTTTCAGGACGCCAAAATGGAATGAAACCATTGATGGTAGGCACCTGCCATTTGATCCCACGAAAACTGTTTGAGGGTGAACTCCTGAAATCTTTCGAGTAAACCATCATCGGGAGGATTTTGAATAAATGTCGTCAGGGTTTCTATCCATGCATTTGCATTCTCAGCGGGTAACAGGAAGCCGTTTTTATTATCATAAATGGCATCAGTAATGCCTTCCTGGTTGGCTGCAAAAACAAAACAACCACACAACACTGCTTCAAGTGCTACCAGTCCAAAACCTTCCATATCGCCTTGCACGCTGACATTGGGCATTACAAACACCCCTGAGCTCTGCAACAATTTTTCTATGTCTGTGAAAGGCAAATACCCTGTGCGTATGAAACGACCTGGATATTGATTGGCATATTCTTTAAGGGCCTCTTCATCTGTAGCAGAACCCATCATAAGCGCCATTTTTTCTACCCACCCTGAAGGAATCATTGGATGCCACCATTTCTTTCCATAACTGGTAACCGGGCCTATCAACACAAATACCACGTGCGAAGGCATATGAGGAAGTACATTGGCTACAAACCAACTAAAGCCCTTTCTTTTGACGGCCCTGCCCATGGCTGTAATTACAAATGCGTCACGTGGTATATTAAGTCGGGAATACAACTTTTCATCTAAAGCCATCGATTTTGCCGATCTGGTCAATTCATGATCGACACCATTGTTGATGACTACAATTTTGTCTGGATCAATGCCTCTCTGTATTGCTGCTTCTCTACCAGCCTTACTGACACAGGCAATTCCATCCAACCGATTAAATTTTGGTAATATCTTTCGCTGGAAGTAGGGTAGTGGAAACACAATATCCAGTCCATGCAAAGTGGCCACTACTTTGCGACCCGTAAATTTTTTAATCCAAAGCCCAAAACTTACCATGAGTCCATCATTGAGATGAA
>CALMWS010000207.1 GCA_937870795.1 uncultured Bacteroidota bacterium | reverse complement strand
GATTGCCACCGGCAATCAAATTGCTACTTCATAGCAAGCGTTCAGTCATGCTTAGTTTAATACGCTGCGCTTAGGTCAATGCTTGTTCTTCGAGCTTCGTGCAAAAAGCGCTGCGCGCTTAACGCTATGCGCCTAATTGTGATTTTATTGGATTTTGATTTCTATTCCAAACAAAAACTTAGTTTTTATTGCCAGGGGCATTTATATTTGTGGTAAACAATCAGAAAATGAAGATACTTACTACGGCTATTTTGTTGATGTTGACTTTAATAGTGGTGCCAGCATTTTCCTATTTTTCAGGGTTTGCTTTGACCATTGAAGGCAATGTGTTGTTGGTGGAATTGGCCATGATGGCACTGGCAGCGGCGGGGTATTGTTTTTTGGTTTCAGAGATTACCAAAAATTATTCTCAGGTGGATAAATTGTGGTCGTTGTTGCCGATACTTTACGTGGGCTATGTGATGTGGAAAGGCGACTTTGATCCTAGATTGGTGGTGATGTGTGTGTTGACAGCACTGTGGGGTATTCGACTGACGGGGAATTTTGCGTTGAAGGGGGCGTACAAGTGGAAGTTTTGGGAAGGAGAAGAAGACTATCGATGGAGTATACTAAGGGCAAAAAAAGAATTTCAGCCGGGATGGAAATGGAGTTTGTTTAACTTGTTTTTTATTTCGTTGTACCAGAATGGGCTCATCTTGTTGTTTACTTTACCGGCTGTGATTGCTTTCGATCAGAGAGGAAAGGAAATGTATGGTTTGGATTACCTGGCAGCAGGTTTGATGTTTTTTTTCATTGTATTTGAAATGGTGGCTGACTGGCAACAGTGGCAATACCAGAGTGGTAAGTGGAAGGCCATTAAGCAGGGAGGAGAATTGACAGAAGATCAAAAGCGAGGATTTTTAAATAAGGGCCTTTGGGCTTTGAGCCGGCATCCCAATTATTTTGCAGAGCAAAGTATTTGGATCAGCTTTTATTTGTTTTCCGTGGCAGCTTCCGGACAGTGGATCAACTGGAGTTTGACAGGAGCACTGTTGCTTGTTTTGTTGTTTCAGGGCAGTGCCGATTTTAGTGAAGAAATCAGTGCGGGCAAGTATCCGGAGTATAAAACTTATCAGAAGATGGTTTCAAAGTTTATACCTTTACCCAAGTTTAAATAAAATTACATGCAAGAGATTAAATCCATATATGTCAATTTGCCCATTAAAAACATTGAAAAAACCAGGGCATTTTGGGAGGGACTGGGCTTTGGTTTTAATTCACAATTTAGTGATGAAAAAGCCCTGTGTTTGATTTTGCAGGAAGATAAGATTTACGCCATGCTTTTGTCTGAGCCTTTTTTCAAAACCTTTATCGATCGGGAAGTTGCCGATGGCAGTACTACCCAGGTCATACTTGCCATCCAGGTGGAGAGTAAGGAAAGGGCAATAGAAATGGTGACGAAGGCCCTCGAGAGTGGAGGTAAACGATACAAAGAAGCAGTGGATCATGGTTGGATGTATTACGATTCATTTGCCGACATCGACGGCCACCAGTGGGAGGTGATGCACATGGGGGAACCGCCCACAGAATAGCAGAAGGTGGATCTATCTTTGATCAATAAAAACAGATCCAAAGAAATGAATGTGCGATTACAATTTGTAATTGCCATTGCAGTGGTATTATTGGCATCACTGTTGTGTTTTGCTGGGGTAACTTTGATCGGTTACAAAGTAGTAGCCCTGATACTGCTAACGGTGGTATCAATCCTTGCCATGACCTTGTCCATGTGGCCGGTTGTAGTAGCAGCAACCATCAGTGCCTTTGTTTGGAACTTTTTTTTCATTCCCCCTCTCTATACTTTTCACATCGACAATGCGGAGGATATTCTTATGTTTTTGCTTTACTTCATCATTGCCCTGTTGAATACCGTTTTGCAATCGAGGATCCGTGCAGAGCGGGAAAAGGCCAGGGAAAAAGAAGAAAAGGTAAAATCGATCCAACTTTATCACACCCTGCTCAATTCATTATCCCACGAAATGAAGACGCCCATTGCTGCCATTATTTCTTCTGTAGATGGTATGAAGTTCCATTTGGAACATAAAGACATGGCTTCACTTAATGAGTTGGTAGGAGAAGTTGAAATTGCCGGCAATCGCCTTCACCGACAGGTAGAAAACATGCTCAATATGAACCGTCTGGAAAGTGGTATGTTGCAGGCCAGGCCCGATTGGTGCGAAGTGAGTGAGGTTGTATATGCAGCTGTGGGTCAATTGACTGATGAGCAGGTAAAAAACGTCAAAGTTATGTTGTCGGAAGACCTGCCTTTGATCAAAATCGACATTGGATTTACCTCGCAAGCTCTGTACAACCTGTTGCAAAATGCGCTTACTTATGGTGGGGGTGGAGAAATTGAGGTTGGAGCTGACTTATATGAAGGCTATGTTGACTTGTTTGTAAAGGATCAGGGACCGGGACTGGACGAAGAAGATACGTTAAGGGTTTTTGAGAAATTTTATCGCGCCCCCGGCAGCAAAGCTGGTGGCATTGGGCTGGGCCTGGCCGTAGTCAAAGGATTTTGTGAAGCGCAGGGAGGAGAAGTGAAATTAAAAACAGAACCCGGCAAGGGCTGTATATTTACCTTACATTTGCCCACAGAAACGACCTATATCAATCAATTGAAAAATGAATAAGGCTACAGTACTTGTCATTGATGATGAAGCCCAAATCCGCAAATTGCTCGAGCTTACCCTCAAGAGCCAGGAGATGTTGGTGTTGCAGGCAGAAGATGGTAAATCTGGATTAACCCTGGCGGCCAATCACCAGCCTGATGTGATCCTACTCGATCTGGGTCTGCCCGATATGAATGGTCATGAAGTGTTAAAGGCTCTGCGTTTGTGGTATGAAAACGCGATTATCATCCTCTCTGTACAGGATGGAGAAGATGATATTGTCAAAGCCCTGGACGAAGGGGCATCCGATTATCTGACCAAGCCCTTTCGAAATGCTGAATTGATGGCAAGGATCCGATCCGCCATGAAAAACAACCCATCTGCTGTAAAAAGTACCTTTGTTACCTCCGGCAATTTGTTCATAGATTTTGCAGCCCGAACGGTGAGAAAGGGAGACCAATTGCTTAAACTTACCTCCACAGAGTACCAACTCCTGGCCCTGCTCGCTTCCAATGCAGGCAGGGTGCTTACCCATCAGCAAATACTCAAAACCATCTGGGGTTTATCGTATCAAAAAGAAACCCAATACCTCAGGGTATTTATCGGAACGCTGCGCAAAAAAATAGAAGACGATGCCAACCAGCCCAAACACCTGGTCACTGAAAGCAGGGTGGGATATCGATTTCAATAGTTCTTCATTAAACATAGCTATTTTGGTGGCTGGTGGGGTATTCCAAAATTAGCCCACTCAGCACTTTCCTTTATAAAATCTTTATGTTTCCGCTATAAGTCTTGATTTTTTCATTATGCCCTATGTTTGAATTTTGCATACAAATATATAGTTATGCAAACAGGTTTTTCGTCGGTAAGAAGTAAAGTGACAGCAGCGTCACTGCTTGTGGCCCTTGGCATTATTTACGGCGACATCGGCACAAGTCCATTATATGTGCTCAAAGCAATAGTAGGTGAAAAGGACATTGATGAAATGTTGGTGTTCGGGGGCATCTCATGCGTTTTCTGGACCCTTACCCTGCAGACCACCATCAAATACATTTGGCTCACGCTCAAAGCGGACAACGACGGTGAAGGGGGTATTTTTTCACTATATGCTCTTGTGCGGAGGTATGGAAAGTACCTGGCAGTGCCTACCATCCTGGGTGCTACCACTTTATTGGCCGATGGCATCATTACACCACCCATTTCTGTTGCGTCAGCAATAGAGGGTCTTACCATCATTGAAGGTTTGCAAGATTTACCCACAGTGCCCATTGTGATTGTCATTTTATCGGTTTTGTTTTTCTTTCAGCGTTTTGGCACTCAAAAAGTGGGGGGGGCCTTTGGGCCTATTATGGTGATTTGGTTTGGCATGCTGGCCATACTGGGTGCTGCACAATTGGTACATTATCCATCTGTGTTACAAGCCATTCATCCAAAATATGCCTTGGATTTATTGATTAAATATCCGCATGGTTTCTGGCTTTTGGGTGCGGTCTTTTTGGCTACTACCGGCGCAGAAGCCCTCTATTCTGATTTGGGGCACTGTGGCAGGAACAACATCCGGATTACCTGGGTCTTTGTCAAAATTTGCCTGCTGCTCAATTATTTTGGTCAATCGGCCTGGTTGTTGCACAGTGCGGGCAACGTCCTCGATGGTAGAAATCCATTTTTTGAAATTATGCCGGAATGGTTCTTACCCATAGGCATTGGTATCGCTACAGCCGCGGCCATCATTGCATCTCAAGCTTTGATCAGCGGTAGTTATACCCTCATTAGTGAGGCCATCAACCTCAACTTTTGGCCGAGGGTTACCGTCAAACAACCTACAGAATCAAAAGGTCAGATTTACATTCCCAGTGTCAATACCATCTTGTGGATTGGTTGTGTGATGATGATACTTTATTTCAGGAATTCTACTCACATGGAGGCTGCCTACGGTTTTTCCATTACCATTACCATGATGATGACTACGATGCTGCTCAGCTATTTTTTGATCTATAAACTTAAATGGAACCGCTATTTGGTATACGCATTTGTAATTGTATATGGCATCGTAGAGTTTTCTTTTTTCATTGCCAATGTAGCTAAAATTAAAGAAAGATGGATGTTCTTGTTTTTTGAACTCTTTATTTTCCTTGTGATGTATGTCTGGTATTTCGCCCGGAAGACCAACAACCGGTTTACCAAATTTGTGGAACTCGGCCAATTTGTACCCAAGTTGAATGAGCTGAGCCATGATGACAACATTCCCCGATTTTCTACCCATCTTATCTACCTAACCAAGGCCAACAGTCGACACGAAATTGAAGATAAGATCATGAGATCTATTTTCTCCAAAAAACCTAAACGGGCTGATGTGTATTGGTTTTTACACATCAATCGCACCGAACAACCGTACACCCTGACCTACGATGTTTCGGAGCTGGTAGACGACAAGGTCATTAAAATCAACATCAACATAGGTTTCAGGATCCAGCCCAGGACGGAGCTCTATTTCAAAAAAATAGTACAGGAGCTGGTGACCAACAAAGAGTTGAACCTGCATATCCGACCAGATGGCAGCTCAAAATACAACAGCGAACCCGATTTCAAATTTGTGGTCATCGAAAAATTCCTTTCCGTTGAAAACGAATTTAACCTCAAAGAGGGCTTGTTGTTGTCTTCATATTTCTTCCTTAAACACCTGAGTTTGTCGGATGAAAAGGCGTTTGGATTGGACAAGAGCGATGTCAAAACAGAATTTGTACCCCTGGTGTACCAGCCGGTGACCAGGATTGATTTACAGAGGATTCAAAACCACAACCACCATTGATATGAAAGCCATAACTACCATTATCATTTGTTTTTTATGTCATGCATTTGATCTTTTAGGGATCACGGCAGCAGCACAGGGTGTAATGCGGGATAGTCAGAAAATCAATTTGGACACCCCGATTGTGATCGACCACAGCTGGGCCAATGGCAGCGACCGAAGAAAAGAATCGATCTGGAACATTTCTCCTTATTTTACCCCTTCCGTAATCCTGGATATCAACTACACATATTCATTTAACCAGCCCATCGACAATACGGTGGTGGGCTCCACAGCATTGGCGCGCAACAACGAGTTTCAGATTTCGGCCCTGCATTTTGGTGGCGACTTCCAGTACAAGGGGGCGAGGGCACGATTTATGACCCAGCTGGGAACGAGGTCGGTGGTAGTGCCCCGCAATGACTATAGCCCCTATAGAGGGCAGTACGCCCTGGCTACAGCGTATCGATATCTGAGTGAAGCCTATGCCGGATACCATTGGAATAAATGGTCGGGCATCAATGTGGATGCGGGTTTGTTTATGTCGTACATCGGCCTCAATTCATTTTATCAGCCAGAAAACTGGGAATATCAGGCATCCTTTACTTCCGACAATACGCCCTGGTTTTTTAATGGCGTGCGGATCCAGATTTTTGCCTCACCTTATTTAAAGATAGAACCATGGCTCATCAATGGCTGGCAGAGTTATGGCAAGTTCAACACCATGCCCGGCTTTGGGGGCAACATCACCTGGACACCCAGCGATCGGTTCAAGCTGTTGACCAATAATTATTTTGGCACCGATGCGGCCGGCTTGCCGCAAAGAAAAAGATTCCACTCCGATAATAGTCTGTTGTTGCGGTATTATCAAAACGAGACGGGGAAAAAAATTCAGCGTTGTGCCTTTAGCCTTACTGTTGACGTAGGCTTTGAAAAAGGAGGTGGGGTCAACGGCTTTAAGGATGGTGGAACATCCAGGGGGCCGGCTCAGTATTTTGTAAGTGCCATGGCTTATCATCGCTTGTGGTTCGGTAAAGACAAATGGGCCTGGACCATTGGAGGGGGATGGATGAAAAACCCGGGAAGGTATCTGGTACTTTACCCAACGGGACAGGCGAGTCCATTGCCCAATGCCAACAATCCAAGCCAGACCGAGGGTAATTTTCCCTTTAGTGCCAATCCCGGTGATCCGTTTGAAGGGTGGGATTATTCTACCAATCTCGATTACATGCCCAACCAGAGCCTGACCTTCAGGGTTGAATACGTGAGCAGGCACGCCAGTGTTCCTTATTTTGCGGGCAGGGGAGGGGTAACTTCTCCTAATGGTTATACCACCAGTTTGCCAAATCAAGATTGGAGGCCGGATTTGGTCAAATCAGAAAGCAGAATGATTATGGCGGTGTTGTTTAGGATATAAAATCTGAAGAGTAAAATATATATCTTATATATGATGAAAATAATTTATATTTACGATTAACATTGCAAAACATAAGTCTGCCTCAGAAAGATGGTTTTAGATGGGAAATGTATATATAAAAACCTACTCTTAATTACGCTGCTTTTTAATTCTCTTTATCTAGCATCCCAGGATTTGTATTTCAAAAAGTTAGATCCAAAATATGGGTATGAAGAATATGGTCACTCTATTTACAAGAGTGATAGTGGAGATATTTATTTGGTTAAGGCTATGGCCGGCCAGACGTCATTTGTACAAAAGATATATAAAATTTCAGCGAGTGGTGAAGTTAAAGACAGTGTTCAAATATCGAATGGGTTTTTGAATACCAATGATATAATATTTGACGATCAAAATTTAATTGTAGTTGGAAGTGAAAAATCTATAACTGATACTATTAGGATTAGGAAATATGACAGGAATCTTAATCTTCTAGATTCAGTAGCTTTGATTGAACAAATAAGGGAATTTCGTTCATTGTACATTCATTCCACTATTGAATATAATGGAAAAATAGTAATAGCAGGAACGCTTAGAGATAAAGCTGTAGAAGATTCAATAGATGTACGGGGGTTTTTATTGTTTTTGAATAAAGATCTGACAATAGACACTATTTACCCCCTTGTTGAACCTTATCGTACTCAGAAGTTGTATACAGTGGATAAATCTATAGACGGTAATTTAGCTTTAATTTCTTTTGCTCACACTCAGGATAATGAGCAAATTTGCTGTTATTACAAAGTGGATAAGAATCACAATCTGTTAGTTAAAAAATCAATTCTTTATCCTCTTGGCGGCGGAAACAAATTTTTAAAGGGATTGTGTTTAGAGAATGGGGGTTGTATTAGTATTGTTAATAGAAGACCAAGTAATACTTCTCTTGAATTTGATTATAATGATGCTCTTCAGTACTTTGAAAATGATGGTGAATTAGATGCTGTAAATAGCGAAGGTTCTATAGGTTCATATCGATATTTATATAATTTGTCAGAAGTTGATAATTCCTCGGTTATAATTACTGGGAGCTATTACGGAAAATGGGTGCCTAATTTTAAGGATGAAGAGCGATATTGGCCATTAATTACAAAATGTGATGCAACGGGCAAAACCTTGTGGCAGCGGGTATTTGTCAACTACAGCGGGTCAAAAAAAATCTACGGAGAAAGCTATAGTGGGGCTGTGGGATTGGATGATGGTAAAATCATGGTTACTGGCAGAGGTTCTGCACCCAGATATGTCAATGGGACAGAAGAAGCTCCGGCAGCATTGATCCTGGCCAGACTCAGCCATCATGGCTGCCTGGATGAGGATCGATGTAATGAAGTAATCAATGCAGGGACGCCTATTGATAGTTTGTTTGTTTATGATCAGGTAAATACGATCGGTAAGAAGTGGTACTATACCGTAAACGATAAAAGTGGCGCATTTAAAACCATGTCTCTTTCGTTTGGCAAGGATCATAATTTATTCACCTACTATAATGGGCAGCCCAACGATTTTGGGTATTCCTCACTGTATAGAGATGTATGGATAACGGATGGAGATGGCACACAACTCAGCGACTATAAAATGAGTTGGAATGTAAATGGTACTGCTACTGTGAGGCACAAACGCAATCCTGTGGTGACACCGGGAGTACCGCATCATTATGACAGCCTGTTGTATGATTTTAGATTGAAGGTAGGCGATGAATTTGAATTGCCTGCTGAATTTGGTAAGGCCTATGTAGAGCAAGTGGACAGTATTTTGCTTCAGGATGGATATAGTCGTAAGCGCATAGTACTTAGACACGAAAAGCAAGAGGATCACGAAGCGTATGGACTGTTGACTTGGATAGAAGGAATAGGAGCAGAAAATGGGTTGTTGTATTTTCTGGATTGGAGAAACAAGACAAAAACCAGCCTTAATTGTTATTACGATCGGGACAAGAAGAGGTATGGTGAGGCACCGGACTGTGGATCTGTTTTTACAGCTGTGCAAGAAACAGAAAGTCGAAAGTCATGGTTGGAGGTTTACCCCAATCCAGCTGAAAATGAGATCGAGGTATTGATTCATGATGAGAAGGGAGATATTGAGAAAATTGAAATATTGGATTACAGTGGCAAATTAATGACTTCAAAAAAATGGGTGCATAAAAATAGAGGAAAAATTGATTGTTCTGACTGGAGCATTGGTATGTACCTAATTGCTGTCACCCTAACGGATGGAACAATTGGCACTCAAAAGGTTATTAAGATGTAAAAATTTGTATGACATCATTTGACAAATAGTAAGATATTTGTGGTATGATAACCGATGCCATCCGCCCACCATCCCGCCAGGAATGGCGAAAATGGTTGACAAAGAACCATAGCAAAAAAGATAATGGATGGTGCATTGTGGCCAAAAAAGATAGTAAAGTTCCAGGGGTAAACTATGTTGATGCCGTAGAGGAAGCCATTTGTTTTGGGTGGATCGACAGCAAGGCCTTATCCTGTGATGAGGATGGGTACTACCAGTACTTTGCCAGGAGGAAGCCGGGCAGTCCGTGGACCCGGTTGAATAAGAGTAGGGTGGAGGCCTTGATTCAAAAAGGTTTGATGTCTGAAGCTGGCTATGCCAGCATTGAGGCAGCCAAGGCCAGTGGGGGCTGGTATCTTTTTGACGAGGCCGAAGATGGCATCCTGCCTGACGATTTAAAAGTGGTTTTTCAAAATAATCCGGTGTATTCAGAAAAATATCAGCAATTGAGTGCTGCTAAACAAAAGCAGTTGTTGATGGCGCTGGCTTTAAAGAAAGGAGAGGCGGCGAGGATGAAGGTGGTAATACAATTCATTGGATAAACTTTGGACGGCATAAAGTAAGTATTCAAGTATTTCAGTGCCTTTTATCAAACTCTATGAATTGTTTATCTTTACTTTAAATATTCAATATGGTTCGTCTGCTCATTGTATTGTTAATATCATCAACTCGTTTAGTATTTGCTCAAATGCCTGCTCCGGTAGGGCCGGTACCATCTGCAGCACAATGGGCCTGGCACCAAATGGAACTGACTGCCTTTATACATTTTACTACCAATACATTTACAGATAAGGAATGGGGTTTTGGGGATGAAGATCCCTCAATTTTCAATCCAAAATCAGCTGACCCAGGACAATGGGCGGCGGCTTTGAAGGAGGCAGGATTTAAGATGATGATATTGACCACCAAACACCACGATGGTTTTTGTCTGTGGCCCAGCAAGTACACAGAACATTCTGTAAAAAACAGTCCGTATAAGGGAGGTAAAGGGGATATTGTCAAAGAGGCAAGGGATGCAGCAATCACCTATGGTTTGAAGTTTGGTATTTATCTTTCTCCGTGGGATCGCAATCATGCAGCATATGGCACACCTGCGTATCTTGACTATTATCGCAGCCAGTTGAAAGAATTATTTACGCTATATGGACCTATCACCGAGATGTGGTTTGATGGGGCCAATGGGGGTGATGGCTATTACGGGGGAGCGAGGGAAGTGAGACAAATAGAGAGAGCAAAATACTATGAATGGCCGGTGACGCTGGATCTCGTTAAAAAGATGGAGCCCAGCGTACTTTTTTTCAGCGACGCTGGACCTCATATACGATGGGTGGGTAATGAAAAAGGCCGGGTATCGGAGACCAATTGGAATACCCTTACTCCTGACACCCTTTATGCCGGCCAGAGTGGCATTGAAGATTTGTTGGGTACGGGAAGCAAAGACGGCAGCCAATGGATACCCGCTGAGTGTGATTTTTCTATCCGACCGGGTTGGTTTTATCATACAGCAGAAGATAACAAGGTTAAATCAGGCCAGGAATTATTTGAACGTTATCTCACCTCGGTGGGCAGGGGGTCCAATATGTTGCTCAATGTGCCTCCGGATCGAAGGGGTTTGTTTCATGAAAACGACCTGCAATCGCTGAAAGAATTTTCAGAAATATTAAAAAAGGAATTTGCTTATAATTATGCATTGAAGGCTACTGCAAGCAGTGCACAAAATCGTAAAAACGACCCGGGTTCTGCCCCCAACCACTTCTTAGATGGTAGTCTGGACACCTATTGGGCAACGGATGACAATACAAGTCAGGGCAGTATTCAGATAGAGCTGGTGAAGCCTGAGCAAATCAAATACATAGTGTTACAGGAACACATCCGGCTGGGGCAACGCATCGAATCCTTTACAGTGGAAGTCATGCAAGGAGATCAATGGAAAGAGGTTGGCAGAGGCACCACCATCGGCTACAAACGCATATTGAGAATTGAGCCGGTAACTGTCCAAAAGCTGCGGGTGAACATATTGGATGCCAAAGCCTGTCCGGTATTGAGTGAGATTGCACTGTATTAAAGACTACACAAAAATAACGGGAGTCATAGCCTTGTTAGGTTCAGGACTAATTATGGTTTTGTAATTTTTAATTCATCAAACATCCGATCCAATGGTGAAACATCAAATTTTCTGTCTTTCAAATAAATGTAATCATCCCGCATCAAATCTTCACAGCTGTAGCCCGGACGGAGCATTTTTTTTCTAATCCTCTGGTAAATATCTTTGGCCTTGTTGAATTCATTGTTGTATAAATATAGATGGGCCAGATTGAGGGAAATATTGAGATCATCAGGATAAATTGCGTTTCCGCGTTCAAAATATTTCAATGAAGTTGTGAAATTATTTATTTCAAAAAGGTACCAACCTATTTCAGAAAACAGCGAGCTAGCCAGGCGGAGTGTGTCGATGTTGAATATTTTAACAGAGGGGGAATAGGGTTTTCCATCCACGGTTCTTGTATATCCTGTGACAGTACCGTTGTGGTCTTTGGTAAATTCTTTCACTGCTCTGAATTCAATGTTAAAAAAGCTTGTAGGCGAGGTAAAGTACATTTTAGCGAAGGTCCATGGTGTAAAAAAATGATATTCATCTTCTTTTTTGCCCACGGCTGCCCAGGTATTGTCATAAAGATAAATCCCTTCATAGGATTGTATCACTTTTTCATCCACCTCGATGGTGGTTTTTCTTTGTGGCTCCCGGTAGAAATTTTTCCAACCATATGCTTTGGCAACACTATTGATTACCTCTCCAAGTATCTTTCCATTGTCGGTATTCAGAAAGATGGCTACACCATAACCATCCGTGAGGCTGCCGTAGAACTGCCCGCAAAAGCCATCGTTGCCGGCTCCATGTTGGAAGTATAAAGCTCCGTCGTGGTCTTCTATGAAGGTACCCATGGCAGCGCTTTGATCGATGTAGGGTGTGAGATGAAGTTTCACCATTTCAGGGTTTAGAACTTTGGAGGGTTTGCCCTGGTAGGCCAGTTGCATGTCTATGATGTATTGGCAAAGGTCACTTGGCGTCATCCAAAGCCCGGCCGCAGCTTGTTCGGGGTAGACATGAAACTTGCCCTCGATGGGCTTGCCGTCACTTGAGTATGCGGAAGCACATTTTGATTGTAGAGCAGGGGCAGGTGGCTGTGCATAGGTAGAGTTGACCATGCCAATGGGTTTCAATACATGGTTGTACATCCATTCTTCATAGGGTTGTTGGACCAGATCTGTAAGGATGATTTGTGAAATGGAAGTGCCACCTCCGGAATATTGAAACCGAAGGCCGGGCTCAAACTGACTTCGCACGGCAGGCGTGAAAGAAGGGGGAAGGCCATCCAGAACTTGCACCAGGCTTGGCACAGGGCCTTTAATATCGTGGCCCGGAAAGCCATGGACTGTGAGGCCGGCCGTATGGCTCAACAGGTGGGCTAAAGTAATTTTTTTACCGTTTGACAGCGAATCATAAGGGAATTTCCAAGACTTGAGGTAAGTATTGATATCGGTGTGCAGGTCAAGTTGGTTTTCCTGAACCAATTTCAGGATACCTACCGCATTCAAAGATTTGGAAATCGAACCAGGTTCAAAAAGTGTTTCCGGTGTCATCGGTCTTTTTTCATCTTCATCGGCCCAGCCATATCCTTTGGCCCACACCACTTTGTGGTCTTGGATGACTGCCAGACTTAGGCCTTTTACATTGTATAATGCCATGCGGTCTAAGATATTTACCGGCTTTTCATCATTGATCAGTATGTTGCTACAAATATTGTTCTCCACCTCTGCAATTTTTTGCAAGGTTTCTGAAGAATAGGAAGTTTGGCCATTGACTTGAATGGATAGAAGAGCAGCAGTAAAAAACACAAGGAATAATCGCATGAAGGATGTTTTATTTAACCAAAGATATGCAAAGGAATGAGGATATACGATGGAATGTATAAAATATGCCTTACTTCACTAACTTTACTGAAAATTGGTAAAATAAAGAACATGAATTTTGATCAGTTTCTAATAAGGCAATTGCTGGAAGAGGACTTAGCTGCCTATTTTCAACTCGTTGAGGAAAATCGGGATCGACTTGAAGATTTTTTTACCGGGACTGTATCAAGAACAAAGACACTGGACGACACCAAAGAGTTTTTAAGCGAAATTGTTAGGCGGGCGAGTGAAAAGACTTATTTTCCTTACATCATTGTAGATCAAACCAATCAAAAAATTGCAGGTTTTGTAGACTTAAAAAACATTGATTGGAACATACCAAAAGCAGAATTGGGTTTGTATATAGATAAAGCATATGCCCACCGTGGAATTGCCTCAAAAGCCTTTGGATTGTTTTGTGATTTTTGTTTTAAAGAATATAAATTTCAGAAACTGTTTTTAAGAACCCATCACAGCAATGAATTTGCGAGGAAGGTAGCCGAAAAGTGCGGATTTGAAATTGAAGGAACCATTCGCAAAGATTATAAAACGACGGCAGGAGAAATAGTGGATTTGATTTATTATGGAAGAGTTAATGTTTAACATGCTTACTTAAGGATTATGATCAAGCTAAAAAAAATCCATTAAGTGTCCTAATACTTCAATCTATCAAATTGCAATTATATATATTGCAATTATAAATTATACAACCAGCCTAGTAAAAATCATATTTTCACAACAATTTTTTCCAAAACACAATTTTATCTTCACCCTCACTCCAAAAATCTCTGATAACTGCCTCCTGAGCATATCCCATTTTTGTGTAAAATCTTCTGGCTGCATCCTGAGCCTGGTGTGAAGAGGTTTCTATGATGAGTATTCTTCCATCTTTATTGGTAAGCAATTGTTCAATGTGCCTCATCATTTCTGCTGCAATCCCCTTGCCCTGAAAATCTTTTTTTACGCCTAGTGCCAACAAATTGTAGGTGCCCACTGTGAGTTTTTCCGGTATGCAATAGCCGATGGCTACGGGAAGGCCGTTTTCTTCATAAGTATACCATACTTCTTCGGTGTCAGGATTGTTGAAGTAATCGGACATCATTTCATCTAAGTATTCAGAGGGAAAAAGTTCACTTGAGTCAACAACCGTTTTTAAAAAGGGGACATCGATTTTTTGAACGGGTCTGATTTTCTCAATCATTTTCTAAAGAATGTATTTATATGCGAATGTAATAATTCTCTGTTTTATCTACTTATTTTCAAGGTCTAATAGTAATTTTATGGATGGTCGATACCTTTTTTCCTTTGATGAGACCAGGTGAAAACTTCAGTTCTTTAATCATGCCGGTGATGGCATTGAGCGTTTCAAGATCTGTAAAGCCTATGGTGTTTTTAATGGGATCAAAGAGGTAATCATTCCCTCCCTGGTTCATGATTTCAGATCTGTTGCTTTGGCCCTCCAGGAAGTCGTAATACCAGAATACTTTTTGATTGGTGTATATATTTGTTGCATTACCACCTGGAGTTATTTGAAAGTATATTTCCATAGGAAGGTCAATGTTTAACGCATTAAGCCCTGCTCCCAATTCCTGTTTAACTAAATGATTGATGGTCGCACCAATTTCGGAGTTATGATTCAGTTTTGGCAGAGAGTCGAGTTGATTCATGGGTACGCCACCCAAACATTTGGCAAAATCCAATCGAATTTTCTGATCGTCTCTCACAACTGTATAAATAGAATCGAGTTGACCGTAATGGGTTTTGCCAAGGATCTTGCTGTATGAAAGGAGTAATATGTTGCGACTCAGAATCTGGCTTTGTATTTTTAGTCTTTCTGCAATTTCTTGAGGCTGAAACGATGGCAGGAAATTGAGGTAGACCATATCAGTACAGGTATTCAGAAAAGTGTCGGAGTCTAATACATCGACTTTGATCCATTTAAAAACTTCTTTGTAATTGTGTGACTGTATGACTTCCGGAAATCTCATACTAATGTCTTTGTATGCCATTTTGTTAATCGTGGTAATAGTTGGCATACCATATGAGCCTGTGGTTTCTTCCACAGAAAGTGTATCGATGTTACTGTAAATTGAAATGAATTTTTTATGTTCCTTTTCGGGGTAGAAATCGTATTGGGATATTTCTTTTCCAATATTGTTGATGGAGTCAACAGCTTGATTAAGATGGATTTGTCCGTTGATAAATTCAGTCGAAGTGAAATAAAGGATAAAACCTGATAAACAGGTTAGCATTTTGTATTTAAAGTAAGTTTGCATATTTCGGCCAAAGGTAACAGATTTTTCCTTTTAAAATAATAGAGAAATTCAAGGAAGTTATCAATGCGTTTGGAATTTTTCAACCCGATTTCAGCATCTAGTTTTTGAAAAGATGTCATTCATTTAATTGGGAATTATTTGATGTTTATTCGGTGTAGAAATGTACTTTGAGTTTGAGAAATTGCTTTTCAAAGAAATGGTAGGAAAGGGCACTCAGGGCAATGGTTACAACCAGGGATAAAATTGAAATCAACAGCCAATTGAATTCAAAAGCAGATGTAAAGATGTGACTGAATAAGTTAATTACAATGGTGTGGAATAAATACAAGCCATAAGTATAGAGTCCAAGTTTACTAATCCAAAGCTCATCTTTGAGTTTCAATCCATTATTTTGAGGCAAAGTAAACATGATCAATGATGAAAACAGGATGCCTAAAATACTAGGATAAAGGAGAGGCATCCATTTGCCTGGAATTTGTGGGAGGACAAAAACCAAAATAACTGCAAGGACGGCAACGATGTATTTCACAAAACCTGCAGTGCTTTCAAGCTTGGTTATAAGTTGTTTCTTGTAGATAAAAATGAAGGCGGGTATTGCACCAAAGGCGAAATAGTCTATATTGGAAAACAGTTCTAAAGTTGGTAAGCCGTGTTGTAAAAAAAACCACCTGGTGATATTCGCTATTAAAATGGAAGTTCCAATTAGAACTGGTATTCTTTTACAGGGTAAATATGTAAGTAGGATGCCCCAAATAATGTAAAAATGTTCTTCAATGCAAAGTGACCACATTACCCTCAGCGGTGAAACGTTTGGAAAATCATTGGTTATGATCATCTTGTAATTCTCCAAAAACAACAGGGACATCAGCCAATTTGGTGTATAGCCTTCACTGGAAGAAGACAAATGCAAAAAATTCAGAATACTGGGCGTAAGGTAAGCAAGTAAAAGCATGGCATAAAACAAGGGCCATATTCTTAGTATCCTTCTAAGAAAAAAATTGGGTAAAGAAATTTTATCTGTATTTAATTTTTCATTGAGTAAAATGTAAGTTATCAGAAAGCCGCTTAGTACAAAAAAGAACGCAACGCCTATACCACCACTGTGTGAAAAATAAGATAGGAAAGATGAATCCGGGATGGGTATGTGGTTCAGAAATACAATGAAAAAAGAGATAAACCTAAAGGCATCAAAAGTGTGAAAGTGAATTTTGTGTTTATTCATAGATGTGTCAGGTTGAATATTGCTTCAATGTATATAATGTAAACAAGTCATTAATAATTTGGTGTTGAGGGTTTTTAAGCAATATTTATCATTTTGTAGCTTCATATTCCGGATATTTAAGAAAATCATTCGTGAGGCAGTACACTTAATGTGGGCAAATGAATATCAAATATTTCTACATTGCAAATTATAAAAAATTTTTTCAGAATCTCATTAAAAAGATTTTGCTTCAGCCATTGCGAATCTTTAATTTGGACCCTATTCAAGAATAATTGCTTCTTCACTGCTATTGGTTTCAAGTTCAACCCGGTCCATTTGTTTATAAGTTCAAGACAGGAGACGATATATAATTTTTAGGATAAACAGAAATCGAAACAAAATTGTGGTGGATTATTTTTTTTACATCATGGACGGAATTATATTTTGAAGTATGCTTTAAAATGAGTGATTCTGTAATTTGAATTTATGACGGTTTGTTTTCCTGCTATCCCAAAAAAATGGGATTGAGACATACCAGGATAGCTAAATTTATGGCTTTAGGAAATTTTTGTTAACAGATGGGTGGGAACAAAAAAAGCTGCCTGAAAAATTTCAGACAGCTTTTTTTAATTGTAGATTGTTCTTTAGTCAGTTACATCCACCAATTCCCATAGCTCCTGGGAAACAAGGTCTCTGAGTTCCCGCAGCTTGGCGTTGTAGGTGTTAATATCTTCTTTTGGATATATCTTTTTATACTCATCTGCCGGGCTGGTTTTGCCACTTGCCCAGGAAAGGGCCTGGTCTAAAGTTGAGAAACTAAATGATATGGTATAATTGCTTTCCCCGCCCACATTTGTGGCATAAGTGCGTTTCCATACATTAAAGCCAATTAGTTTTCCTGACTTGATGCATTCTTCCAAAACCGGTTTCATCGTTTCCAGCAATTTTTCATAGGTTTCATGGCTACCAGGTTTTACTTTGACCAAATTGAGTTGTACAAATTCACCAGGAACAAGGGTGGCTCCTGTTCCCATTTTATAAGTGTAAAGATCGGTGGCAACGGTAGTACGTACATTACCCAATGACGTTAAAAAATCACTGATTTCCTTTACACTTAACTCCCTGACACCAGAGTCCCAGGTGCCTTCCGCTTTCATTTCTACCCCGCTCGGAAAGACGGTAAGACTGGCATAGTCAAAGTCCACGTCCATGCCTCTGGGATAGGTTCTGCGAAAGAGTTGCCAGGAGTTGATGGTTTTATTGGCTTTTCTGGCATTGGCCAATCTTTTTGAGGTTTTCATATCGATCAGAAAGCTCTCATTCATGTGGGGTTTAATTTTAATAAAGTTTACCTCACCATAAGGGTTTTGTGCCTTACATACGTCAAACGAGGCTGACAATGTAGTTAAAACAACTACCATGACTGTTAAAAGAAGTGTTTTCATTTAAATGGTTTTTTTTGTTAAGTAAAAGTTTAATGCTTTTTTATGCTGTCCTTCGAAAAGGTAGCGTGGATTGGTCTTCATGCAGTTCTCTTGTAGGTATAAGGAGAAATTGCTTGAGTTGAATCAAAAGCATCGAACAAATTTACAGGCAAGTTGCATTGCAGAGATAGGACATTTCTTGCAAAAAACCCTAATTATCTTGTAAATTGATGGGAAAAATTAGTAAAACATGGTAAAGTTTAATCACCTTTAAATTTGGTACCAGATAATGTCAACAAGTATAATTTAATTCAGTACCAACACTGTTATTTACCCGGTCTTACGCTTCCTGTATTTATAAAATTACCATTAAAGGTCCCCGTTCCTTTATAGATACCCGTATTGGTAAAGCTGCCCAAGCCGCCCTGATAGTTGAGATTTCCATTGTTGCAGAGTGTACCATCGTTGACTATGGAAGCTCCTACATTTACAATCAGGTTATCTGACAGCCAGGTTAATGTTTTACCACTGGTGATCTGAAGAGAGGATGGAATGGTCAGATCATAACCATCTGCATCCAGTGAAATGTTTTTATTAATGAAGATGTCTTCTGTAACATCGGTCAGCAGTACGATGGTGTCATTTTCTGAAGCAGCATCAATGGCAGCCTGCAAAGTAAGAAATGATGCTCCGCCCAGGATTTGGGCGACCGTATTTTCAAAATAGGTCAGTGTTACAAGACCATCTCCGGTTTGGGACCCGGCTGTGAATGAAGGGTTGGCTAAGGTACCGGTCCAGGAGGAGCCGCCGCCACCTCCACCGCCTCCACAATTACCTACAGAAGAGCCACCGCCGCCATAATAGCCGCCACCGCCGCCATTGGTGCCACCGTAAGAGTTATAACAAATTCCGTTTTCCCATGTATCTGAGTTACCGCCTTGTCCTAATGTGCCATTTTGACCACAGGTGCCTGTATAACAAGTATTGCAGGAACCACCACCTCCACTTGTGAGGCCACCGCCACCGGCACCGCCAGAGTGACAGGATGAGTTGCCACTGCCGCCCGTATTTCCTCCCGGAGCCCCAGCTCCGCCATAACCTTCTCCGCCTCCACCGCCGGCATAATTGGAACCGATGATTCCACCACCACCAGCACCACCCATACGATCGCCAACATCGGTGATTCCCCCACCGCCACCGCCACCACCAACGATGATGCGGTCTGCAAGAGCAGTACCACCCATTCTTACATCCGAGGCACCACCGCCATTTCTGGCAACAGCTGCATAACCATTGCCACCGCCGTTATAGCCATTTTGACCACCCACAAAAATATTCAATACTTGTCCGGGCGTAACACTTAAATCACCGGTAGCCTTACCACCTTTTCCTCCGGCTCCACCTGCTCCCTGGGCACCGGAAGCTGAAATGGTAATCAAATTTACCCCAGGTGGCACGGTGAATGTTTGCATCATGCCTGTATGGTTATATGTAACCACAGTTTGTGCAAATGAGGAAAATGATATCATCAAAAAAAGGATGGCAATGGAAATTTTGAAATCCAATTTATACTGTGGAGGATATAAAAAGTGCATGGATTTATCAAATTGGTGCGTATTCATGACAGAAAAGTATTGGCTTCAAAGGTAAAAAATTCATCGAGTATCGCCAAAAACTCCAATAAAAGAAAGCCAGGAGAATTAAAAAACAAAGAAAATTGACTTATTAATGGATTAATGTCTGTAAAATATTGAAGTTAAATTCGTTTAAAGATCAGCTAAATTCAAAACATGGAAAACTGAATACCTTTTTTGTTTGTAGATTTTCTATTTCATTATAACGCTGTAAGGAACCTGGACAAAAGCATGTTTGAATGAAGACTACATTTATCTTACCGACAGAGCCTCGGTGGAGTGGAATGAAAGAGATGTAAAATCCAGGGCTAAACATTTTGTAGAAGCACTGGCTTTGGCGGTTTTTCCAAAAGGAAGGTATTAAGCAAATGCCCTTAATTGAGCTGTTGAATGGGAAACAATAAGAGAGCGTTGAAGCTGGCTTTCAAACTGCTCAAAGGCAGCATCCTTCCAGCTTATTTTGATAGGTACAAGGATATGACCTGGCACACAGATTTTTTTAAACTCTTTCGCAGATACCATGGCTGTTGGAAGCGCAATTTATAATTTTGGATTGCGAAAAGAACTGCTTCATTTGCGACACCATGATTCCATTTTTACAAATGACCATCACAATTGGATGAAATGTGAGTCTGAGTCCACTTTGGAAGAAATGATTCGCCGCGAGCAGGAAATTCACGATGGGGTATTATTATACAGATGGAGAGGTTGGCAGTTTTCCGGTACCAATAATTATGATACACTTTTACCAATTTGGCAATCATTTGCTGAAGGACAACCTGCCCCAACTGGTATGCGCCGGAGCACTCACCAAAGTAGAGGTAGCCTGCTTGATTGGTTTTAATGGCTTTGGCAACAGCACCGGGATAAGAGGTAAAATGACGATCAAAATGCAAAGGATTAAGTGTAAATGATCTATTTCTTTCCGATGATCATGGCATGTAATGTTGCATTGGTAGCAGTTGAAGTAGCATTGCCGATATTGGTGACTGCAATCTCTGCACCCGTAGTGGTGATGGTTTTGATGGTAAACTGTATGTCTTCAGGATTTGTAACAGAACCGGTAATTCCTCCAAATGCAATAGAGGGAGGAGCAGTAAAGGCTGTGCCAAAGGTCAAAATAATACAACATGTTTGATTACCTGGTGCCAGAGTCCAGTTCAGATTGGCAGGAGTTTGAAATGCTTCAACTACCATTTGAGAAGAAGAGCTACTTCTAGTGATTCCAAAACCGTTATTTGTGGTTATACTGCCATCAACAGCCAGGTTGTTGTTGCAATTGACCAAGCCATTGGCATTTAAAGTAGTACCAACTGTCAAGCTGTTGTTTATAAACACCTCACCGGTACCAGCAATATTCATTCTTTGGCTACCGTTGGTTCCAAATACAAGGTTAGTATTTTCATAATTCCATAGATAAGCATCACCCGCGAAGCCAACGTATAAACCATCATTGCTCGTAGACCCGGAAAAGGAGGTTTGAAATAGTGCATTTGACACTCCGGACGTGCCGTAAATTTGCAAAGCTGAGCTTGGACTTGTGATGCCACCGATGCCAATGTTACCATTGGCTGCTATGGTCAATCTTTCAGTATTGTTGGTTGCGAAGCCAAGTGCAGTATTTTCAAAATTCCATAAATAAGCTTTGTTGGCAGCGGATATAGAGCCAAACAAAAGACCATCTGTCTGGGTAGTACCTGTATTGGGATTCTGCAATAAAATAGTTCCACCTATTTCATGATAAATGTTCAAAGGAGCCTTTGGGTCACTTGTATTGATACCGATATAGTCTTGGCAATAAATGCTGGTTGAAATAAAGAGATAAGTTATGAGCAGATTAATGGATTTCATTGTTTTTTTAATTTTTTTATATTTTAGTAAGAAGGTTGAATAAAACGGATGTTTACTCACCTCCAGTTTACGCTTGCAAAACTGCAAAGGTTTTTATTGAAAATAAAAATGAAGATGTTGAAACAACAATAAAAAAGTTTCAAACGTAGAAATCAGGTAATCAACCGTAAAATAGTAAAGGAGTAATATCAGTTTGGTGGTCATTAAGCCAAAACTGGCATTGGCCATAATTTTTACTGTTTATTTTTTTTGTCAAAAAAGGTTGATGCAGGAAATCAATACAAGAGCCAGCAGTGATTTTTCAAATGCATTTTTATGGTCATTGTTAATAGTACAAGCTGCATTTAGTGCCTCTGAAATTTAGAATTGGTTCTCCAGAGGCTGATAATTTTCTGCCTGATATTCCTACTCCCTTGTTTCTTAAATTTCGTACTATATTTAAATCTTTTATCAGATTTAAGAATAATCTGCTCTCTATTTTCTGATATTTGTGTAATTGCGGCTCACGATATAGCTATTTACGGCTCATATTTCAACAATTTTGAGCAATATTGACAACAATATTGAGTTGAATTAGAAACTATTTGAGAGTAATTAAATTACCAAATACCTATTCGGCACATTCCCTGCCCTATATTCGCTGCCGTACCTCACTTTTTGCAACAACGATACCACTTCATAAATCTGCGCCTCTTTTCTCTGAAACTGTGGAAGCAGGCCCATCATGGCGTAACTGATGGGATTGACAGAAGGAATAAAGGTCTCCCAGTCGTAGCCTCTGCCCCAGATGAGACCTTTGACCGTGAGGGTGAGGTCGGCGCCATGCGAGAGCAAGAGCTCGAGCATTTCTTTGCTGTTGTTGTTGTGCTGGTTTACGGTGTGAAAGACGGGGCTTTGGCCGCCAAAACCGTGATCATCCAGGCCAGCTTGGGTATTGACATCAGCGCCGTATTTCAATAGAATGTTGGCACTATCTACATGATTGTATTCAGCGCAGAGGTGGAGCAGGGAGGCATCGATAAGGGGTGTAAATGTGCATGGAAGGGTATATTTATTATAGATTGCTTCCGGCTTAGCCTTAAGTTGTTGTTCTAAGCTGATTGCATCGTCTGTAAGAACGGCCAATAAAATTTTATCTTCAAATTGCAGTCCATTTTCCACCAAAGTTTGCATGCAGATTTTGAAAAGTGGACTCCGAAAGTACATGTTGATGAGCTCATCAACCAATGGTCTGCCATCGACAATTTCATTTGGACTCAGACCCTGGTCCAGACATTCTTTGATGCCTTCCGGGGAGTGTGTTTCGAAGGCTACTTTTATTTTTTGGATGAGGTCCACTGAGGTTTGTTATTGGCTTACAAAAAAAATTGTTTGTATTGCTTTTATAATTGGATTATCTATTATCGAAATATAATTTAAAATTCGTGTTTTAATGTTAATAAAACAGCATATTGTTTTGATTATTGTATTTCTACTTTTTCTTCATCCAGTTTTACGATAAAATTGATCTCAGCATTTAATGCTTTAAAAACCTTTACTAAGGTATCAATTGTTGCACTGTTGGCACTACTTTCTAATTTGGAAATTTGGGATTTTTGAACACCTATTAAGGAACCCAGATGCTCTTGTGTAAATCTTCGTTTTTTACGAGTTGATTTAATCATTTTTCCTAACAGATCCATGCGAAGTTCATATTCATATTCGTCTCGATTTTGTGTACCTTTTTTACCAAGATACTTGTCTTTCATTTCTTCAAATGTTACGATTCTATTTCTTTTTTGTTGCATGTAATTTAATTATCGTTTCTCATTAAAATATTTCTTTCGTAGATAAATTGCTCTTTTAATTTCTTCTATTGGCACTTTGTCCACTTTTTTAATAAATCCGTGGCAGGCAATTACTAAGGTTTGGCTTTTATTGGTTTTATCCCAAAATGCCAGAATTCTAATCTGCAATCCTAAATATCGTATTCTAAACTCCCAAATGTCATCGTCTATTTTTTTAAATATTTTTGGATCTCTTGAATGTTCAGCCTGATCAATGATATAAAATATTTTCCTAATAACACTACTATCTAACCCATCAATGAATTTAATGGCATCGGGTAAAAATAGGGTGTTAAAGAATTTCTTAAAATAACTTTTCATAGGACTACAAATATAATAAGTTTCCAAATTTAGAAACATAAATTTACCTTCTTTAACATAAATTTATTATTCGAAATAGGTGGCTTATGTTAGCCCTACCTCCACCTCATCACCCTACACACTTCATCGCTGCCACACACCACCAGGGTATGGGCATCGGGGGTGGCCAGGGAACGCAGGTTGCCATAGGCCGTAAAGCCGGGTACGGTAGCGACTTTGTAACTATGATTTTTGTCTGCTGACAGCAGGTAGCCTTTGCCGGCGTCGTAGCGGGCGTATTCAAAGTCGGTGTCGTAAAAGTTGCCAATACCTGCTATATAATTTTGGCCGCCTATGGTAAGGATGGTAAAGGCTTTTGTCATCGAAACTTGAGCCTCGGTGGGAAGGGCCAGGCCTTTGTATCCATTGCCCTCTTTGTAAAAGACCATGCTGGTCATTTGATAGGCATTGAAGATTTTGGCCTTGTCTAGCTTGTCACCAAAGATATCCTGCGGGGTCTGATTGGCAAATTGTTTGTACCTCAGGTATTTTTTGCGCAGCGAGGTCATGTGCGTTTGCAATTCTTCAAGGTGGTGGATGGGGTAGTCTTTACCCTCCCTATTTAGGCAGTGGATGGCATCCCACTCGTCATTGCCATCAAAGTCGCCACCGTATATGCGCATAGGATTTTTTTCATTGGCCACCAAAAAGCTGTTGAGACCGAGGTTGCCGGCATAAATTTCGGGCACCTTGTCCTGGTCGGCATCTGCTACGTAAAGGCATTGCCAGAGTCCTTCCGACTTATCGATGGTCTGGCTAAGTTGCCACTGGCCGTTCCACTTAAAGATGCGGATAGGCTGATATTCACCGGCTGTAATCAATTCGGGTTTTTGATCGCCATCGAGGTCGGCACTCACGGCGGCCTTGGTAATGGCTTCATTGAGTTCAGCAGGACACGTGGCTATGCTAAAGCTTTCCTTGTTGTTTTGCAGGTAAAAAGATTTATCACCTTTAGGATACTGGCCGGGCCAGGCTCCACCTCCAACAAAGACATCCAAATCTCCGTCACTGTCCCAGTCGCCCGTAGTAATGGAAGAGGCATTGGTGA
The DNA here is from genome assembly GCA_937870795.1 of uncultured Bacteroidota bacterium. Taxonomy (GTDB): domain Bacteria; phylum Bacteroidota; class Bacteroidia; order Chitinophagales; family Saprospiraceae; genus JADKBO01. The sequence continues at coordinate 16,063 of CALMWS010000207.1, read as the reverse complement.
GTACATTGGGAAAATTTTTGACCTCTCTCTTAAAATCTCCCTTGCCCTGATTGAGATAGTACCTCACCTGGTAATTTCGATTACCCGCTTCAAACTGATAACCACCCGATACCACCATCAGGTCCTGGTCACCGTCTTGGTCGAAGTCGGCAAAGGCTGCACCGGTATCTTCATACACTTTATCATTTTCAAAGTCGGCAACGGGCATGGCTTTCCAGCTATCGCCTTGTAAGGTAAACAAGCCCGCAGCCTGGTTGTGGGCACCGCCGACGTAAATTTCAGCACTGCCATCGCCATTGACATCGGCACTGGCCATGCACGGACCTTCACTGCTGTTTTCAAAATGGAGCAGGGGTTCTCTTTTAAAGTCGATGTATTCGTTTTCTTTGTGGGTAAAAGGAAAACCGGATGTTGTCACCACCAGGGCAGGTTTTGGATCTTCTGGAGTAGCCTGACCTTCATTTTTGACCAATTGAATGGGGCCTGTTTTGGCGACCGTATATTTTTTCAGACTGCGATCGGGCCATTTAACGGTAATGTGGTCAATCGACTTATCATTGGCAAAGCCAAAATGTACCCGGCTGTCTACACAGGAATAAAACCCTCTTCCTGGCTGGCACAATTTTTTTTGAAGGCTACCATCTGTAAAAAAAACCGTAATCTCACTTCCTATGCCGTGGGCATTGGCCTGATCTCCCTTAAGCGTAATGCTCACGTAGTTGGGCTTGTTTTTTTCCATGACGGTATTTCTCATTAGGAAGGCCGCATCGTTGATGTTGTTGACCACAAGATCCAAATCTCCATCGTTGTCCAAATCGCTGTAGGCAGCACCGTTGGAGAAAGAAGGTTTGTCACTAGCCCACACCGTGCTTACATTGTCGAAGGATAGTCCACCATTATTGGCGTAAAAATAGTTGGTTAGTTTCACTGGTTTGGTGAGCTGACTCCAGGCCTTGGTCACTTGATTGGCGGGTGTATTTTTCACCAAAGAATCCATTTCGTATTTGAGGTAGTCCTGGTGGAAAATGTCCTTGAGGTAGCCATTGGTAATAAATAGATCCTGGTAGCCATTGTAATCAAAGTCTTCACCCAGTACGGCCCAGCTCCAATCGGTGGCATAGGTGCCGGTCAGTAGCGCAATATCAGAATACTGCCCATCACCATTGCTGAGTTGGAAGGTATTGAACCTAAACTGATCGTGGTAGCCCAACTTACGACCCAATAGATGGGAATCGTAGTTTTTGACAATGCTGCGGGTTACCTTCATGCGTTCGTCTTTTTCTGGCATCATGTCGTTGACAAAGAGGTCAAAATATCCGTCATTGTTGGCATCGAAAACATCGCAACCCATAGAACTATTGGGTATGTGTCTAAAGGCAGCATTGGCATGGTTTACAAATCTTTTGCCATTTTGGTTGATGTAGAGGTAATCGGGAGCTGAATAATCGTTAGCTACATAGATGTCGGGATAACCATCACCATTGGCATCGTAAATTACCGCCCCCAGACCGAAAGCAATGTTGTCAACCCCGTAGGCTTTGGTGCGGTCAAAGTATTTTCCTCCTTCGTTGATGTAAAGTCTGTCGCTGACACTAACCCTGGTAGTATCTTCGATTACTTTCAGGTTGCCATAGCCATCGTCGCTGGCATTTAGGTCGTGTTTTTTATCCCAGCCCAAAGGGTGATTAACCAGAAACATATCGAGATCGCCATCGGTATCAAAATCTGCAAAGTACGATTGGGTAGAATAACTTACATCCTGTAGTCCGTATTTGGCACCTTCTTCACTAAACTGCAGGTTGCCTTTGTTGATGTAGAGTGCATTGGCTCTGTAGGCGGGATTGGGAAAGTGGCCCGACTTACACACATAGATATCGAGCAGACCATCTGCATTGACATCTGCCATGGTTACACCTGTTTTTAGACCGGCTCCTCCATCTACTCCCGTTTGGTCAGTGATGTCCTTAAACTTCATATTGCCAAGATTAAGGTAAAGCCGGTTGCGGTCGAAGGTGCCTGAAAAATAGACATCGGGCAGTTGGTCGTTGTTTATGTCACCAATGGCTACACCACCGCCGTTGAAGGCATATTCGTATTTAAAGATGTAGGCTGCCATGGAGTCCGGCATGTTGTTGACAAAGGCCAGGCCGGATTGAGATGCATCTATATATTCAAACAGGCCTTCAATTTGTTTTTGCTTCAGGGGCTGGTTGAGCATGCCTTCACCGGTAGACAGCGACCCGTCGGATTTACAAGTGAGCAAAAACAGGCAAGAGATCACATAGAGGGTGGTGCATTGTTTGACCATCGACATAAGGATAATATTATTTCGTAAGTGTGTTTAATATGTGTTGGCCAATGGCATTGCCATTAGCAAATCCATTGTCAACACCAAATTTGTAGTGGATGCCGCCATAAAAGCGGGAATCACTGGCTTCCCTGCCGGCTTCAGTCGCCGATTTAAAATTACGTGGTGCAAACCCAAAGGGTACTTCTGTAGAATCGGTAACCGCAGTGTTGGGATACAAAGATTCGAGAATAATGGAAGCACTTCCTGAAACCGTGCTATGACCACTTGTGTATTCAGGAAAAGGTGGAGTCTGGATTAGTGGTTTCCAGTTTTTATCCATGTATCGGTTGATATAGGTAACTGGTCTGATGAGATTTTCTCTGTATTTAATGCCCCAACAGGTGATCATGCCATCAAACATAGCAACTGATACGGCACAATAAGCGGTAATGCTTTGACTTAAATCAGCATTTGCCTTTTGTAAATACTGCCGGGTAATGTTGATCCAGTGCGCGGGGGGACTTACTTTGTGTTTAAAGTGGGTATTGTGTCCGGTGTCATTAAATTCATTGGGATTATCATCCCAGTATAATGCAGTCTTTTGATGCAAGGAATCTTTGAGATTGCCTTCGTCCATAACCATAGTAGCATTTTTAAAAAAATCGCTGCCTTTTTCTTTACTGAAGGCAGGCCTTGCCGGTGCTAAAAATTCTGTAGGACTTTTTAATACAATGGGTCGGAGTTTGTGCCAATTAGGTTCCAGGGCTTGTGCATAGTCCGGAGGTGTAAGTGCCCATGTGCTGTCGATGCCATGAATGGTGTACTGGTCACCCGATTTTACATTTTTGTAATTGTCTTTTTTGATCCATGCTTTCATTTGGTCAGCAACGGCAGAGGCGTACTCTTTACACTCTTTAATGGCACCCTCCGATTGTCCGTTTACAATTGCTTTTTGAGTGAGTCGGTTGTACAAAGTGTCGACCATGTATTCGCTGAACACCAAAGATTTTGAAACTTCACAAAAGGCAAAAAGGGCTGCAAGATCGTAATCCGGACATGGCTTATCCGGTACCGTGAAAATAGAGTCCCCTGTGTGCTGTGCCAAAAAAGACTTGCCTTTGCGATGGTTGTTGACTTCAAAGGCAGCCAGGTTGGAATAAGCAAAAATGCGGGTGGCAATGGGTGGATTGTACACGTCTTCCATCGAAATGTCAATGAGTCCCTGGTTGAGCTGATGAAGCTCATTTGCGGTCATGGTGCCAGATATTACTTTTTCTTCCTTACAGGAAAAGTAAGATATCAACAGTAAGCCGAATAACAGGTAGATGGCTGTTTTTTGATTTAAAAATTTCATGGTTAAAGCTGGTTTTGTTTTGTAAATAATGCATGCGAAATGGTTAAATTAAGAAAATCACGACAAGGATACAAATAGTGGTTTTTAATGTATTTTAAGTATTGAATATGTTTATAGTATATATTATGGTTTTGTTTAAATCTTGAATATATTTAATGCGTAGGCTTCGAGACGATTTGCATCTGCTTTCAGATCTCTGGCAGAAGATTGTCACAATGGTATTGAAGTAAGGATATGAACATAGCCCCTACATCTGTTTACTGATGTAGGGGCACCATATGAAAATGTGAACATATTTTCTGCAATCCCCCTGTTACTTCCAAATCTTAAAAAATACGCATATATTTATACCAACAACGATAAAACCATGGGTGCAATTAACAATAACAGAGTCAGTTCCATCGATGTGGTCAGGGGACTGGCCATGGTGATTATGGCGCTTGACCATATTCGCGATTATTTTCACATTACAGCCAATACACATGATCCGTTGGATTTGGCAACTACCAGTCCGGGCTTGTTTATGACACGCTGGATTACCCATTTTTGTGCTCCGGCCTTTGTGTTGTTGTCTGGTACTTCGATCTTTTTGCAAGGACAGAGAAAGAGTACAACGGAGTTGGCTTCTTTTCTTGTGAAGCGGGGACTTTGGCTGGTGTTTGCAGAAATATTTATTGTTTCGCTGGCCTGGACCTTTAACCCTGCTTATGAAATCATTCCTTTCCAGGTAATATGGGCCATTGGTATGAGCATGATTATCATGGGTATATTGGTGTTTTTTAAGGTGCCTACCCAATGGATGGTGATGATGGGTTTAGTCATTGTAATGGGGCATAATGCTTTTGATTTTGTAGAAGATGATCCGGGTTTTCAAGCTACCCTATGGTGGGACTTTTTGCATTATGGCTTTTTTACCGCCCATGAAATTTTGCCGGGACACAATGCTATGTTGGTCTACGCCTTTCCGGTATGGACGGGTGTGATGCTGCTGGGCTATGGGCTGGGACAGTGGTTTGTAGCTGATTATAGTGCAGAAAAAAGGAGAAAGAACTTGTTGAATATGGGTTTGGGTTTGCTTGTTTTTTTCGTACTCCTTCGCTTTACCAACTGGTATGGAGACCCAATAGACTGGTCGGTACAAGCTACACCATTGCTCACCTTTCTCTCCTTTATCAATGTGGATAAATACCCCGCATCTTTACTTTACTTGTCGATCATGCTTGGTTTTGCTTTGATTTTTCTGGCTGTGTTGGAAAGGGTAAAGAACAGGCTAACGGCTATGCTTACGGTGTTTGGTCGTACAGCTTTTTTTTATTACATACTTCACCTCTATCTTATTCATGCGTTGGCTACCGGTCTTTTTTTTATGCGTGGACACACTATGGACGAGGTATACAATCCCGAAAATCACTTTCCTTTTTTGTATGTGGTCCCTGGAGAAGGTCTTTCGTTGAGCGGGGTGTATATGGTTTGGATTGGTGTCATTGTTTTTTTATATCCGTTGTGTTATTTTTACGATCGATATAAGACCAGCCATAAAGAGCAATGGTGGTTGAGTTATTTATAAGTCAAATTTAATTGCGATCATAAATAAGTATAATATGTGGAAATACAGCATTGCCTATACCGTTCCTTTGGTGGTATATTTTTCGCTTCAGGGCAGAGGATGGGTTTGTTTTGCTGCCCTCATTTATTTATTTGGATTGCTGCCTTTACTTGAATTGTTATTGAGAGGCAATACGCACAATATGAATGAAGATGCAGAGCAAAAGGCAGGTGCAGCTCGCGTTTATGATTGGATACTATACTGCTTTGTACCCATGCAATATTTATTGTGGTATTATTTTCTGATGCAAATGCAAGACGCAAGTTTGTTATGGTGGGAGAGACTGGGCAAAATCACGGCATTTGGCTTATCATGCGGAGTTCTTGGCATCAATGTAGCCCATGAATTGGGTCACCGATCTAAGACTTATGAACAGCTATTGAGCAAAGTATTGCTGGCTTCAACACTGTACCTCCACTTTTTTATTGAACACAACAAAGGTCATCACCTCAGAGTAGCAACCGAAGAAGATCCTGCTTCAGCCCGAAAAGGTGAAACTGTCTATGGTTTTTATATAAGGTCTATCAGAGATTCATGGATATCGGCATGGAAGATACAATTGAAAGAAAACAGCAAACATGGGATCGGATTTTGGTCACTGGAAAATCAAATGTGGTGGTTTCAGATGGTACAGCTCTGCATCATTCTTATTATTTATTTTTTCTTTGGAGGCTGGATTCTTTTGTATTATTTGGGTGCTGCACTAATGGGCATGCTATTATTGGAGACCGTCAATTACATTGAACATTACGGCCTGGTTCGCAAGCGAAATGAAAGTGGGTATTATGAGCGCACGATGCCTGTACATTCCTGGAACTCAAATCATTCATTGGGCAGGGTGGTTTTATTGGAACTAACGAGACATTCCGATCATCATTACCAGGCCAACAGAAAATACCAGATTTTGCGGCACTTTGATGAAAGTCCGCAAATGCCTACCGGCTATCCGGGTATGATGCTACTCTCTTTGATACCACCTCTCTGGTTTTGGGTTATGCACAGAGAGATCAGGCGATATAAGTCGACCCACACTGCAGGTATGGATCTGGCCTGAGTTTAACCGTTTTTAGAATAGTTGGGCGATTCTTTGGTGATGGTAATATTGTGTGGGTGACTTTCCCTCATGCCGGAGTTGGTAATTTTTACCATCTTACTTTTTTGTAAGTCGGCAATGGTAGGAGCACCACAGTAACCCATGCTGGCCCGCAGACCACCAAGGTATTGCACCATTACTTCAGAAACGGAACCTTTAAAAGGTACACGACCTTCGATGCCTTCAGGAACCAGTTTTTTGATATCGTCTTCTACATCCTGAAAGTAGCGGTCTTTGGATCCGCCTTCCATTGCACCCAGCGAGCCCATGCCTCTGTATACCTTAAATTTTCTGCCTTCCAGCAAGATGGTTTCACCTGGAGCTTCCTCGGTGCCTGCAAAAAGGGATCCTGCCATGATGGTATTGGCTCCTGCCACCAGTGCCTTGGCTATATCACCTGTGTAACGTATGCCACCATCTCCAATGATGGGTACACCTGTACCTTTGAGTCCTGTATGTGCGTGCATGATGGCTGAAAGTTGGGGAACGCCCACACCCGCCACAATACGAGTGGTACAAATGCTGCCCGGACCTACGCCCACCTTAACCGCATTGGCACCAGCTTCGGCGAGGGCCCTTGCTCCTTCACCCGTTGCCACGTTGCCACCTACAATTTGTAAGTATGGAAATGCTTTTCTCAAATTGTATACAGCATCCAAAACACCCTTGCTGTGGCCGTGCGCCGTATCAACGGTCACTACATCCACATCCACGTCAACCAATGCAGAAACGCGATCCAGCATGTCGTGGGTCACTCCTACAGCAGCCCCTACCAGGAGTCGTCCGTGACTGTCTTTGCTGGAATTGGGGTAGTTTTCGATCTTCATGATGTCTTTGTAGGTTATGAGGCCTACCAATTTATAATTGTTGTCTATGACCGGCAACTTTTCTATTTTAAACTGCTGCAGGATTTCTTTTGCCTGCATCAGCGTAGTGCCCTGGGGAGCTGTGATCAATTTTTCACGTGTCATAATCTCGCTCACCGGTTTTGCCAAATCGGTTTCAAATCGCAGGTCGCGATTGGTAAGGATGCCAACAAGTGTATTTTGATGGTCGATGACGGGAATGCCCCCGATCTTATGGATTTTCATCAGGTGGTGGGCATCTTTGACCAATGATTCCGGATGGAGCACCACAGGATCGAGGATCATACCGCTCTCTGATCTTTTAACCTTTCGCACCTGCTCGGCCTGGGCCTGGATACTCATGTTTTTATGGATGATGCCAATCCCTCCTTCTCTCGCAATGGCAATGGCAAGCCTGTATTCCGTCACCGAATCCATAGCCGCCGATACAATGGGCGCATTGAGCCGGATGTCGGTAGTGAATTGGGTAGTAATGTTGACTTCTCTTGGAAGAACCTCGGAATAGCTTGGAATAAGCAGCACATCGTCAAAAGTGAGTGCCTCTTCGAGGATTTTGATGCTATTGGTATTGAATGATTCCATGTGCAAAAATACGGACAAATATTTAATTGCCAAAATGATGCCGAAAAAAGCACTTTTTCAAAGTTTTAAGCTTTGCTTACTTTTGGCAAAAATTTTGGCATGGAAGGTATTTTCACCGATGAATATTTTATGCGAATGGCCTATAATGAGGCCCTACAGGCCTTTGACGCCGACGAAGTACCGGTAGGGGCTGTCATAGCCTGTGGCAATAAAATCGTTGCAAGGGCCTATAATCAAACCGAATTGCTCAATGATGTCACTGCCCATGCTGAAATTATTGCCATTACCTCAGCCTCTTCGTACCTCAATCACAAATACCTCAACGAATGCACCCTTTATGTCACCCTCGAACCCTGTGTAATGTGTGCCGGTGCCCTTTATTGGAGCCAAATCGGTCGCATCGTTTACGCCGCCCAGGACGATAAACGGGGATTTATGCGCTATAGCAGGGAACTGTTACATCCCAACACTCAAATCAGCTTTGGCGTGATGATGGAGGAATGTTCCATGCTTGTCAAAGATTTTTTCAAACAAAAACGCTGATTACGGAGGTATCGGAGCACCTGTCCCTATGCCGGGCACCGGTGTAGGGATCGGAGGTATCGGATACCCGGATACCCGGATACCCGGTTACCCCGTTGCCGGTCTAAATTTTTTCGAACAAGTACACCTTGCCTTTATCAACCCTGACTTTGCCGCCAATGGCTTTGTGGATCTTGCCAGAGTAGGCATCCCTGACCCGACCGTTGGTGGTGAGAATGGAAACATCGGCCATGCCATAGTCTTTGGTGACATCGAGGGCAATGACCACTGCATCCTCTGTGTTGTCGGTTTTGAGGGTGCGACTGAAAACGTAGGGAACGTCAGATATTTTGTTGTGACTGCCGGCTCCTATGGCGGGGTGGCGTTTTCTGAATTGACCGATTTTTTGCCAGTGTTGAAGCACGGCTTTTTTATCTGCCTGGTTCATTTCATCCCAGTTCATGAAAGAACGAAGGGTGGCGTCGCCATCGGCTTTGGCGGTGAGGGTTCGTGCGGTTTCGTCGCCGTAGTAAATTTGGGCAGCACCCTGGGTAAGCAGTAGTTTGGTGCCCGCGTCAAGGGCCATTTTTCTTTCTTTGTCGAAGGGGCCGCCATCGTCGTGGCTGCTGATGTAATTGAGCACCGACTTACCTTGAAGAGGACCGTGCAATGCTACGTTGTATTTCGTAAACAATTTTTCGTACGGCATGTGGGCGTCTGATTTGAAGTCAAAGTTGATCAGCGCGTGAAAACCAAAATTGTAATAATCCACCTGCTTATCGCCAAAATCATAGATTCTGCCGTTGTTTATGTAATAATTGTATACCTCGCCGACCATATAAAAATCGGTTGCACCTTTTAATTCATTGGAATGTGCTTTTTTCCATATTTCATAGGCTTTGGCTGCTTCCTTATAAAGGTCGTTCCATACTTGCTCTTCGGTGTGTTTGGCTGTATCTACCCGATAACCATCGATGCCGTAATCTTTGATGAGATCTGTCAGCCACTTGATGATGTAAAAATAGGGTCGACGCGGATAACCAGTTGACTTAAAAAATTCGTCCAGTTCCTTAACTTCTTGCTCGTATCTACCCTCTTTTTTCCATTTTTCTACTAATGAAGGTGGTAAGTTGACTTCACTTGTTGATTCGGTTCTCACATCTGGCAGGTTGTCTACCAATGTACAGTTGACCGTAGAAGCGTAATCTTTGTACACACAACGGGGCCCTGTTTTTACCCATTCTTCCGGCCATTTAACATCCATTGGCGTAACAGGTCCGGTGTGGTTGATTACTGCATCCATGATGACACGGATGCCGTGGGCATGGGCCGTTTTTACCATTTCTGCTACCTCTGAAGGAGTACCCACCCGCTTGTCGATGGCAGTCCAGTCTTTTGTCCAATATCCGTGGAAGCCATACGATCTGCCCGTGCCTTCATCTACACTGCCCTCGATGTTTTCAACAAGGGGGGTCATCCAAAGTACGTCTACGCCTAATGAATCAAAATATCCTTCTTTTATTTTTTGGGTAATGCCTTTCACATCTCCACCCATATAACCCCTTAGCGGAGCGGGTTGTGCATCTTTAGGGTGTTGGAAATCATTGCTTTTGTCGCCATTGTAAAATCGGTCGGTGAGCATAAAATACACCGTAGCATTGTCCCAGGAAAACCCTTTAGACGAAAATTGACTACCCGGCATTTTAGCCGTTTTACAACCTGCTACTATCAAAAAAATGGCGATTAACCCCCAAATTCTGTACATCGATCTTGTTTTAATAAGAAACAGGTACGAATTTCATGCCAAAAGCCCGTTTTAGACCATTCTTTTTCCATGATAAAGACGCAGGCCCAGCACCGCGTGGTGATCGCTCACATTTTGCCGCGTTATTTTACCGGCACCAATGATGGTGATCTCAGGTGGAGCCGCATCATGCATTGCTTTTAACACTTCCGCCCCTTGCATGGCTGTGGCAGCACCTCCGGAGCTCAGGATTTCATTGATACCGCCTATTTCTGCTAAAAGTACAAGGTCAGATAAAATATCAGCTGAAACATCGATGGCCTTGTGCACACAAATTGATGCAGGGGCCAACGCCGCTGCCACCCTGTTGATGGCTTCCAAATCCAGCCTGCCACCGCAAATGGCTCCAAACACAAAGCGGTCATAACCCAGCTCCCTGAATTGGAGTCCGGTTTCGATCATGTCATCTACTTCAGTTTTGGTATAAACAAAGTCCCCTTCCCTGCATCGCAGCATAACTTTTACAGGTACCGTACTTTGTTGTTTTACTATTTTGGCCTGTGTTATATCAGGTGTAAGTCCATCCAGATCCAATCTCGAACACCATTCTACCTGGTCTACCAAGTGAAAATTTGGCAAACAGGTAAGTGCATCATCTATACACCACTCCAGTCGGTAATTTTCATTTTTCAACATGCCTGCAAATTAGCAAAAAAAGCGGAGGTATCGGGGTACCTGTCCCTATGCTGGCAAAGCCAGTGTAGGGATCGGAGTGTCGGAGGTATCGGGGTACCTGTCCCTATGCTGGCAAAGCCAGTGTAGGGATCGGAGTGTCGGAGGTATCGGGGTATCGGAGGTATCCGGGTAACCGGCAACGGACAACCGCTGACCGGCTACCGAGGCTCCAATCTCTGGTCAACCCGCTACCGTATTTAGATTTGTAGACGCCACTCGCGGAGCTCGTGGTTCCCTTTGTTTTGATTGCCAGAGGCAATCAATTTGCTACTTCTTAGCAATCGTTCGGTCATCCCGCTACCCGGTTACCCCGATACCCCGCCCAGGTAACTTTTTTGTTGAATGTCGAAGGCGTATCTTTGTGGCATGAATCATTTGCAAAACGACATCATCATTGCATTGGCGACTCCTCCGGGAGTGGGGGCTATAGGCGTGATCCGATTGTCTGGGAAAGGGTGTATTGGACTGGTGAATCGGTTTTTTAAAGGCAAGGACCTGGAGCAATGTGAGAGCCATACCATACACCTGGGCAAGATCGTAGATGAGAAGGGTGGGGTGCTGGACGAGGTATTGGCCAGTATTTTTATATCACCCAAAAGTTATACAAAAGAAGATGTAGTGGAGTTGTCGTGCCATGGTTCGTCGTACATACTTGGGCAGGTGATGCAGTTGTTTTTGAGGCATGGAGCCAGGACGGCTACAAGAGGAGAATTTACCCTAAGGGCTTTTCTGAATGGTCAGTTGGATCTCAGTCAGGCGGAGGCGGTGGCAGATTTGATTGCGTCGGATTCTGCTGCGAGCCATGAGTTGGCCATGAAGCAGATGAAGGGCGGATTTTCACATACCATAGCGACCCTGCGACAGGAGTTGATTGATTTTGCTGCCCTCATAGAACTGGAGCTCGACTTCGGGGAAGAAGATGTGGAATTTGCCGACCGTGGAAAACTGCGTGCGCTGGTAATAGACATTCAGAAAGTAATCGCGGATCTTATCCAGTCTTTTTACCTGGGCAATGTGATGAAAAACGGGGTAGCAACCGCCATCGTAGGCAGGCCCAATGCCGGTAAGTCGACCCTGCTCAATGCCCTGCTCAACGAAGAGCGGGCCATCGTATCGGCTATTCCGGGCACCACCCGCGATACCATTGAAGAAACCATGAACATCAACGGCCTGGTCTTTCGTTTTATCGATACCGCCGGCATCCGACATGCCCAGGATGAAATTGAAAAGATCGGCATTGAAAGGTCGATGGAAAAAATATCCAGGGCCGATCTCGTTTTATTTGTGGTAGATGTTACCACCAGCAGTCCTGCCGATCTGGCTGAAGATCTCAAAAAATACCTCAGTGGCACCGAGCAGTTTTTTATTCTGCTCAACAAGATGGACCTCAGCCCATACGTAGATGCCAGTCAATACCATGTAGATGGGGTGAACGATTCGCACATCATCACTACCTCTGCCCTCCATAAGATGAACATCGATTACCTCAAGACACGCCTGTACGAAGCGGTGGTAAGCGATGCCACCATCCAGGACCGCACCCTGGTCACCAATGCCAGGCATTATGACGCCCTGCACAAGAGTCATGAATCACTGCAGCGGGTCTTACTGGGACTGGATACCCGCGTGACCGGCGATTTTATTGCCATGGACATCCGGCAGGCGCTACATCATTTGGGTGAGATCACGGGCAGCATATCTAGTGAGGATCTGTTGGATTCGATTTTTTCGAGGTTTTGTATTGGAAAGTAAATAACTGAATATCTGTTATTTATAAATATTTAAGCAATTATGTGTTATTGCGTATATTTAATTTTGCGTATTATTGAAACTTGATTATGCGTTTTTGCGTATATATACAAAAATGCATAATCAAATGGACAACATTTTTGGCAATCAACCAGTGTCAGGTGATGATTTTTTTGGAAGAGAAGACTTTGTAAAACATCTCAAAGGAATTTTGGTCTCAAAGAACAGTTTTTTATTGCTTGGTCTCAGGAGAACAGGTAAAAGCTCAGTGCTGGCTGAAATTGTAAGATTGATAAGTGTTGAAAACCCTGAAATAATTGTCATTGACCTGAATTGCCAGACATATGATAGCATTCATGATCTTTACAAAAACATATATCTCTCTTTGCCACACACCTGGAGAAGCAAGATGCGAGACTATATGCAAAAGGCACAAAGCATTCCAAAAAAATTGATCGATGTCATCACTGACCATGTTGAGGAGATTGATCTTCCTTATCTGGGATCTGTTAAGCTGCGCAATGTTGCACTTTCCTATACAAATCCACTGAAGGAACTGCTAACTCAGTTTTTTGTTGAGCAAAACAAGCATATTATAATGGTTTTGGATGAGTTGCCCTTTTTATTTGAAAATATTGCAGAAGCCAATAAAGAAAGCACAAAGTTGGAGATTGAGGCAGTACTCACCACTTTGAGATCGTGGAGAAATATTGGTATTTCGCAGGCTATTTGTGGCTCCTTAAATCTGCATAACCAGCTTGAAGATTTGGGTATCTCTCAAAAACTATTGGGTGGAGTCCTGACTCAGACATTGCCAAAATTCACCGAAGAAGAAGCAAAAACTTTGATTAAGCAATTAAGTACAATGCATCTACCATTGAAAGATGCAGAAATTGATGAAATCATCAGTTTGATGCCGGATTGTATACCCCAGTTTTTGCGGTATTTTGTTTTCAGCATAAATACCCATTGGAACGGTGAAACCGAAGGTATCAAAATTATATATGATAAATATGTTTATCCCAATATTGTAAAAGACTTTGAGTATCAGTTTAATGAAAGATTCGCAAGCCTTGCACCCGAAAATATTGTCTTGTCAAAAAATATATTGTCTCATATCTATAAAAATCCACGACTTAGGGAAAATGAGCTCTTAAAAGCCATCAAAGATGAAAATGCATATAGTGTGCTATTGATATTGGACAATCACGAGTTTATCATTATTGATGAAAACAATCAAATTGACTTCTCCTTCGAAATTGTCCGCAATTGGTGGCGTAAAAAAATGATGTAATATGACAACAGTGCTCGTAAAGAAATACAACCCCCTTGAAATGTCAAGCGAAGACGTGCTTGCATTGGCCACAGGCAGAGAAAAGTTATTGGACATTATATTGTCTGAAATGAAGGTCTGTCTCAAAAAGGGAAGTAATCAGCACTTTGTGCTTCATGGGCCAAGAGGTATCGGTAAATCATTTTTTACGAAATTGCTCAAAATACATCATGACCAATCGGATGATTTTAGAGCTAGTATTTTTTACCAATTACCGGAAGAACAGGAAAACATCAATTTTGCAGCAGATCTGCTGGATGTTATTGCAACCTTAATTGAGGGGGGTAAACTCATTGATACAGCACCAAAATGGACCATATCTGATATTCAATGGCAAAAGTCAAAACAAAGATTGAAAGAGGCAATAAGCAACTTAAAGGAAACAGGAATAAGCCATGTCTTTGTTACTCAGGAAAACCTGCAAACTTTTATCCCAAAGTTAGATAAAATTGAGAGCTCTAGATTAAGAGAATTTCTTTCTGATTTTAACGAAATCACCATCATTGGATCGAGTCTGAGACCTGATCTGGATAATGACTACTCCAAACGATTGTTTCATGTATTTAAAAAGTTGGATATAGAGCCATGGACCACTGATGATTTTTTAGCTTATTATGACAAATTGGCTCACTTATTCAATTATGACGATGGCCAATTAGAAAATTTGAAAAAATCGAAAAATAAGATTAAAGCCATCTCAAAGTTTACCGGGGGTAGTCCAAGATTGGCAGTCATTTTGAGCAAACTAATTCTGGAAAAAAACATTTTAGAGACTGCACAGTTGCTGGATGGTATCATCGACGAACTCACCACCTATTATCAGGATATCACCAACGACATACCAGCTAAGTCAAAAATCCTCTTTGATATGCTCATCCGTAAGGGTGAAAACATGACTCAAAGTGCACTGGCAGCATACTTTGAACCAGCACTCGAGCAAAAAGACATAGCCCGATCTTTTGCCTGGCTTACTGACAATTATTATGTAGTCAGCAGCAAACAAGCACAAGGCAATACCAAATACTTTTATGTAAGAGACAGACTGTATGTGTTGTATTATCAAAAAAGGCAAATTTATGCCGATGTTCCTTTTTCGTTTGTAGGTGTTTTTGTAGACTTTTTAAATGCTTTTTATACTCGAAAGGAAAAAGCAAAAGAATTGGGATGTTTGGATTTAAATCATGATTATGCCTTGCCTGTGTTATCTTATCTAGCTGATAAGGAGGGATTAAGCGTAGAAGTATCTAAGTTAGAGCCCGAAAGACTACGGGGTATACTCATATCGAAATATACTGAATCCAGTATAAATAAAACATCAACTACACTGCCAAGAAAGAAAAGAAAAATAGTTGATGATGTTGAAAAAGGAAATTCATATTTCGAAAAAGGCGACTATGAAAAGGCAATAATGGCATACGAGAAAGCCATTGAACGAAACCCTGAAGATGCAGGAGCTTATAAAAATTTGGGTATTACCCATACTAGAAGAGGCGACTATGAAAGGGCGATAACGGCATACGAGATTGCCATTGAACGAAACCCTGAAGATGCAAAAGCTTATTTCAATCTAGGATATAATTATGGTGAAAGAGGCGACTATGAAAAGGCGATAACGGCATACGAGAAAGCCATTGAACTAAACCCTGAAGATGCAGAAGCTTATTTCAATCTAGGATATAATTATGGTGAAAGAGGCGACTATGAAAAGGCGATAACGGCATACGAGAAAGCCATTGAACTAAACCCTGAATATGCAAATGCTTATTATAATTTGGGATATATTTATTCTGAAAGAGGCGACTATGAAAAGGCGATAACGGCATACGAGAAAGCCATTGAACTAAACCCTGAAGATGCAGAAGCTTATTTCAATCTAGGATATAATTATGGTGAAAGAGGCGACTATGAAAAGGCGATAACGGCATACGAGAAAGCCATTGAACTAAACCCTGAATATGCAAATGCTTATTATAATTTGGGATATACTTATTCTGAAAGAGGTGACTATGGAAAGGCGATAACGGCATACGAGAAAGCCATTGAACTAAACCCTGAATATGCGGAAGCTTATAATAATTTGGGTAATAACCATACTAATAGAGGTGACTATGAAAGGGCGATAACGGCATACGAGAAAGCCATTGAACTAAACCCTGAATATGCAAATGCTTATTATAATTTGGGATATA
>CALMWS010000206.1 GCA_937870795.1 uncultured Bacteroidota bacterium | reverse complement strand
AGTAGGTCACTGCCTTTTTTTAAAAGTCTTTAAGAGCAATCTTAAGGACTTTTTTTATTTATACCTATAGCAATGATTTTCCTGAAGAAAATCATTGCGGTTAGTTAAGCCCCTCAGTGTGACCGATGCGGTCCCTACATTTTTTCCTGTGGAAAAAATATAGGGATCAAATGCACAGTGTGCATTTGAAGCGAAGGAACCGCGGTCCTCCGTGACCGCGGCGACGAGAAAGCGCGGTGCGAGGGAAAAGCGTCACTGCCATTTTACAACAACAAATTCAAAACAGAAGTAGATAGTGAGCTTTTGAAGCGAGATGAGCAGCGTTAAAAAAAAGCCCAGTGGGCTTTTTTAGCTGTGAACTGCGACATCCTTGTCGCAGCAACAACAAATCCATAAAGAAGATGACCATGGCTTGATAGTTAAATGGTGCTAGGAAAAATTGTCACTGCCTTTCTTATCATTACAGGGTTAAGGCGAAGCGCCTAGCGTTCAGCGCCTAGCGTAAGGTTTTCACCACTCCGCCGCTCCCTTGTCCCTATGCCGCAGCAGCGGTGTAGAGAGCGCTCTCCGCTCCGCCGCTTTGCCCTCTCCATTGTTTGAAAGGGAAGTAATGAAAAAAATTACAGTTACTGGGTGATGGCGAAGCGCCTAGCGTAAGGTTTTCACCGCTCTGCCGCTCACTTGTCCCTATGCCGCAGCAGCGGTGTAGGGAGCGCTCCGCGCCTCCGATAAAATCTTATCACTTAAATCTCAAAAACTCAATCATGTATTGTTTTTGCGCCACACAACTTTTTTCTTCAAATGGAGCCTCCATATAGTTGACTAGAAAATTGCCCAGGATGGTGCGATATTCTTTCCCTTCCAATACTTGGATAACCTGTTCGGCTTCTATTTGTTTTTGAATATGAATGAAAGTGTTGAGATCATAACACTGGTAACGTATGTAGTTAAGGTTTGCTTTCGATTGTACCATGTATTCCTTATAGGGAAAGCACTTGCCATCCCCCTCCCATACACATCTTCCATAATAAAATCCCAGTGAATCTTCTCCTGCCTTTTCAAATGTCAGTTTAATGTAGTTTAGAGATGGCAAATAATCCAGATAGGAAAGAGTAGTTTTTAATTTTTCCAAATCAAGAGAATCGCATTGTGCAAAACCTTCTGTTACCGCAAAACACATAATAAATAACACAAACCATTTTACCATTTGGAACTATTTTAAAATCAATATTTTTCTCTGAATTAGCTCAAAATTCGAAAAATTATTCCACTAAAGCCCGGGTTCTGGTATATTTTATTTTAATTTTGATCAAATTTTTAATGTGAAACCCAATTTTTATCTTTTCGAAAAGACCGCTCTTACCCTCAAAACCCTGGCCATCAGCATCATTTTGGCAGGACTTTCCACAAGTGCTTTTTCACAAGGCAGCTATACTTCGCTGGGTGTAGGATACAACATTGCCGATTTTACCATGTCAGGCTTTTCTGACCTCCTGGATCAAATCAATGCCGCCAATCCCGGATTAACAAAATCTTTTTCGGATGACCACAATTACAGCGGCTTTCACCTGCACATGGGTTTTGGCAATAAAAAGTCGTGCTTTACCATTGAATATGCACGATACAATAAAACGCATACGGCTGAAGGAGTTTTGACAATGATCAGTCCCAATATTGCTACTTATTCTATTGGTGCACACCACAACTTTTTTACATTTCAATACCAACTTTTCCCCATTCGTTTTATTGGCCTCGGCGCCCATTTTGGCTATGGCTATTCAACTTTTAAAAATGAACAAAAGGATTTGTTTTTCGGAGAAGTCAATGCTACAGTTGATAAAAAAGGTGGGGGAGTATATGGCATCAATGCAGCCTTTTTGGTACCATTGGGTACAGGGGCTCAAATCAGGGTGCAGCCCGCTTATTCTATCGCTGTTTATAAAATGGATATGGACAACCTGCCTGTCATTTACCTCGGCCCCAATCACAATGCGCCAACAGAGTCCAAAATCAAAGGACTTTCTATCGAGGCTAGTTTTGACATCAAGTTTTAATGAGGATAAGGGTTTTTATCAGTATTAAATACAGTTAAAATTTGAAATTCAAAACAGATGCAATGGATTGACTATCCTCTAATATAAGTTAGACTTATATGGATATCTATTTTTGTTTAAATGAAAGCCATTATGGCATTAAAACTATTTTCTTAATAAGTTCTCAGTTTATCGGAATAATCATTAAATCACATTATTAATTATTAACCTAAATTGGGACAAAATATGAAATTATAATTGTAAACTATTAACAAACGACAAATATTATATTACATTTGTTATAAAACATGAAAAAGTACTTCAAACTTCAAACTTTAGTTTGGGTTAATTTCACCCTCTTTCTTATCCTTATGTCGTGCTCTGAAAATGTTGAAATACCTGAATCCCAACAAATATATTCCTACCCTAGAACAGAGATTGTATGTGGCTGTAGTGTAACTGTTCTTGACAATTGTTGCGTTCGTTTATCATGCGATTTGGATGGAGTTTATTATTCCATTGGGGTAGATGGTTGCGGAGGATTATTAGGTCATAATTATGGTGTGTTAACTGGTGGAGCACCTGGAGTTGATATCTGCTCGCCCTGTGGAGGAAATGTTATAGTCAGAACATGGGCAGCAGGGGGCAGATGCGATGATTTTGATACATGGGATATCTCTGTTGTGGATTGTGAAAAGGAACTTTGCTGTCAATGAAATTTTTACATATTTTTTGCTTACTCCTGCTCTTTTGTTCTGCACAAGCACAGTGTCCAGACAATAATATAGTATTTCATAATCAAGCAATGATTGATAGCTTTCCCATCAAGTTTCCTAATTGCAAAAATTTGGGACCCATTGGATTTTCTATTAGAGAAAGTGAGCAAGGAAATATCACAAGCCTGTTGCCATTTCAGCAACTTATAGGAACACAGGAATGCGAATTATTTATCATTGCAAACAAAAAACTTACTTCTCTTGCTGGGTTAGACAACATTGATAGCATAAAGAATGGCGTTCTCATTCAAAACAATTCTATAAAGGACATCAACGCGCTAACTAAATTAAAATATTGCAAATGGGGTCTTACAATAGAAGAAGACAGCTTGGTTAATTTGTCTGGCCTTGAAAATCTGAACTATGCTTTTCAAGTTTCACTTCAAAGTAAAAATACTGGTAAAATTTCCTTAAAACCGCTTTCAGGGTTGAGAGAGGCTTCAAATCTAATCTTTTCAGGGAATTATATTTTTGAAAAATTGAGGCTAAAATATGTTAAAAATCTTACTATACGCTCCAACGACTTTATTGAAAATCTAAATGGTATTTTTATAGATAGTCTGGTAGAAAATCTTACTCTATTCTTGAGAAGAGACTTTTCGTTCGAAGGTCAAAATAGACCCTCGCTTATAAATAATATTTCTATAAATGGTGACAAAATACATAAGCTATCTTTTAAAGGAATCGAGAGTTACAATCGTATAAAAAATGTTTATTTATTTGATTTCGATTCATTTTCTAATGAGGCGAGCCTAGAGAGTGTGGTTATCACCAATGGGCTGCATGTGGAAAACATTAAAAATTATCCAAAAAATTTTCTTTCAACCTTTTTGTACCCGGATTCTATTAATCTTATTGGCTTGGTCAGCTTAGATTCTCTCATCAATTTAAAGGGCTTGGAAAATGTAAAAGAATTAAGTGGGTTAAGACTTTCGGATAATGTAAACCTGAAAAATATCGATGCTTTGTTAAATGTTAAATCAGCAAATGTTTTTGCCCATGTTTATATCCCCAATAAGCAGTATTATTTAATGATTGACAAGAATCCAATGTTAAATTATTGTCAGATTCCATTTATTTGTGATATATTAAATAAAGCCCCAAGCTCTAAAGTATTTATAAATCAAAATGATGAACTGTGTGAAGATAAAGACGCAGTGATAAAACTATGTAAGGTTACCATGGTAACAGAGACAGAAAAAGGAGAGAAAGGGGGGATCTACCCCAATCCTATTAAACCTGGTAACCAAATCTTTACTCATTCTTCTGAACGCGTTGTTCAATGGTCTATTTTTGATTTAACTGGAAATCAAATCATTTCCTCATTACAGGAACCTATTACCATACCCAATACCATTAAGCCCGGCGTATACATTTTAGAAACAAAAACTAGCAAAAATTCAGCTAGTTTTAAATTATGGATCTATTGAAAGAACTGGTAAGTTTTAGTTCAGACTTTCACCCTTTTAACTAAGGTTTTTGTTTCACCCATTTTACAACTTTTGTTTTACCTGTTGCTGATTGAAGAGTTATTGTATAAACACCGTCAGGCAAGTCACTAGTATCTAATTCAATTCCATTTGGGATTATTGTTTTGGCAGGTGCAAGAACAGTTCCATTTAAATTAGAAATATTTAAAAATTCCCAATGATCTGAATGCAGTACTGTGATAATTGAATAGGTAGGATTGGGGAAAAGTTTGAATTTATTAAGAACATCATTTGTAGTAGTAAAAACGTTGGTTTCCCCTTTTGTGGGTAAGCTTAATTTTCCAACCAAAGCCCCCCCATCCGGATATCGGCCATAAGCAACATTCGTTTGACTTAGTCCAAATCTTACAGTATCAATAGGAGCAAAATAATTGTCGGCATTGTCAAAAATACCGATGAATTCTCCGTCTTTACTCAACTTAAAATTAGCATGTCCAGATCCCTGTGATCCATCCTCATCAGCCCAAAAACTTACCCATGATTTGGCAGGTAAGGTGATATCCGGCATCAACCATTTATCCGGCTTTTGCAGATTGTCTGAAAGGTAGTACTGACCCAAATAGATGTCTTCCTCACCGCCATTGTAAATTTCAATCCAGTCTTCTGCTTCACCGGCTTCATCTTTGATGTCGGTATTGTCTGCCATCCATTCATTGATGAATAAGGGTGGTACTTCATTGTAGCCAACACTGTATTCAAATTGTCCACACACCGGCCATATTCCCTGTTTTCCTGTTTCATCGGTGGCCTTCATTTTGTAATAAAATGTGCCCGGCTGCGACCCCGACCATGTGAAATGATACCGGTGGTCGTCAGCAACCTCATCACCACCCAGACCATTGTCAGATATAGCTACGGTTTGCCAGTTTTCGTTCTCAAACTTATAATCCAATTGTACCACCACATGACTTGACGAATTGGCTTCAAAACTCAAGTCCAGTTTTCCGTTGAGGTAGGATATATGACGATTGCCAAAATATGGAACGATGGCTGTATTCTGTAGCTGTGATTTGGCAGAGGTCAATCTTTTATTAAAATATTCACGGATGCCATATTTAACATGCCGATCATTCATCTGGTCAAAGCTGGCAATGAAGTCATCATAGTCAAATCCATAATCAAGTCCGGAATAGACATCGCTGCCTCGATAGGGCTTGATCCGGTCTCTGATTTTATATGCAAGCTGCATGATGCTGTCTTCTTTCATAAATGTTTCCAGCCAGGTTTTGATATGATAACCATACCTGTTTTTGTATGCTGGTACAGAAAGCAAATTGTAAAACAATGGCCGCTCATCCTTGGGCTCAGCCCATGAGTAAATGTTCTTATTTGCCCAGTCTTCCCCAAACCAATCGATGCCCATAGTATTGTCTACATCGTACGACAACAGCTGCACACGCACATCGTCAGTGGGTATATAAACATAGGCATTGTTTTTATTGAAGGTAGGATTATCCCAATGCCCTACCAACACTTCCATGGCCATCGTTTTGAGATAGTTGTCTACTTCAAATTTTTCTTCCAGCATACACCGATAATTGGTATTGTCTTTCAAACCCAGGACCCTGATGAATTCTATTAAATCATAATAATTGGCTCCATCCTTGTGGTTTTGGGGTTCATAGACCGTAGCTGGATAAGAATTGGGATTGCTGCCCCGATATATAAAATCACTGCCGTATAAGCATTTAAAAATTTGGCCATCTCCATTCTGCCCCCGACTTTGAAAATAATCATTGTCTATGTGCTCTACATTGAGGTAGATGCCCATGTATTCATTGTTAATATATAGCCTTACATGATTGGCGCGAGGTACTTCCAGACCTGCCTTTCGCATTAGGTCCCATACAATTTTGGCCCGTGACAACGATGGATCATTGTGCTCACCATTGAGATTCATGTCGGACAAACCATAAAATTTTCCGCTGCCGTAATGATTGAATTTTATCTTGAATGATTTTTTCGCAGAATGGCGCGAAGTATTTCCCCTAAGCCTGAATCCAATATTTTTTACAGTATCCTTTTTCACTCCATTGTCCCAGACAAAGTTTGCTGGATATTCGTGGTCCTTTTCAACATTGGAAGGAAGTAGAAGGGAACGCAGGGAATCAGGATCTATTGTAATGTCAATCCTGGATACAACGAGATCATTAAAAACAGCATTGTATTCAGGTAATTTCTGACTATGCAGTGAAGTGAAATGCCCTATCATAAGTAAAAGAAGCCAACTGTATTTTGCTACAGCCGGCTTCTTTCGATCGCATTTTGTTATATGTCCGAAGATAATTCCATTTTTAAAATCTCCGAAAACATCCCGAACATACATTTTATACATAATTATGTTTATTGTTTAACTACTTTTCTTATTACACTATTCCCATTTTCATCAAATACCTGCAAGAAATATAGACCTGCAATTAATTGATTGGTTGAAATCAGGACTGTATTGCTTTTCACCACCTGAGTGGACATCCATCTTCCATCTGCATGAACCAAAACATATTGTGAAATGGGCTTGTCAAAAGTTATCGTCAGTTCAGAAGTAAATGGGTTGGGAGATACTATCAATGCTTGGAACAGCGGATTGGCAGTAGAACTAATAAAATCAGACCCGTCGCAATCTTCATCGATTCCATTGTTGGCAATATCTACAGCATTAGGGTTGATACCTGCATTGTTATCATCACAGTCAAGATCAGAATTAAATCCATCACCGTCTACATCAATAATCAAGGCAATGCCGTCACAATCTTCATCAATATCATTATTGGGTATTTCAGTTACACCGGGATTAATGGAAGCTATACTATCATTACAGTCGACGTCCGAATTGAATCCATCACCGTCAAAGTCTATGATTAAAGCGATGCCGTCACAATCTTCGTCAATGTCATTATTGGCAATTTCGGTGGCAGCCGGATTTATAGCAGCTACATTGTCATTGCAATCGACATCAGAATTGTAACCGTCGCCATCAACATCTATGATGAGTGCTACACCATCGCAGTCTTCATCAATATTGTTATTGGCTATTTCAGTAGCACCCGGATTGATCGTAGCATTGTCATCATCACAATCTACATTAGCTGCATAGCCATCACCGTCGTTGTCAATCGTAACAAAATTGCCAAGTTTGATATCATCTATGAGAAAGTAACTCACTCCTCCTCCCTGGAAGTAATTAATATCTCCATTTACGATGATAAAAGTTAACATGGTGTCTGTCTCTATCTCAGGATGATTAATAACAAATGGCAGTGTCACTGTAGTATAAGAAGTGTCGTCTGAATTGCTCACAATTGTATGGAAGATGTAACCTGGCAGTGCATCCAGATCTGCCTGATCACCCGGTACTGAGGTTACCGATGTGTCAATAACCATGAGAAAGCCGAGTGTGTCACTTCCCGTTCCTATATGTTTATAGCTAAACTGTGCCATTGCCGGTTTTTCTGTACATGAATTTACCGTGTATAGATCAGCGACACTAAAGTTGGCATCACCTCCTATACGAAGTGCACTTTCACCCCTGAAGGCGTCGAAGCTCCTGGAAACACCAAAGCCAATCCCCCAGAAAGCATTGTACTCTTCTGTTCCCGGCTCAAGAAAAAAGCCACCTGCAAAAGCCATGGTAATAAATCTGAACAAGGGAATATGATTATCAGGCAAAAAGATAGGATTGCTGGGCTCTTCTCCCGGTTCAAAATAAATACTTGTGGCATCATACCAGTCCTCGAAACCCTGGTTGACATACTGACAGTCAACCTGTGCCTTTGATGACAAAGGAATCAGCAATAATAAAAGGAATGCATAAATACTTTTCATATGGTTGATTTAAATTAATTAATAATCTCAATTACAATGTCCCCCTCAATGCCTGCTCTCTCTCGATGGCTTCAAACAAGGCCTTAAAATTGCCTTTGCCAAAAGATACTGCACCCTTGCGCTGTATGATTTCGTAAAACACTGTGGGCCTGTCCTGAACCGGCTTGGTAAATATTTGCAGCAAATACCCTTCATCGTCTCTGTCTACCAGAATGTTGAGGTTTTTGAGCGACTCAATGTCTTCGTCAATGGAACCTACTCTTTCAATTAAGTCTTCGTAATAATTGTCCGGGACATACAAAAACTCTACCCCATTATTCCGCAAAGCACTTACAGTTTCCAATATGTTGTCTGTTGCCACGGCAATGTGTTGTACTCCTGCCCCTTTATAAAATTCTATGTATTCTTCAATCTGCGATTTTTTAATTCCATTGGCAGGTTCGTTGATGGGAAATTTGATGTACCCATTGCCATTGCTCACCACCTTACTCATTAGAGCTGTGTACTTGGTAGAAATATCCTTGTCATCAAATGTGATCAACAATTTAAAGCCAAGTACATCCTGGTAAAATTTCACCCATTTGTTCATATCACCTAACTCTACATTGCCTACACAATGATCCACATATTTCAAGCCTATGCTTTTAACCGGAGCTTCACTCTTTTTAGCAACGAAGCCGGGCATAAAGGCACCATTGTATTGTGTTCTTTCTACCAGGGTATGAATGGTTTCACCATAGGTTTTGATGGCCGCTAGCTTGATTTCTCCATATTCATCCTGCATGGTATAAGGCTCAAATGCAGAATCAGCTCCCCGGGCCATTGCTTTTTCGTAGGCTTCGGCAGCATTATCAACCCACAGTGCCAATACTTTTACACCATCACCATGTTTGGCAACATGTCTTGCAATTTCATGATCATCCTTTAATGTGGAAGTAAGCACCAGTCTGATTTTGCCTTGTTGCAACACATACGATGCTACGTCTCTGCTTCCGGTTTCAGGGCCTTTATAAGCAATCAGTTCGTAACCAAAACAGTGTTGATAATAAAGAGCCGATTGTTTTGCGTTGCCCACATAAAATTCTATGTGGTCGGTGCCGTTGATCGGAAATGTATCGTTGTTGGTATGCGTTGAAGATTTGATTTGTGTTTCCATTTTGATATAGTTGTATTGTTTATTAATGTACCCAGCTATATGGGTAGTTTTTGTCTTCTATCATTAAGGCATGGTCTGTGAGTGATAGTGGTTTAAAGGTATCCACCATTACAGCTAGTTCTTTGGTCTCTTTGGCTCCAATACTTTTTTCAACCGTGCCGGGGTGAGGGCCATGCGGAATGCCCCCCGGATGCAGCGTTATCTGACCTTTTTCCACACTCTTTCTGCTCATAAAGTCCCCATCTACATAGTACAACACTTCATCACTGTCGATGTTGCTGTGGTTGTAAGGAGCTGGTATGGCCATTGGGTGGTAATCATACAACCTGGGTACAAACGAACAAACTACAAAACCACGGGTCTGAAAAGTTTGATGCACCGGAGGTGGTTGGTGTACCCTTCCGGTAATGGGCTCAAAATCATGGATGGAAAAGGCATAAGGATAAACATAACCGTCCCAGCCCACTACATCAAAAGGGTGCGATTTATAGTGGTACGGATACATCTGATCCTGCTTTTTGATGTAAAGCAAAAAGTCTCCTTTTTCGTCAATGGCATGCAGGTCTTGAGGTTTGCGGATGTCGCGTTCGCAAAATGGAGAATGCTCCATCAGCTGACCAAATTCATTGCGATATCTCCTGGGAGTAATAACCGCACTTACAGATTCTACAATAAACAAACGGTTTTGACTTGTGGTAAACTCCATTTGATAAATGGTACCACGCGGGATGACAAGGTAATCTCCGTATTCAAAAGGCAGGTTGCCATACATGGTCTTGAGGGTGCCGCTTCCTTCATGGATAAATAGGATCTCATCTGCATCGGCATTTTTATAAAAGTACTTTTCTGTACTTTCCATGGGTGCTGCCAAAATGATTTTGCAATCGTTGTTGACAAGCACCGGTTTTCTGCTCTCCAGATAATCGCCAACAGGTGCAATGTCAAAACCCTTGAGACTTCTGTGTGAAAGCTGTTTGTTGAGTACCACATTGGGGCTCACATCTACCGGATCGGCAATCTGGATGATTTGAGTAGGCGGCTGGTTGTGGTAAAGCAGTGAATAATTGTCGCTAAATCCTTCTGTAGAGAACAATTGTTCGCTATAGAGAGAGCCATCTTCTTTTCTGAATTGGGTATGCCTTTTCTTCGGCAAATTGCCCAAACTGTAATAATGCATAATCGTAGAAAAATTTCAGCCTAAATTTAAGACAATCTGCCAAGACCACTGCTATGATTTTGATCGCTCTACCTAAATTAAATGACTGTTTTGTCCTTGATTCTACATCTTTTTTCTCCTCCGACTGCCCCAACAATTTAACCCCGGGATAAGATTTTGCATTTTTCATAGTTTTGAATATGTAATAAACTATATATCAACAAAGTAACTGGTATTATATTTTTTAATAATGTTAAAATTCTCGTAAAATAGCTTGTCTAGGAATTTTCTTAGTGCTTACTTTGCATTATTATTCGGAAGGGGGCATTTAAACGCCTTCCGGCTAAAATTTTTTAAATCAAAAAAAACAAATTAGAATGTCTGACATTGCAGAAAAAGTAAAAAAGATCATTATTGACCGCTTGGGTGTTGATGAATCTGAAGTAACGCCTGAAGCAAGTTTTACCAATGACCTGGGAGCTGACTCACTGGATACAGTTGAGTTGATCATGGAATTTGAAAAAGAATTTGACATATCCATTCCAGACGAAGAAGCAGAAAAGATTCAAACAGTTGGCCAAGCCATCTCTTACGTAGAATCTCAGAAGGCTTAATTCAGGAAGAGAACCCATAAAAGGACCGCACTTTCATTGAAGTGCGGTTTTTTTATTTAAAAAATCAGCTTGATTTCTCCATTGACAAAACCCGTAACCTCGCTGTTTTGCCCGATCAACAGTTTTCCCAGCTCGTCAATACCCAGGATGGTTCCCGATTGAATCGTAGTTTCATTGATTTTTTGAAATTTCACTTCCTGCCTCCAACCCAACATTTTTTGCTGGTACATGCTGCTCAACCTTGTAAAATCTCTGGTCTTTAAAACGTGATTGTAGTCATCCTCCATTCTTTTCAATAAGGATTGGAGCACAATCGACAGGTTAAATGATTTTTGGGATGCCAGGGCCAGCGATGTGGGATTGGTTAGAAGAGGGTCAAAAACAAGTTGGTTGACATTCAGTCCGATGCCAACTACTGCTGCAGACCATTTCATACCCATCATTTGATTGACAATGAGCATGCCGGCAAGTTTATGGTGGCCAAGATAGATGTCGTTGGGCCATTTGATAAGGGTTTTTAGTCCGGTGAGTTGGTCGATTGCTTCTGAAACCGATACAGCCACCATCATGCTTAGGTAAAATTGTTCGGTAGGAACCAAAAAAGTAGGATAGAGGATGATTGAAAAACTTAGGTTTTCTCCGGCATTTGAAAGCCATTTTCTGTCAAATTGTCCTTTTCCATGGGTCTGAAAGTCTGCAGAAATGACAGTTCCATCCATTGGACTGCTTTTTGATAGTAGATTCTGGGCGAAAGTATTGGTAGAGTCAATCGTCTCAAAATGAAGATGATTTTTACCAAAAGATGTGTAAGCCGTCAACATTTTGTAAATTTGATACACTTTTCATAAAGACAAAAATATTTTTTTTGAGTAAAAGACAAACGGTAGCCGTAAAATTACGCGCTGAAGACCAAACCCTCAACAACCTGATCATCGACGCAATTCAGGACATCAAAGGTAAAAACATTGTAAAATTGGATTTGAGGCACATAGACGATGCCCCTGCCGATTTTTTTATCATCTGTGAAGGTGATTCCACTACACAGATCAAGGCCATTAGCCTAAACGTTGAAAAAAGATGCCGCGAAGAACTGGGTCTCAAATCCATCCATGTGGAAGGACTTTTGGGGGCAAAATGGGTTCTGGTAGACTTTTTCAACACGGTTGTACACGTATTTTATCCTGAAACCAGAGAATATTACGACCTTGAAGACCTGTGGAGCGACGCTGAGGTAACCAGCTATAAAGATGTTTAAAGAACTTCTTTGGCTGAAATAGGTTTATAAATAAATAAAAATCAGATTAACGATTAGATGGAGAACAACGAGAACAACGGACCTAAAAAGTTCAACCTCAATTCATATTGGATTTACGGAATTTTTATCCTGCTGATTATTGCCATCAATCTTTCGGTCATGGTCAATACAAAGACTACGGTCATCAGCTTAGGTAAGTTTGAAGAAATGGCCCGAAACGGAGAGATTGAAAAGGTAGAAGTGGTCAACAGGAACAATGTGAATGTTTTTGTCAAAAAAGAGGTGCTTGAAAAGAAATACCCTGAATTCAAGAAATCAAGGATCATCGACCAGCAGCCCCATTTTACTTTTGAAATTGGTGCCATCGAAGGTTTTGGATCCAAAATAGAAGAGTTGAAAAAAGAAGGGGTCGCTATTGATCCAAAGTACATTACCCGTACCAACTGGCTCACCCCTATTTTGGGTTATTTACTTCCCTTTGTTTTCCTCATAGCCATCTGGCTTTTCATCATGAGAAGGGTGAGTGGTGGACCGGGAGGCCCTGGAGGGCAAATATTCAACATTGGCAAATCAAAAGCCACCCTCTTTGATTCCAAAGATTCGAAGGTGAATGTCACTTTTGCCGATGTAGCTGGCCTGGATGAGGCGAAAGAAGAGGTAGTGGAAGTGGTAGATTTCTTGAAAAATCCTAAAAAATACACTGCCCTGGGTGGAAAAATTCCAAAAGGTGTATTACTGGTTGGCCCTCCGGGTACCGGTAAAACCTTGTTGGCAAAGGCTGTAGCTGGAGAAGCAGGGGTGCCTTTTTTCTCCATATCAGGTTCCGACTTTGTGGAGATGTTTGTAGGTGTAGGAGCTTCGAGAGTGCGTGATTTGTTCAAGCAAGCCAGAGACAAGGCACCTTGTATTGTTTTTATTGATGAGATTGATGCCATCGGTAGAGCCAGGGGCAGAAATGCCATGCAGGGAGGAAATGACGAGAGAGAAAACACCCTCAACCAGCTGCTTGTGGAAATGGACGGTTTCAGCACAGACAAAGGAGTGATCCTCATGGCGGCTACCAACAGACCCGACATTCTGGATTCCGCCCTGATGAGACCGGGTCGTTTTGACCGACAAATTTCAATCGACAGACCTGATTTGAAAGGCAGGGATGCCATCTTCAAAGTTCATCTCAAGACAATTAAAGTGGATTCGGAAGTTACTTCTTTTGCACTAGCCGAAATGACACCAGGATTTGCCGGTGCCGAAATTGCCAATGTTTGTAATGAAGCAGCCCTCGTTGCCGCCCGCCGAAATAAGAGCGCGGTGTCAATGGACGATTTCAATTTTGCACTCGACAGGGTGATAGGAGGTCTGGAGAAGAAAAACAAGCTCATTGCACCCAAGGAGAAAGAAATCATTGCCTACCACGAAGCAGGCCACGCCATTTGCGGTTGGTATCTTGAATATGCCAGCCCACTGGTAAAAGTAACCATAGTGCCCAGAGGCGTAGGCACACTGGGCTTTGCACAATACCTTCCTAAAGAAGAGTACATCACACGAACAGAACAACTCCTGGACAGGATGTGTATGACCATGGGGGGGCGAGCCGCTGAAAAAATAGTATTCAACAAGATATCCACAGGAGCTCAAAACGACCTTGACCAGGTAACAAAGATGGCTTACAGCATGGTATCTGTTTTTGGTATGAATGAGAAAGTTGGTAATGTTTCATTTTACGGCCTATCCAATGAAAGCTACCAAAAACCTTATTCAGATGAAACCGCAAGATTGATGGACGATGAGGTGCGAAGCCTGATAGACAGTCAATATGAGCGTGCCAAAAACCTATTAACAGAAAAACGCCACGAGCTCAACTTGCTTGCACAGACGTTACTTGAGAAAGAGGTCTTGCACAAGTCGGATCTGGAAAGGCTGATAGGCAAACGCCCTTTTGCAGAGGAGGAGAAGTTTGAACACGCGCATGTAAGTGAGGCACCCTCAGCTGTCGCCCATGATGCAGCTGCAAGCGATGGCAGCGATGCCAATGTTGTAGCTTAAATGTGGTTATATAACTTTTGCACAAGTTTTACGTTTTAGCAGAAAACAAGCCGATGAAACTTTTTCTTGTCTTTGGCCTTAGCATGATGTGCTTACTTTCTACCGCGCAGGTCAAAGATACATTGCCATCCAATGGCAAAGGGGATGTTCAAACCAAAGTTACCGTTGATGGCAGGGTCTATCCGGCCATCATCACAGAGCAGGGCGATACCATGATATTGGTGGACATAGACGATATCAGTGTAACCTCCCTGCGCAAGTTTGCCAACGACGAAGAGTATAAAAAATACCAGAAATTCAGGCGGTACGCTGCTACGGTTTTTCCTTATGCCAAGGAGGCCATCCGCATTTTCAGGGAGACAGAATATGCATCGCAACACTTATCTAAAAAGGAACGTAAGAAGCGACTCAAAGAGCTTGATGAACAGCTGACCGCCGAGTTTGAAGAACCCCTCAAGGGGTTAACCAAATTGCAGGGTAAGATCATGATCAAAATGATTGAAAAAGAGCTCAATCAGAATATGTACGATCTTATCAAGGGGGTAAAGGGAGGCTTTACAGCTTTTTACTGGCACCACTTCAGCAAACTCTACAGCTACGACCTCAAAGAGGGTTATCATGTTGGTGATTACCCCATCCTTGATGCTGTGTTGAATGACTTTGATGTATCGTACAGAATAGAAAATGAGAGCAGCCTCAAGTATTACAACCTTTCTGAGTTGCGAAAAAAATAAGCCTGCTTCCAAATGTAGGACACATCTGTAAAATGGTGTAGGGATTCCTTATCTTTGTAGCAGGAGAAACAAAATTTATGAAGGTTACAGATTATTTCGAAAAATCACCGGATCATACCCATATTTCATTTGAAGTTTTGCCCCCATTAAAGGGTGGTAGTATGCAGGATATCTTTGATACCCTTGATCCGCTGATGGAGTTTAAACCTCCTTTTATTGATGTGACCTACCACCGCGAAGAATACATCTACAATAAGAGAGAAAGTGGTTATTACGAAAAGATAGCCATACGAAAAAGACCGGGAACTGTTGGTATTTGTGCTTCCATCATGCACAGATATGGTGTAGATGCAGTTCCTCATTTGATTTGTGGTGGTTTTTCGGTGGAAGAAACAGAAAATGCACTGATCGACCTCAATTTTTTGGGTATCAACAATGTGTTGGCATTGAGAGGTGATGCCCGCCAGTTTGAAGATAAATTTATACCTGAGCCCAATGGCCACAAGTATGCAGTGGAATTGGTGAGACAGATCAACAACATGAATCATGGGGTGTACCTCGATTCTAATATTGAAAAAGCATCCAGCACCGATTTTTGCATTGGCATTGCCGGCTATCCTGAAAAACATTTTGAATCGCCCAATCTGGATATGGACATTCAATTTACGTTGGAAAAAGTCAAAGCCGGTGCCAGTTACATCGTGACACAGATGTTTTTTGACAACGATAATTTTTTCAAGTACGTAGATGCCTGCAGGGCGGCAGGTATCAATGTTCCCATTGTTCCGGGATTGAAGCCAATAACACGAAAATACCAGCTCAATTCTATTCCCCGAAAATTTTTCATCAACATGCCGGAGGCGCTGGTCAAAGAAATGATGCAGGCAGATGAAAAACACATCAAAACCATAGGGGAAGAATGGTGCATTCAACAATCAAAAGAACTCAAAGCAAGGGGTGTGCCCTGTATTCACTACTACACCATGGGTGATGCCAAAACCACATACAAAATAGCATCTTCAATATAATGAAGCCATTGGGTGCATGGTTTGCATCAGTAGGCATCATTGCAGCTACCTGGTGGCTATTGATGGAAGCCCGTTCCTTTTTACCTGTGCCGGCCGCTGAAGGCAATACTTTAACCATTGTACTTATAGATGGCATGTCGTCCTCTATATTCAACGATGAATTGCGTCTTGGCAAATTACCCGTGCTTTCACAGTTGATCAAAAAATCACTTTATGTTGAAAATGGCATCAGTGCCTTTCCTACCATGACAGGCTATGGCTTTTATCCATTCATTACAGGTATAGATGCAAGCGAAAGTGGTATATATGGCCTTAGGTGGTTTGACAAAGAGAGAAACAAAGGGCAATTGCGTAATTACGTAGGTCGTACCAACGTGCAAATGAATCACGACCTTCATCCAGAACCTAAAACATTTTTTGAACTTGCGGGAGCAGATTATACAGCCTCAGTAAACACGTATATGAACAGGGGTGTCAAAGAGAGCGTTAAAACCGGCTTTGCTCATACCACTGCCAAATACGAGGGCAAAACCTGGTTGACCTATCTTTCAAAACTTCCCTGGGTAGGCAGAAATTGGATTAAAAATCATTTTCAGCACGAAACCGCTGTAACCGACATTGCGTTGGAGCAATTGAAAAAGAAACCCAAGATCCAGTGGATCACTTATGCTTCACCAGATGCTTACAATCACATCAATGGCACACATGATCATTACAGATTACTTTTGCGTCACATCGATTACGAGATTGGAAGATTGCTTGCAGTATTGTCTACCAAGCCCCATAAACGCCGGGCATTTGCTGTAATATCAGATCATGGCATCAGGGATGTCAATCAAAATCTCGACCTATGTTTACAGCTTCAAAAGAGCACCGGACTTAGCATAGACAGGGGCAAATCTGCGATTTTGTATTCTACAGATATGACCACAACGCAGGCAGATTTGAAGGATCTGGAAGCCTATCTGGTGATCAATGGCAATCTATCGGCTTACATTTATATGTTGGGTGAAAACAAGGAAAAGCTTGGAGCAGCACAATTGGAAAAGCTGCCATTAAAAAATGGGCGAACAATAAATTTGCCAAGTACGCTTGTAAACACGGAGGGTATAGAATTGTGCCTTTACTGGGATCAAAAAAACAAAGAAGTAGTGGTACTGCACAAAAGGGGAAAATCCAGAATTGCTGCCACAGATACTACTTTTAAATATACCGTTGTTGAGGGAGAGGATCCGTTGGGGTATCAAAAAGACGGCTCAATGGATGACATGGTAAATCAAGGGCATTACCCAAAAGATATGTGGTTGCAAAACTCCATTGCATCAAAGTATCCCGATGCTTTGTTTCGTTTTTACAATCTTATGAGTAAAGAAAAATCCGGTGATTTGCTGGTGACTGCCGCTGAAGGATACGACCTGGCAAAAGACTACGAAGCCGTGGTGTCAAATTACAAGGGAGGACACGGCGATGCTGGCAGCGATATCATTTTGGTGCCATATATTTATTACGAGCCCAATAAGCCGGCCAGTAGGGCAACCTTCATGCGGGCTGAACAATTGGGGATCAAATTCAAAGCATATCTTTTTGGCAAAAAAGATCAGTTGCCCATGATCAGTCGGTAGGGATTTTCCCACGCGTCAAACTTTGCCAGATCGTATTTTTCGATCTTGGTGATCAGTTTTTGGGCATAACGCTGATCCGTAGCATAACCACAATTTTTCAAGCCAGAGGCCCATGCTTTATAGTCTGTATGATCATAATTAAACAGAGGTAAGTAATGGGTAGTAGACATCAAAAAATTGGAGTGGTCAACATAGGATTCAAGTGCGGAGCCGTACGACCTGAAACAAGATTCTATCAGTTGCCCTTCCTTGTTGAGATCATCGTCTTTATGGTAATAGGTTTTGCCTACCCAGTAAGATTTACACTTGATGCCAAAATGGTTGTTGGCTTCGGTGGCCAATTCACTCATGCCGTATTGAGATTCATGGAGGGCCTGGGCCAGGATGATGCTGGCAGGTATGCCGGAACGGTGCATTTCCACTACAGCCAATTCGTAATATTGTTCGATATATGATTGGGCTGCTACCTCTTCTGCAGGTTTGGAAAAGGACAGAAAAACAAAAAATATCATTAAATAAACTGCAGACCTCAACAGGAAGCTCATAAAGGATGACTCATTTTTTACACCCTTAGTGAACCAAAAGCTATGCCAAAGTTGTTGCATGATTGAAATTATTTAGAACAATGGTTATAAATACAGTTAAATACACATTAATTTTTATTTTAATATGTAATTTTTTACCAGAGACCATTGCCCAACAAAGAGAGGCAGAAAAGGCAGCATTCAGCGAGATGGTCAATAGCTACTTAAGCTATACAGTACCCGTGATCAGTGTTGATGATCTGCATACCATGCCCACATCTTCCAGAATCATTCTGGATGCCAGAGAAATGGAAGAATTCAAAGTAAGTCACATCAAAGGAGCACTCCACATAGGATTCAAACATTTTGACGCCAGCAAACTTGCTTCCGTGCCTAAAGATAGAAAAATAATTGTTTATTGTTCAATAGGTTATAGGAGCGAAAAAATCGGTGAAAAGTTAATGAAACTGGGTTTTACAAGAGTTTATAATTTATACGGCAGTCTTTTTGAATGGGTTAACAGAGATTTTGAGGTCGTAGACATGCACAACAAGCCGGTAAAAAAGATTCATGGCTATGATAAAAGCTGGGCTAAATGGATCACAAATTCATCTTATTCAAAGGTTTATTAAATAATCACCAAAATATAAAGGCGATGTCCAATTTGGCGAACAATTGTTCGCATTTTGAGTTATTTTTGTATTGACAAATCAGAGCGTGCCATGACGCAAATATCATCATTAGAAGAAAGGTTTTTACAAATCATCGATGCGGACGAAAAAATCGAGCCCAAGGACTGGATGCCCGAGGAGTACCGCAAAACATTGATAAGGCAAATTTCACAGCATGCCCATTCAGAAATAGTAGGCATGCTACCGGAAGGCAATTGGATAACGCGAGCGCCCAGCCTCAAAAGAAAGCTGGCATTACTGGCCAAAGTACAGGATGAAGCAGGTCACGGCTTATACCTTTATTCAGCCTGTGAAACCCTGGGTATAGACAGATCAACTTTGCTGGATCAATTGCACACCGGCAAAGCCAAATATTCCAGCATTTTCAATTACCCTACACTTACCTGGGCCGATATGGGCGCCATTGGCTGGCTCGTGGATGGCGCAGCCATCATGAACCAGGTACCATTGTGCAGGTGTTCTTATGGTCCTTATGCCCGTGCCATGGTTAGGGTTTGCAAAGAAGAATCCTTTCACCAGCGCCAGGGTTATGAGATCATGACTGTACTTTGTAAGGGTTCAGCTGAACAAAAAGCATTGGCACAAGATGCCCTCAACCGGTGGTGGTGGCCATCGCTTATGATGTTTGGTCCCAACGATGCGGATTCTACCCATTCAGAATGGTCTATGCGATGGAAGATAAAACGTTTTTCCAACGACGAGTTGAGACAAAGGTTTGTAGATATGACGGTGCCTCAGGCTGAGTTGATCGGACTTACCATTCCTGACCCGGATCTCAAATTCAATAGTGATAAAAATGGATATGATTTTGGGCCCATCAATTGGGATGAGTTCTGGGAAGTGGTAAAAGGCAACGGACCGTGCAATGAAGAAAGGTTGAAGGCGCGAATTGATGCCCATGAAAAAGGACAATGGGTAAGAGAAGCTGCTGCCGCCTATGCTTTGAAACAACAACAAAAGTCAACCATCTCAAAAATTGCATAACCATGGAAAATAACTGGCCATTATACGAAGTATTCATCCGTTCGAAAAATGGATTGTCGCACAAACATGTTGGCAGCCTGCATGCTGCTGATGCAGAGATGGCATTGGAAAATGCAAGGGATGTTTATACCAGGAGGAATGAAGGTGTGAGCATTTGGGTAGTGAAAGCCGCAGACATCAAAGCTTCAGACCCGGCAGATGGGGACTTTTTATTTGAACCCGCTTCAGATAAAA
The DNA here is from genome assembly GCA_937870795.1 of uncultured Bacteroidota bacterium. Taxonomy (GTDB): domain Bacteria; phylum Bacteroidota; class Bacteroidia; order Chitinophagales; family Saprospiraceae; genus JADKBO01. The sequence goes on along the minus strand of CALMWS010000206.1, from coordinate 21,374 downwards.
TTTACCGCCACCCTACTTTTTATGATGTGCCTGATGCAGTAAAACACATGTAATGGAGCTCAACAGAAAAAAATTCATTCTGCAATGGGCAGACAATTCCATGATTCTGGGCCAGCGTTTATCAGAATGGTGTGGCCACGGCCCTGTACTTGAGCAGGACATTGCCCTGACCAATATAGCCCTTGATTTGATAGGTGAAGCACGGTATTTGTACCAATTGCTTGCCTCTGAAGAAGGAACATCAGAAGACGACTATCCTTTTTTGAGAAAAGAATCAGAATTTTACAATCTTTTGCTGGTTGAACAACCCAATGAAGATTGGGCATATACCATGATCCGTCAAGTTATTTTTGATCACTTCCACTATTATTTTCTCTCTGAGGTGATGAAGTGTGCAGACTCCCAATTGGCAGACATAGCAGCCAAGTCGGTCAAAGAGGTAAGATACCACCTTAAATTTTCATCAGAATGGGTCATCAGACTCGGAGATGGCACCGTAGAAAGTAACCAAAGGATGCAGAAAGCGGTGGATGATATGGCAAAATTTGCAGCTGAACCCTACTTGCCCTCTGAAGCTGATGTTTGGATGCAAGACTTCCAGCAGGGGCCCGATCTGAACAATTTAAAAGCCATCGCAGATAAAGCACTTTATGAAATTATAGAAGAGGCAAAATTGCAGTGGCCCGATCAGCAAACCATCAGAAAAGGCGGAAAAGAGGGTAGGCATTCAGAACACATGGGCTATCTGCTGGCAACCATGCAATACATGCAACGCGCTTACCCGGGCTTAGACTGGTAAAAATCTTTTTTTGTTGAAGTTACTCCGTGCCCGAATATTAAGTATTTTTGTAATTAATCACCAAATTTAATAATATGAAAAAAGTTTTATTGACCCTTTGCGTAGCGGCCAGTTTGGCAGCATGCAAAAAAGACGATTGTGCAAGAGAAGATTTTATTGGAACCTGGACGGGTACCGAGAAATGTGATCTGGAAAATGCAGTGGACGTTACCATCAACATTACAGCTGGCAGTGCCAGTGATGAAGTCATCATTGATGGAGGTAGATTTATTGATGAAGTAGTAGAAGTAGATGGCTGTGATCTTGATGGAGGCACTACGGTTTTAGGAATAGGCACCAAGATCACAGGCTCCTTGGAAGAAGGTAAACTTACCCTTAGTTTCGACAATGATGCAGGTTTGATTTCTGTTGGCTGTGATTATAATTTGACTAAAAAATAATTCATGCCATTTTTTTCGGTCATTATTCCCAGCCACCAGCGACCGGAATTACTTCAAAGGGCGATAAAAAGTGTGTTGTTACAGACTTTTTCAGATTTTGAAGTAGTGGTAGTCCTGGATGAAGGAGATGAGCCGAAAATACAAACAGCTGCGATTTCTGATCAACGTATAAAATGGAAAAATTCCACACGCAGGGGTCGTAGTGCAGCACGAAATGAAGGTGTTGACACTGCAAGGGGTCAATACCTTTGTTTTTTGGACGATGATGATATTTACGATCCAATTTTTTTGGCCCTTTTGTATGAACATTTGAAGGCGCATCACTTTTCCGATAAAGTTGTCATTCGCACCGCTTTGATGCACCACCTCAAATCGGGACATACGATCAAAGGGGAATCCTATGATATAAACAAACACGGCAGCCCACTGGCCTTTGTCTTAAAAAATATGTGCGGAGTAGTAAGCTGCTGTTTTCCTGCTTCTATGCTGGCGCACCATCATTTCGATGAGCGCTTTTCATATTGGGAAGACAGCCATCTGCTGATGCGCGCATTGGTGGGTGCAAATCTCATACAAATGCCCAACGCTTTGTATCATTATCACTATCACGATCAGATGGGCTCAAATGTTGGTCAAAATATAGAACAAGTGGCAGAAAACAACTTACAGGCTATATACGATTACTATCTCAATTATCAACACCTTTGGAGGCAGTACCTTAACGAACGGGATTTTAAAGTGGTGTTGGCGCAAAAACACCTCATGTATGCTACGAGGTCTCTTTGGTATGGCAATAAAAAATTTGGGGTTAGCAGTTTTAAGAAATCACTGAAGCTGGCAATTTTGCCCGCTGCCTGGAAGGAATACTTGCTTTTTTTTTATAGCTATTGCTTTCCAAAAAAACAGATCCATGGTTAGCATCATTGTTTGTACTTTACAAAGAGATGTTTTGCTCGCACGATGTCTGCAAAGCATAGCTGAAGCCCGACCCAATGAGTATGACATAAAGGAGGTCATTGTGGTAAACAACGGTACAGATGAACTAACTGCCAATTTGATAAGTGATATGCAAACACAGTATCCTGTGGAACTTGTGTATACAAAAGAATTGCAAACGGGCTTGTCTTTTGCAAGAAATAAAGGGGCTGCCTCAGCCAAAGGATCCTGGTTGTTTTATTTGGATGACGATGGCTTTGTGCATTCTGATGCATTTTTGTATATGCAACAAATGATACAAGAAGGTAAGTTTGATATTTTTGGTGGCATCTATAAAGCCATTCACCTTAGCAAGCCACCACGATGGCTTGATCCCAATTTTGGCACCAAAAAAGTAAAAGCCAGTAAAGCTGGTCCTCTAAATGATGATGCCATTGAAGGTGGTATCATGGTACTCAAAAAGGAGGTGTGGACAAAGGTGGGTGGATTTAATACTACCCTGGGCATGATGGGAGATCAACCCGGTTTCGGTGAAGAAACCGATTTTGTGCAAAAAGCCATTGACCTTGGCTTCAAAGCCGGTATCCAACCAGCAATGGTAATGGACCATGTGGTAGGTGAGCATAAGTACAAAATAGGATATCACCTTCGTTCGTACCAGGCTCTGGGGAGGGATATGGCGCGTACCGGCAGGCCACTGACCTTGCCATTTGGCAAAACACTGCTGGCTACTCCTTTCAGGTTTTGTCGATATGGAATCAAATGGCTTGGTAATAAAAATTATTATCTTCAAAACTGGATTTGGGATGTTTGGTCACCACTGGTGTATGTATGGGGTTATAAACAGGGTTTAAAAAACAAACAGCATGCCACTAAAATTTGAAGTAAGTGTTATCATACCTGTTTACAACGGTGCCCGCTTTATCAAAAGGGCGGTGGCTTCTGCCGATGCCTTATCTGAAGTGAGAGAAATTATCATTATCAACGATGGATCAACAGATGAAACAGCAGCGATCCTGGAAGAACTTTGCGAAAATAATCCTAAACTTAAGCTTGTACATCAGCATGTCAATATGGGCGTATCAGTGGCACGCAATCTCGGACTAAAAGCTGCATCCATGCCTTTCATTGCTTTTCTGGATGCAGATGATGTTTATTTGTCAAATCGATTTATAAAAACAGCAGAAACATTTGCAAACGACGACCAATGCGGATGGGTTTATGAAAGCTGTAAAATAATTTTTGAAAACAAAGAATTGGAAAAGGCCTTTATAAAGGGAGGACATACTATTTCGCACCAACCTGATAAGCTATCTGGTTTCCGCACTGATTTTTTTACCAATCTTGTAACCCAAAACAAAGCTGTTTTGCTGCTCAATGGCATCACCCTTAGAAAAGACCTATGGTTGTCGCAGCCTGTTTATTTTGATGTTGATTTACGACAGACCCAGGATACTGATTTTATATGGCAGTTGGCTTTGAACAATAAAATGATTGCAGGACAGATAGATGAAGCTGTGGCAGTCAGATACATCCATGGTGAAAACAGAGTACTCAAAGACAGAAGAGAGGCATCACAATCGTACCACCTATTTATTGAAAAATGGTATCGGGCCAGTTTGGCCAACCGATTTTCTAATAAAGTAAACAGGTACTTACTCAAACAGTACGCTGGTCATGCGATTGATCCATTAAGACCCGGCTGGCAAATTCGTTTGATGCTACTGTTCAACATGGTGAAAGAAATATCAAAGCATCCTGCAAATTGGAATAAATGGCTTTGAGTTGATTATTACCTAATGATCACCAGCTTTCCAAAATTGTTTTTACTGTAAGGATTGTTAATTTCAAATTCCTTGTCTGAAGTCTTTATGGTATAAAGATATACCCCATTGGCAAGTTTGTCGCCAAACTCGTCGGTGCCATTCCATTTATAACGGGTCAGATTCCGGCCCATGTGCAGCGGACCCAATTCTTCACCGGTTATTTCTTTCACCACTTTACCGGAAATGGTCATGATGGTAATCCTCAAATTGGCAGGTACACCTCCGGTTAAGTCAAACGCAAAGGCCGTACTAGTTGAGAATGGATTGGGGTAGTTGACCAGATTGGAAAGTGACTTTTTACTAACCACATTAAATCTTACCGTATACTCCAAATTCCCTGAGCTGTTGCCCGATACATCTCTGGCTTTTGCCGTCAGTGTGTATTCACCATCTTCGAGGGTGGCATTGTATTGAATGGCGGCTTTGTTGTTTTTGGTTTCAGTGGCTGGTTCAAATGTCAAAGCCGGGTCATTGCCGTTAATCACAGTTGTAGTTCCGGTGTTTTCGGATTTGATCGACAAGTCAAAAACATCTTTTTGGTCCATAAGCAGAAACTTATTCTCATCTTTTATTTCAATGCGAATATTGGTAGTTGGACTCACTACGTCACCATCCAGAATGCGAATGCCATCAAAAGTAACATCCATAACCGGATTGATCATGTCTGGTTTGATAAACACATTGCGTACACCGGTATTGTTGAAAAATGCTTTTTCATAAACAGTTGTATCATAATTGATGGTTACAATCATCTGGTACAAACCCGAAAGGTTTCTGGTATCTGCTGTAAACTCCAGTCTTTGGGAAGCATCCTTTTTAAGCTGCCTTACGGTTTTAAACAATTCTGTTTTTTGATTTTTGGCGTTGATCAGTTGCAACCTTACGTGCGCAGAGTCTACAAGATCTATGCCCTCCATGCCCACCATGATAGGGAAAGTAAGGGGTTCTCCCTGCTGAAAGGTGTCTTTGTAGCTGTAGTTCTGATCGGTTTCCATGTATAGATCGGGACTGCCTTCGAACAGAGCCTTCCACTGATAAAGAGGGGTTGGATCGTAATTGACCAGGTCAAAAGTTTCGTATTCCACTTCTATAAATGGATAGGTATTGGCATCCAGATCATTCATCAATTTTTCGGTTGTGATTTTTTGTGCATAAGGTATTTTGTTGTTTTGTTTATCAACTGCATAAATGTTTACCCAGGCTGCTGAATCAGCCGGCACCACATCGGCCCTGGTAAGGTCAAAAGAAGCCCAGTTTCTCGCAGGACCAATTTTATTTGAGCTTAGGCTTTTAAAATTACTTGAAATAACTGTGCTGCTATAATTGATTTGGTCGTAAATGTTGAGACCTACCGCTTCATATTTGTCGAACATTGCTTTTCTGAAAAAATAAATATACGGCAAGGGTCCTTTGTTCCTCAATTGTTCAAATTCTTTAGCACCGTAAGCAGCCATGGTTTCAAAAAGTGTATAACCAACATTGTTTTTATCGGCTTCCCACTTGCTTATGTTAAAGGTCGAATTTTCACTTTTTATGTAAGTCCAGATAAACACATAGGCAGAATCAGGTACAGCTTCCAAAAGCTGTTTCAGCCCTTTGCGTCCGTCTTCAGCGGTAATGTCAAAACTAAAGATATTGTTGCTGTAGTTGGATGATCCGTAATCTGTTTTGGTAATGTTCTTATATATTCCTTTGTCATACCAGATCAAAACATTCAAAGCATCAATCTTTCCCCTGCCAGGTGAGAGGGATGCGTATTTTTCTCCACCCAAAATCGTAAAAGGCACGTTGTTTTCATCTATGTATCTGTGGCTTTGCACCTTAAGCAGATAGGCGAGTTTGTCATATTTAAACGATTTATTGGGCAAGGGGATGATGCCTACATTCTCATTCTTCAGAAACTGATAATAGTGTTGCTGTGTCCATCCTTGTGGACTTTCGGCCAGGTAGGTGAAGCTGCTGTTTGACCAATTGGAAATGGTATCGGCTGATTTGGCAACACGCCAATAATAGGTGGTTGCTTCCTCAAGGTTGATGTCAGGCATCCATTCTACATAGCCATTCGCATCTTTTACTGTATGTTGCAACAGCAGTGGACTGTTGAACAATTCAGTTGTATCTATTTGAAAAGTAAAATCCCCGTTTCCGGTTAATGGGTTGACTGCTGAGGCTATTAAACGCAGTTTTTCTTTCTTGTTGACGATGGCAAATTCACATGGATGGATGGTTCTCAAATCATTGGACAAAACAAAAAAGGTAAATTCTTTTTGATTGTTGAGACCCAGAATGTCGTTGTTGTTTTCATTCAATTCATCAAGTGTAAAGCCGGCATCTACCCGACCGGTAATTTTGTTAAGCCCTATGAGGTCATGGCCCTGGATGGGAAATTTCAAGGACAGGTTTGTCGCGTAATAAGGTGCTTCAATTTTGATCGTTTTTGTGGTAATCAACTCTCCATTAGGTGCATAGTGATTGATTTCTACAAGTAGTGAATCATTAATTGCCTTGCCGTTGTTGCGAATGACAGTATTAAAAGTAAAAGAGTCCTTGTCGATTGTGATCAAAGAAGGCTCGAGCCGGGTTTGTTCTGGCAGGAAGGTGTAATCGGGTTTGGCAAAATTGGCAAAACGAATGGATGGGTCGCCGTGTAAAACCAATTGTTGGTATAAGGTAACATCGTAAAAATAACTGATGTTATCAAAATCACTACCTATGCGGCTTTCCATATCGGCTCCCAGCTTGCGCAAGATGTGTCCGGCTGAATTGCCAAACATATTTCCTCCCAGCTCTCTGTAAAACCGCAGTCCGTACTCTCCCTGGTTGACCAGGGATGCGGTACCTGAAGCTGCGACGAAGCCTACGGCTCCCTTTTCCGGAGCCAGGATAAATTGTTCACTCACTCCGGTGCCAAAAGAGCAGATGTTGCCCGAGTAACAGCCCAGTGAAAAAATAAATGGCAGCCTACCCTTGTTGTCGTAGTTGGAAGGAACATCGAGGCTAAAATCAAAGGTACCAACCGCCGCATGTCCAAAAAAGTTGATGATTGCGGTCCCTTCTTTGATAAAATTATAGATACCAGCCAGATTGGCAATCTGTACTTCGGCAGCATTGTCTTTGTAAAAAGTTTTTACGTTGGCGCCATACATCGGAGATCTGATGATGGCTTCCATCTGAGACAGGAAGGTCTTGATTTGCAATTTTTCGTCGGCGTCGGCTCCACCACCCAGGTGCATAATGTTTTTAATCCAGGGCGCGCTGCTTTCTTTCACGATGGCATCATGCACAATCACCTTATCGAGATAATAACCAATTTCTTCCATGTTTTGTGCGGAAAGCCTGCCCAGTGAGAATCGTGTTTTCATACTTTTGCCACTGCTAAACAGCATGACATCCGAAGGCGCTATTCCAAATGCAGGTAAAAAATACGTTTCATTGGCCGAATTTTTCAACTGCTCCTGCGTGCGAATGTAGTTGTATTCTCTTCCCTTGCCAATCATGAAAATATAATCCAATTTGGACCACTGCTGCTGGACATAGTGCGAAAAATTTTTGAAAGCCCAGGGATGGTTTGTTAGCCCATAACCAAACTGATCGTAAATTTCTGTATCCCAAACCAGTGCTACCTCAAAATTTCCACCCTCTGCAGAAGTTTTATAGGCCTTGTACCGTTCCAGCTGATCCACGTTGCCACCCTTGGTGTTGTAAAATTTTCTGGAAGAAATGATCAGGTAATCGGGATTAATATTTTTTAAATTTCTGAATTGCAGGGGTTGGAGTGATGTGATGGTCTCCGTTTCGTTGTCGGCAATTAATAGTTTTTGCCCTTCTTCATTGATAAATATATCCGCTGTATTGCCGTTTTGCCTGATCTCGTAGAGCTTACCACTGTTTTGATCCAAAACAAATTTGAGGTCAGATGTCCATCCCTTAAGGCTTAAATAGCGCGCATCGGTCTCAATGGTTGCAAAACTGAGGCCTTGCAAATCGGGCAATCGCGGATATTTGAGCTTTCTGTATGAAAGTCCATGATTTTGATTGCTGCCCAGATTATCTATGGAAACCACATTTTGATCCTTGAGATCTTCTATTCGGATATTGTAAACGGGTCTTGCAATTTGGTTATTGGTTGCCAGGTCTTTTCCCAACAACACGTTATTGATCTGGATTTGTTTTTCATTGATATTATTGTTATTGGTAGAAATCAGCAACGACAATTGAGCGCGTAATGAAGTATCTCCCTGATAGATGGAAGAAGAGGCTATCGTATCGCGAGTGGAGGCAGCAAATGATTTGACAAACCCTTCGGAACGCACAAAATGTGAATAGCGGTAGTTTTGAGAATTTAATACCGGCTTGTAGTGCATGGCATTGAATGAGGCTTCTGAAGCATGCCAGTAAAAAGGTGCTGCGTTTTCATTTACCTGGCTGTAGTCAGGCTTCACAATTTCATATCGCTGGGCATCTGCTTCGTTGGGTAAATAGGCAAGGTAATAAGCCGCCGTATCTGTGAAAAGGCTGTAATTGGGATTGAGCAATTGCTCTTTCCAATTGCTATATAGAAAGCTATCAATGGAAATTCTGTTTTTTTCGCCATAAAATAAAAGATATCCGTCAGGAGAAAGCAAGTTTTCAACTATCAGGGGTACTTGTTTTCCCGCATGCAACAGGTTTATTTTATTAACGTTGATACTGCCCGTACCTGGTAGGCCAGCTGCTTTAAGTACGTCAGCAGGTATCTTATACCAGCCATCTTCGGCCACCTTAATTTTGTAATAGGTAGCATCATAACGGATCCATTCATTGCCATACAAAATCTGGTTGCCAACCATCATTTGGGCATTTACGAATACAGAAGAAAATAGAATGCAGGCAAGGAATATTTTCCGTAAGTGTTTCAAGATCATTGGTACAATCAATTTCGTTTCAAATTTAATATGTTAACACCCTCATTTACAATATAGATCAACTTATATTGGTGAAAATTTGGCTGAAAATGACAATATAACGACAATTCTCTCCCATTATTGGATATTTTGAACAATATATTACAAATATTTTTAATATGTTTGTAAAAATTTTGGTCTATGCAGGATTCGTTCCGATTAAAGGGGTTGCGCAAAAAGTTGGTAGAAGAACTCAGGTCTCAGGGCATTGAGGGCTCCGTTTTGCAGGCAATGGAGACGATACCCAGGCATTGGTTTATGGATGCAGATTTTGAAAATCTGGCCTACCGCAACACAGCATTCAGGATTGATGCTGATCAGACCATTTCCCATCCCTACACTGTGGCATTGATGACCGTTTTGTTGGATGTGCAACCCGGAGATAAGATCCTGGAGATTGGCACAGGCTCTGGCTATCAGGCGTGCGTGTTGTCGTACCTGGGAGCAAGGGTTTACACCATAGAACGTCAACATTTGTTGTATGAAAAAACAACATCCCTGTTAAAAAAGATTGGCTTTACATCCGTGCGCACACTTTATGGAGATGGATTTGCGGGTGCGCCCAGATTTGCACCCTACGATAAAATCATTGTAACTGCAGGTGCTGTTGATTTACCTGTTGGCTTGTTTGCTCAACTCAAAATTGGAGGCAAAATGGTAATTCCCATCGGGCAGGAGGCGCAGAAAATGTATAGCATTACCAAAATTGATGAAAAGAGTTACCAAAAAGAAGAACATGGCCAATTTAAGTTTGTGCCCTTCCTTAAAGGCGTGACATTATAAAATTTTTGCTCTCAAGACCATCCAGCGCATTGCCTCTGGTCGGCCTTCATCCATCAGCTGTATCCAATTTCGAGCTTTCCGGTCGTGGATTAAAAACTTCCTGGCAACATCGGGTATCTTTTCTTCTGCTATAATTTCTATATCGTGTGTGGCTTCAAACAATTGCTCAAGCTGCTCCTTTACATTGCGATCTAAAAATTCATGCAATTCAATCACAAGATCGCAACGGTTGAATAGATTTATATTTTGTTGGTGAAAAATGACCATCTCTTCCCCTTCAATATCGCAAATGATCAGACACCGTTTCCCTTCAACGTTGGCGGCAGCATTGACGGCATTTACTTTATGATCAAAAATGGTGACTACAGCTGTCATACCATTTGCCTCCAGGTTTTGCTTGAGAAGCACTATGTTTCGCGGGTCACATTCAAAAGCCGTACTCCCTTCTGTGGGCAACAAAAGTTTTTGAAGCCCCATCACGTAGTAACCCTCGCCAGCTCCAAAGTGGATGATTTTTTGGTATTTGTTGAGCTGAAGTTCATACCACAAGGGGTGCAAACAACTTTCGTAACTCCCAATGAGTTTGGGAAAAACAGATGATCCATGGGCTTTTAGCTGCGCAAATGAAAGACCTGCAAATGGTCCATACATCACTTTTTTCTGCTGTTGTATTTGACTGTATATTTGACCAAAACGCAATTGGGTTTTCATTCTTTCCGGAAGCAATCTGGCAATTATTTTTTGGATACTGAAACCGCTATGTGGCTTCCTCTTTTCCCATGTTTTGGCATAATGATGAATGGTAAAAGAAGATGGATCAACCTGACTTTTTTCTTTACTTTCAAACCATGACCAGGGGTGGAAAACCTCACAAGGAAAAAGCTTTATGTCTCTGACATCCTGGATTTCATCATTATTTATGTGTTCATATTTTTCGAGCAGGGTAGTGGTTAAAATCGGGGATGATAGGTTTGCGGCCTCATACCCATCGTATTGCATCTGAAGTGCCACTATGCATTCTTTGATAAACCAGTGTTCGGCTACTGCACCAAAGACGGCATTGTTGACATAGATCCTTTCTACATCTTTTTCTTTCCCAAAAAAGCAGCTTGTGGAAGTGAAATCATCAATTGCTTTTTTCATCTCTACATCTGTATCCAAATAGATTCCCCCATGGTGGTAAACGGCCCAAAGTCGCACCAGATTGGATGCATTTGCCCAATTTTCGGCTGCCAGTGCATTTTGAAGATAGGGCAAATGTAAAGGAGCATTTTCTTCATTCCAGCAAACAAGCTGGTAATCGGGCATTAAATTTTTCCAACCCTGAACAAAGTCAGCAAAGGGTTTTGGCAGAGGCTTTTTGCCGAACCAGCAGTAGTGAATTATTTTAGGAATCATAAGACTAATCTTTCAGAATGAGCATCTACATTTATAATGCCCAAATTGATTTTTTCGTACTGTGGTGTATAAATCTCGGCTACATCTAATACATCACACTGTTCCTGCCAAAACCAATGGTTCATGGCCTCATTGTGGCCACCAACGGCTATTACCCACCTACCGGGTCGAAGCACTTTTGCCGGAATCGTAAACCTGGATATAAAATTACCGGATGGTGTCTCTTGAAAGGGTACATCGTGCAGACTAAAACAGCGAATACCATCGAAAAAAAAGCTAAGGGTAATCCTAAAAGCTTCCGGCAATTGATGGTGAAATGACAACTCGATTAGATTTTCTTCCAATGGTGAAATTCCATCGAGGGTTTCAATGGCCTTATGATTGACCCTTATTTGTTTCAATTGTATCAGCTTTGACCACGGACCCTGAAAGTGATAATCCCTTTCAAAAGCCAGGGTGTCTAAGTAGTGTTGTATGGCATGATGGGCATCTGTTCTGATTAGCAATTTGCCTTTGTGCAATACCATTGCTTCCGGACACAAACTTCGCACAGCAGTCATGGAGTGGCTGGCAAAAATCACACTTTTTCCATTCCTCACAAGCTCCTGAATTTTATCCATCGACTTGTGTTGAAAAGCAGCATCACCTACTGAAAGCACTTCATCCAAAAGCAAAATATCGGGATTCAAGTGGGCACTTACACTAAATGCCAGTCGCACATACATGCCCGAAGAATAGTGTTTTACCTGGGTATCTAAAAAAGGTTCAATGCCTGAAAAGGCAGCTATCTCATCCAGTTTACTTTTTATTTCCCTGCGCGACATGCCCAATAAAGAGCCATTGAGGAAAACATTTTCTCGTCCTGTAAGCTCGGGATGAAAGCCTGTACCTACTTCCAGCAATGAAGAAAGTTTGCCTCGTATGCCCATTTTTCCTGAACTGGGGCTGGTAATTCTGGACAATAGTTTTAAGAGTGTTGTTTTACCTGCACCATTGCCCCCGATTAGCCCCAGCGTTTCCCCTTCATTGAGCGTAAAACTCACCTGGTCAAGGGCAAGGAAGGAATTTGTTTTGCCACTTTCTCGGTTTTTACCAAGCGTATATTTTTTGGTAAGTTGGTCTGCTATGATTACTGGCTGGCTCATCTTATCATAGAATATCTGCTATTGTATATTCATATTTCCTGAACATCAGCAAACCTGTTATCAATAAAATTACGGATGATATTACCGAAATCCAAATCAAAGGGTGGAGGTCATATCCTTCAAACAACATGGCTCTGAAACCTTCGATTAAACCACTGACCGGGTTGGCAAAATAAAGCCACTGCCATTTTTGAGGTACCAGACTCGCCGGATAGGCAATAGGGCATACAAACATGCCGAGTCTGATCATATGCGGGATTACGTGTAAAAAGTCACGTGAGATCAACACCATCACTGTTGCCCACATAGCCATGCCCAGTCCGATTACCATCATCATGAGTAAGTAAATGGGCAGTAGAACCATTCCTTGCCACTGCGGCCATTGTTGTTGCCAGATGCAAACGGCAAAAAACAGCAACAGGGTAACCATCGTTTCCACCATGGCACCCGCCATCTTTGACAGCGGCAGGATCAACCTGGGAAAATATATTTTTTTAATCATGGCTTGTGCACCCATCATGCCCTGCATAGACTCGGGTACCAACGAGGCAATAAAGGTCCATGATACCATACCCGACATGACAAAAACGAACCCATTAAAGGGAAGGTGGGTGGATGCTACTTTGTTGAAAACAAAATAGAGCAGCGCAGCCGAAATCAGGGGATTGATCCATGCCCACAAGGCACCAAGCCAGGTCTGCATGTACCTGACTTTAAAATCCTTTGTTGCGAATTGAAACATCAGTGACCTGTAATGCCAGATTTCTTTCCAATCTGGTAAAGCCCAGGAAGCAGGTGGTACAATCCATTTCATTTCTGATTTTACCGACATGGACTCAAATGTTTCTGGTAAGATTTTGAACTACTTTGAATTCACTCAGGAAAACCTTTCCTATGACCCTAAAAGCAGTATATACGGGAATGGCCAAAACCATGCCCAGGATGCCACCCAACTTAGCACCGATCAAGACCACCAAAAATATTTCAAGGGGATGTGCTTTTACACTTTTTGAAAAAATGGTGGGCTGAAGGATAAAATTGTCAATGAGCTGCATGCCCACAAATACACTCAATACTTTGATGATTTGCGGCATGGTCTCTTCGTAAAATGGAGCCGCCGTACCTGAAGATAAAGTAATTACAACTCCAAACAGGGCTCCAATGATTGGGCCAATGTAGGGAATTACATTGAGGATGGCTGCAAAGAATGCAATGAGCAGTGCATTGTCGATGCCCAGTATCCTCAATGGAATCGAAACCAGCATGGTCACTATCGACATTTGAATGAGGATGCCCGTAAAGTAACGGATGAGCAGCTTGCTGGTCTGATCTATGGCGTGCGCGGTTTTGGCTTCGTATTCATTGGGTACAAGTGATTGTACCATCTTGTAAAACAAACCTTGTTCCCGAAGGAAGAAAAAGGAAATAAACAACACGGAAGAAATGCCCAGAATCAAATTGCCAAAGGCTCCTACGGTAGCATTGAAAAAATATTGAATGCGGGAAGGATTGATGTAATAAACCAGATTGCTTTTTAATTTTTCAAAGAAATCCTGATTTTCTGCTTCAATGGGGGCCTTATTTTGCTCGAGATCGGTGGCGTCTAGTTTGACGGTGATCACTATATTTCCCGGTTGACTGGGCAGTAGGGAATCGGCCGGATAAGATTTTTCAAAAATCAGGTTTGAAGCAGTGCTGTCTTTTTTAACCAGCGGCACTGATTTTTTGGCGGGCATCAGACCTTTGTCGATTAACCAATTTTCCCAATCGTGGATGGGCTCTTCTATGCTGCCAATAACTTTGGTATAATCAATTTTGGAAAGATAACGGGCCTGATTGACCAGCGGTGGAATAAAAATGTACAAAAGAAAAGCACCCATTGCCACAAAGCTTCCCAAAGTAACAAAGGCGGCGGCAGATTTGCCCACATAGGGTCTGAGCCTGGTTACCAGAGGGGCTCCAATCATGGAAACCACCCAGGCAATGATGACATAGGTAACAATATTGCTAAGCCAATATATGATGCCTGCAGCAACGGCCAGGGGGATGAGGGCCAAAAGGTATCTCAGGTTGAATTTCAATTTGCTTTTTTTACAAAAATAGTAAAATCCGGCCAGCTATGCTTCCACTATCTACCCTCCTTTATAAAGCGGAGGTTTCTTTGGATGCCATTGAGTCCTGTTCTTTTTACAGGAGTATGACCAAATACTTTATTGAAGCTCTCCTCTTGGAGCGCATTCCAATCATCAGGACCCATGTTTAACAATTCTGGGCTTGCATTAAAGGACGGCTCAGAATGGGGTGTAGAAAACCGGTTCCAGGGGCAAACTTGTTGACAAACATCGCAACCAAAAATCCATGAATCCATTTTACCTGCAAATTCTTTGGGAATTTCATCTTTGAGTTCGATGGTGAGGTATGATATACATTTGGATCCATCCATCAAATAACCTTCTGGCGAAATGGCCTGCGTTGGGCACGCTTCGATGCACCTTTTGCACGTACCACAATGGTCTTTGATGGGCAGGTCATAATTCAGTGTCAGATCCAAAATGATTTCACCTAAAAAATACCAGGAACCTTTGGAAGGACTGATCAGCAGGGTGTTTTTACCTACCCAGCCCAACCCTGATCTGCGGGCCCAGTCCCGTTCCATTACAGGAGCCGAATCAACAAAAACCCGGCCCTCAACGCTGCCGGCAAGTTGTTGGATGTATTGGAATAGGTTTTTGAGTTTCTTTCGAACTACTTTGTGATAGTCCGTTCCAAGGGCATACATAGAAACTTTCGGGCCATCGTCATCCATTGCCTTGGGTAAGTCGGGTGTATAGTAATTGTACATCAGACTGATCACAGACTTGGCTCCGGGCACCAATTTGTTAGGATCCGTTCGAAGATCAAAATGATTTTCCATGTATGCCATTGTGCCATGATATCCCTGATTAAGCCAGTCTTCGAGTCTTCGGGCCTCTTCATCCATAAAAGTAGCTTTGGCAATGGCAATGCCCGAAAAACCCATGTTCAGGGCTTTCTCTTTTATAAGACGGGTAAGTTCCAGGGCATCAGCCATAATGAACCAATCCCGGGGCCGGGTGTACAGTGAAATAATCAGGCAACAAGCCAAATTTTTTCAGATAGGCTTGTCGAATAATAGAAATATCGCGTTCATCCACTTCCTGGATGAGCGAAATGGTGCAACCACCAAAGCCACCTCCCATCATTCTTGAGCCATAAATGGAGTTGCATTTGGCTGCTTGCTGCTGCAAAAAATCAAGTTCCTCACAGCTTACTTCATATTGATTTTGCAGACTTTCATGGCTTTGGTTCATAAGTCGCCCTGCATTGCGAATATCTCCCATTTGTGCACACAATTCGAAAGCTGCTACCCTCTTATTTTCCGTGACTACATGAAGCGCTCTGCGATGGTACAGGCTGCCTTTTTCCAACCAGTGATTGACTTGATCAACCGTTGCATCTCGTAAAGTGACAAGACCTGTCTCATGTTTGTTGAGTTCTGCCAGGGCATCCTCGGCTTCTTGTCGACGCTGGTTGTAGGCTGTAAAAGCAAGATTGTGTTTTACACCGGTATTGAGCAGCAAAAACTGCCAAGTTTCCGGCAGGCTGATGTCTTTATGGCTCAGACTCCTGCAGTCCAACAACATGGCTTTGCCTGCCTGTCCATGGCAAATGGCATATTGATCCATTTTACCTCCCCTCACACCCGTACCATGTTCTATTTCAGAGGCCCATTTTACTTTTTCAATGGCTGTAAGTCCCAGATCGTACAAAATGTTTACCACTTCAATCAAACCGCAACAAAGGGCGGAAGAAGAGGATACGCCAGCACCCATTGGTAGATTGCCCCCAAATAAGATGACGGGAGTTGCGATGATCTGAAACCTGGTCTTTAAATCTGATAGCAAGCCATGCACGTACAATTGCCAGCTGCCTTTAATAGGGACAACGTTGGCATCGTACTTTTCATCAAAATCCAGACTTATAATTTCTGCGGCATTGCTATTGCCTTGTTTTGCGCAAAAATAAATGGCAGCATCAATGGCAAAAGGCAATACAAAACCCTCGTGGTAGTCGGTATGTTCACCAATGATATTAGCCCTTCCTGCAGCAGCTACCGAGATGGCAGGTTTGCCGTATGATGCTTCAAAAAGTTGGTATACTGTATCAAACTTGTGCATGTTACAATTTTTGACGAAGCGTAGGAATGATGTGGTTTTTCCAGGCAGCAAATTCACCGGAAATAATTTTATCCCTTGCCGTTTCCACCAGCCACAGAAAAAAACAAAGATTGTGAAGACTTGCAATCTGTAATGCCAGCATTTCTCCTGCCTGAAACAGGTGTCTTAGATAAGCTTTGCTGTGTTTTTGACTTAAATGGCTGCTGCTTTGGGTGTCGATTGGATTGAGGTCGTCTTTCCATTTGGCGTTTTTGATGTGGATCACCCCAGCTGAAGTATAGAGAATGCCGTGTCTTGCATTGCGGGTAGGCAGCACACAATCAAAAAAATCTATGCCCAGGGCAATGCTTTCCAAAATATTTTCAGGTAAGCCAACGCCCATAAGGTAACGGGGCTTATCAGCTGGCAGGATTTGACACACCAGGTCGGTCATGGCGTACATATCTTCATGGGGCTCACCTACAGATAAGCCCCCAATGGCATTAAGTTCGCGACCACAGCCGGCAATAAATTCGGAAGATTCTTTTCTAAGATCTGGATATGTACTGCCTTGCACAATGGGCGCAAAAATTTGATGATATCCATACTTGTTTTCCGTTTCATCGAAGCGTTGGATGCAGCGCTTCAACCACCGATGGGTCATGCCCATTGATTTTTTAGCATAGTTGAACTCACAGGGGTAGGGTGTGCATTCATCAAAAGCCATCATGATATCTGCCCCTATGGTGCGCTGGATGTCCATTACATTTTCAGGTGTAAACAGGTGATAAGATCCATCGATGTGACTTTGGAATTTCACGCCTTCCTCTTTTATTTTTCTCATTCCACTTAAGGAATAAACCTGATAGCCTCCACTATCGGTAAGCATGGGTTTTTGCCAGCCAATGAAGTTGTGCAAGCCACCGGCTCTTTCCAGTATTTCCAGGCCGGGCCGCAAATAAAGGTGATAGGTATTGCCTAATATGATTTGCGCTTTTACCTCCTGGTCCAACTCATGCTGGTGAATGCCTTTTACACTTCCCTGTGTACCTACGGGCATAAATATCGGGGTTAGAATTTCTCCATGGCCGGTTTGAAGTTTTCCGGCCCTGGCATTGCTGTGCGGGTCTTTGGCAGATATTGTAAACATATATATTAAATTAAGACCTGAACCGGGATGCATCCATCCGGATCAGAATGCTGAGCATGATTGAAAATATAAGTAGCGATGTGCCCCCTCTGCTCACCAGTGGCAAGGGTATACCTATGATGGGCATCAAGCCCATGGTCATGCCAATATTGACAAACGTGTGTACAAAAAAGATACCCGCCACTCCGTACGCATAATTTCGTATAAATTCCAGTTTGGCTCTTTCTGCCACTACGATGGATCGTATGATCAATAGCAGGAACAGTATGATTACGGAAGCCGTGCCAATAAAGCCCTGCTCTTCACCTACGATGGAGAAAATAAAATCGGTTGATTGTTCAGGAACGTAGTTGAGTTTGGTCATCTCTCCGTTGAGAAAGCCCTTGCCCGTAAAGCCTCCAGAACCAATTGCCAGCTTGGATTGGATAAGATTGTACAAGGGTCCTCTTGGGTCGCATTTTTCCGGACGAAGCCAAATGTTGATCCTTTCCTGCTGGTGGGGTTTTAATACATTATCAAAAACATATTGGGTAGTATAGGAAAGACCTATGGTTAGTATGGCTGAAACAAGGATTAAACTCAGCAATCGGATCTGTCTTTCTTTTACTGCCAGAAAAGAAGCAATGAGCGTACCCACTGCGGGAACCATCCAGACAATGGCCATTTTGTGGTATTGAAAAGCAATGATGGAAGCTGCAATACTTGCAATGACAATCATCACACTTCTCGGACTAAACTCATGGTTGAGCAGTAAAAAACAAAAGGCCAGAAAAAGAGAAAGTACAAGGATGAAAAAGGGACTGAATGTAAGAGAAAAAACAAAGATGCCAATCAGGGCAAATGCCAGAATGTAAAGCAACCCAGGCAATCCTTTGCGGTACAAGAGCATGAAAAACGACATAAACACCAGGGCACTGCCCGCATCGGGTTGCAAAAGAATGAGCATCAGCGGAAATGCAAAGATGGATATGGCGGTAAGTAAAACCTTGTTGTCGCGCAGGTTGTTTTTGTTGAAACTCAAATAACTTGCCAGTGCGAGGGCAGTGCCCAGCTTGGCTATCTCAGATGGCTGAAAAGACCCAATGCCCAAATCAAACCACGATTTGTTTCCTTTGATTTCTACACCTAAAAATAGTACGGCTACCAGCAACACCATGGATAGGGCGTAAAGTGGTATGGCAAACGTATTCCAGAAATTCCATTCAATGGTGAGGGTGGCTGCAAAAAACAGCAAGCTGATCAATACCCACATCGATTGTTTGCCTATCTCTGTGGTAAAATCCAAAAATGCGAAAGGCCTGCCTTCTTCATAAGTGGAAGAATACAACATCAACCAACCGATGAGCACCAGACTGATGTAAAGCGATAAGAGCAGCCAGTCGAGGCCTTTGTTTTTTAGGGCAGGCTGGGCCATCAATAAGGAATTAAATCGTATTTCTGAATGTCGTCCTGAACGGGTATCGCAGCTGGAAACTCTTTTTTAATTTCCGTAAGGAATTGCATCATTTCATTTTTGGTCCTATAGGCGCCCACCCTGATGTGGTAATAAGGACTTACATGTTTCCACGCTGTGGGTATGCCGGGATACAGTGCGGTGAATCTACCCCTGATATTTTCCATTTCCCGTCGGTCGTCAGTAGAGATGATTTGTATACGCCAACCTCTGATGGTAGGTTCTGCTCTGTTTTTTTGAATGAAGTGTTCAAAAGCCTGGCTGACATTATACGGTTCCTCAAAAACGACTTTTCCCTGGCCTTGTCCACTCATGGTGGAAAAAAGCAGGGTAAAGAAGCCTGTTAAGAAAACAATTGGAAGTTTCAGGTACCGGTCCATGCCACAAATTTAATGAAAAACGTTGAAATCGACTGCCTTAGCCCCTTTTGCCTGCTTATTTTGAACGTTGGCTGCGTTTTGGCACCGGATCATAGCCCATGCTACCCCAGGGATGACAACGGCCAATCCTTTTTAAGCCCAGCCAAACACCCCTGAAAATGCCCCATTCTTCTACCGCCTGGATCATGTAGTGACTGCAGGTAGGGTCGTAACGGCAATTTTTTCCCAGCAAGGGGCTAATAAAAATCTGATACAATCTTACTGGCACAATCACCAGATACTTAAAAATGGAAATGATTTTAAAGGACATAAAATAATGAAATGAGGATTTAATTATACAACACTTGTGTCAAATGTATAATTCCGTAAGCCAATAAAATTGGGAAATAAATGCTATTTCTACATTTTCCTATGTTATAGCCTGATTTCATATTTGTAAAATAAGCCATTATAGTTAGCTGAAATTGACGGCTTTGGAAGAAATGCATGAACCATTACTCGAATTTTAGGTCTTTTGGTTACAACAATTACAAGGTGTAAAGGTTATGTGCATTGGGTAAAACCTTAAACTGTCGTAATTTTACAAGTCAAGACAAATTATGCAAAACGAAGATCCTACGGCAAGTTCGCGAAAGCAAGACCACATCGAGCTGGCATTTGCCTCTCAAACTCCGCATGCCGATGAGCGATTTTATTACGAACCGCTATTTACTGGCAACCACACTGATATTCACCAGCTTGCCTGTCATTTTGCAGGCCATCAATTGGAGGCACCCATCTGGATATCCAGCATGACGGGTGGTACCGAAAAAGCAGGCCACATCAATAAAAACCTGGCGGCACTGTGTCAGGAATTCGGACTCGGCATGGGCCTGGGTTCCTGCAGATCATTGTTGACAAGTGATGAATACCTGGACGACTTTAGGGTTAGACCCTACATGGGGGATCAACCCCTGTATGCCAACCTCGGTATTGCCCAGGTAGAAAAAATATTGGCAGATGGCAAAGAAACCATAATCGTAGAATTGGTAAAAAAGCTAGAGGCCAATGGTCTGATCATTCACATCAATCCATTGCAGGAGTGGTTTCAGCCCGAAGGTGACCGATATTATGAAGCCCCTATAGTAACCATCTCCCGATTGCTTGAAAAGACCAAATTAAACCTGATTGTAAAGGAAGTGGGTCATGGCATGGGCCCGGCTTCACTGCAAGCCTTGATGCAGCTACCCATCGATGCCATCGAATTTGCCGCTTTTGGGGGAACCAACTTTTCAAAGCTGGAAATGTTGCGGGATAAAACAGGAGAAGTGGCCCAAAAACAGGCCCTCGCATATGTAGGTCACACAGCTGTTGAAATGGTTGGCTATGTCAACAACATCCTCAGCAGTCAGGAGGTTTTATGCCGCAATTTTATCATTTCGGGAGGAATATCCTCCTATTTAGATGGGGCCTATTTGATAGCAGAATGTCATGGAGAAGCCATTTACGGTCAGGCTTCCGGCTTTTTGAAGCACGCCATGGGCACTTATGAAGCACTGAGACTTTATACCCGACAACAAATTGAAGGCTTGGCCATGAGCAGACAAATACTTAAAAATAAAAAGCTTGCAACGAATGGATAAGACCGTATCCGGATTTTCAAAACTGAGCAAGCAGCAAAAAATCGATTGGGTTGTTGCCCATTATTGTGGCAATGATAAAGCGGTGGCAAAGGTGTTGCTCCAGTATGAATTGGACGACAACCAGCTTCAAAAACTCCACGATGGCTTCAGTGAAAATACCATTGGCAATTTTTTAATGCCCATGGGCATTGCCCCGAATTTTTTGATAGATGGTCAGTACTTTGCTGTTCCTATGGTCATTGAAGAGAGCAGTGTGGTGGCAGCGGCCTCATCTGCGGCCAAGTTTTGGCAAACACGGGGAGGATTTCATACCCGCATCATTGA
>CALMWS010000205.1 GCA_937870795.1 uncultured Bacteroidota bacterium | reverse complement strand
ACGATTATACAAAAGCGGTTAAAATGTACATAGAACAACAAGTAAAAGACCTTAGAAGCGAATTAACCGAGTTGAGAGAGATTGTAAAAGAATTGACTTACAAGGTTGATTCTAAGCCGATGACCACGAAAGAGGCTTGCGAGTATTTGAATTGCTCCAGGCAAACATTATCGAATAGGGTTAATGCCGGTTTGATAGTGGTGATGAAAGAGGGTAAGCATAACCTTTACAGGAAACAAGACTTAGATCAATACTTAGCCAATGGATAAGCTTGATTTGATTTTAAACGAGATCAAAGACCTAAAGAACAAGGTCGATGCAGCACTGCCCAAAAGGTTTGTTAGCGTAAAAGAATACGCTAAGATCAAAGGGATTACAACGGGGGCAATTTACAAAGACCCTGCACGATACGGATTTACCAAGCCTCAAGGTAGGTGGGAAATCGAGTTTAGCAAAATATAACTTAACAGCACAAAGGGGGCCGGTTTAGGCTGGCTCCCACAAAAAAAACAAAAATCATGAAATTCAATGCAGGATTTGCAATAGATGTAATGGGTGACTATCCACAAAAGTTGATCCCAGTTAGTGTGAATCCAACCATTGAGGCTGATTACGGTTTTGACGCAGACGGGTTTATTGAGGTTTATTATGCGGTTATCCATTTAGGTGGAAGGGAAACCGATTTAAACCTAAAAGATGACACGGTAATGAATTGGATTAAATCCGGATGTGAGTGGCACGCACAAACAAAGTAGTCCAAATTGATAGAGGGGGATGTTTCTTGACCATGTAAATAAGTTTTCGATTCCCCCCTCTTTTTTGAAAGAAAGTTTATTTGAGTAGATAAAATTACACCTATTACATAAAGATGTGATGGGTGTTTATTACCTAAAATTTATTAAAATCTAAATATGGAAACAGTAGCATTAACAGTGCATGAATCTGAAATTAACAAGCTAAAGGCCGAAAACCTTGAATTGAGAGAACGCCTTATGGACATGTCAACTGCTGGCATGGCCGAACAAAGTGCAGACCTTAATTTTCAATTGAAAATGGCAAGACAATTAATAGCTTCCAAAGCATTCCCAAATATGACACCGGAGCAAGCCTTTGTAATCTTGCAAGCTGGTAAAGAAATGGGAATGCAGCCAATGGAAAGCATTAAAAAACTGTACATTGTAAATGGTGCAGTTGGGTTTCATGGTTCGGGCATGGTTAGCCAATTAACCAGTAAGGGGGCATTAATCGAATATTTTAACGAAACGGAACACCAAGTGACAGCACGGGTCTATTATGAGGGTAATGTTTACGAAGAAACGGCAACCGACAAAGATCAGATTTTGCTAAAATCCAAAGCAATAACTTTTGCAAAGAAAAACAAGCTCAGGTATCATGCCATTAGAATGATCTTATCTTTTCATTTGCCTCATTTGGCTGGTAGTGTATCTGTTTGGGATGCCGACGACATGGAAGCGGCTAAAGACCTACAAAAGCCTGAATATTTTGATACAATCGTTGAAGCGATCAAAGCAGCAGAAACATTGGATGAACTTAATGATGTTCGCCTTAACCATAAGGGGCAATTAACCAAAAGCCTTGATCTATTAAAAGTATTTGGTGACCGCAAAAGAGAGTTAAGTGCAACAGCATGAATTAACGGTCTTGTTTGACTATGACAGTCTAATTTACAAGTGCGTTTACCGGATAGTAGATGTCCAAACGATAAAACAATGGTTTGCACAAGGTAAAACAAAAGACTGGATGCGTGAAGAAATAGTAACACAATGCAAAAACAGGTTGTGTAATATGGGAGACTTCCTTTTCAATGAGATCGAGAATACAGGCATTATGATTGGTAGTGTTGAGTATTACATAACCAATGCACCAAATTCTGTTAGAAAGCAAATAAGCCCTATTTACAAGGCAAATCGGAGGCCTAATAAATGGGTTAACGCAATAAGGAAGTATTTAATCGAAATGGACTTTGCCGTTACCCATCCTGAATATGAAGCCGACGACTTAATTTTTGATCGTGCCTTAGAATTAGGTGAGCAAAACTGCATAATCCTAACTATGGATAAAGACCTAAAGCAAATCCCAGGAATCCATTTCAACTATTACAGGCCAAAAGTGGTCAATGAAAACGGGGAAAAGGTAAGCGGTGATTGCGTTGGGTTATCGTGTGTAAGCAATGAGGAAGCAAGATATTCCTTTTGGCTTTCAATGCTAACTGGAGATCATGGTGACAATATCAAAGGGATTAAAGGCATAGGGCCAAAAAAAGGCGAAGCAATACTTAAAGGTAAGCATGGGTTGAGGGGGTGCGTAGAAATCGAATATAAAAGGCATTACGGTGGGAATTGGGAAACTGAATTTAAAACAAATGTCAGGCTTTTAGGGCTTGGTAAAAACATTGAAAAATGGATGCACTAATTAAATTTCTTCTGATAGGGTCCACATTTGGGTTCATTTGGTGGTCAATTGATGATTACATTACTAAATATTTAAATAAAAGATAATGACAAACTTTATCAAAATGCCTCCAATAGGTAAGGGAAAAACAGAAGCTAAAAAAACGGTATTTTCCAAATCCGTAAGGGATAATTTTACCGTAGCACCAGCGATTGATCAACCAAATGAATATCAGAATGTAATGTTTATTCGGCATGATGTAGATTATGGTGATGTGTTCATAGCATGGGACGACAATCCAAACGATTTTACTATTTTATTTGGCGAAGCCGGAGACGAATTTAACCAATAAGCCATGAGCTATCTATTTCAATACCTACTGCTTTTAACCACTTTTTACACTATTTATTGGCTGGCTAATAATTACTTTAAAAACTATCATAAATGACACCAGAAGAAAAGATTTGGAATATAGTGCATAACTGGTGCGATGCCCAAAGCTGCGAAATAAGCGACTTTGCAAAACGTGCCTTAATGGATCAGATTAATGGGCTTTTGGAGCTAACAGTGCAACCATCCACTGAAATAGTGCCTATTGGTACTAAAGTAAAGGTTACAAAAAGATTGTATGGCCACGAATTTAAAATTGGTGAAGAAGTTTTTATATCTGATTACTATGAAGACGATAGCATATATCCATATAAATGTGTAAACCCAAATGATTATTGGTTGCTATCCCGTGAAGAGTTCGAGCCAGTGTAACAAAATAATAACTTTATTGCGTCACATAGCGACACTGTGCGACAGGGCAGTAAATGATAGAATAAAGTGTTATATTTTTGTGGTAAACACGATTAAATGATTTCAAGATATAGTTGGCAGTGTGAAAAAATAGGTTCCAAGCCTATGGTTTAGTCGTGTTTTCCTGAAGCACTGACCAACATTTTTAAACACGATTTTTACAATGAAAGACACGTTTTATTTTACTCACGATTACAACACCCGATCAGATAGCAAGGTTACAAAGTTGCTGGCTAAACACGGCATGAGAGGGTATGGTTTATTTTGGGCTATTATCGAGGACTTGTATAATAATGCGAACGTATTGCGATTGGATTACGATTGCTTATCGTATGCACTTAGAGAGGATGTGGAAGTCATAAAATCAGTTATCCATGATTTTGATTTATTTGTCTTTGAGGATGGAAATTTTGGTAGTAAATCGGTACAAAAGAGACTGGAGGAAAGAAACGCAAAAAGCGAAAGAGCCAGAGAATCAGCGATTAAGAGATGGTCAGCAAGCGAACGCAATGCGAACGCAGAGCAAACGCAATCCGAAGGCAATGCTATAAAGGAAAGTAAAGGAAAAGAAACAAAGGAAATAAAAGAAACAAAAGAAGAGGAATTAATTGATTTTAATAATTTATTGAAATTGATAAACCTTGTCTTTGATAAAAAATACAGGAAAATAAATGATAGCGTTAAACGCTCTTATTTGGCAAGAATAAAAGATGGGTTCACGAAAGACGACATTAGGGCAGCCATTACCAACGCTTCTAAAAACCAATGGGCAAAAGATCAGAAATACAATTTTTGTACACCTGAGTATTTCAGTAGGCTAAACTCATTAGAGCAATGGGTAAACTATGAACAACCAAAAGAATTGAAAAATACGGAATTGCCTGCTAATGTTGGCGGAGGTTCCATGTTAAAAGCATTATAAACCTAAAACAATAAACAATGGATAAATACGAATATCGAATTGTAAAAGACAGATTCCTTGTAGGTATAGCTTGGGAGTGTTATTCTGATAAACTACCAAAACACGGAGATGAAGTAGAATATTGCGCCTGTGTGTTTGATGTGAAAAGAATGTACAATAATGGCAAAAAAATAAAGTTTATAACAGCTAAAGTTTGGGAAATCACGAGCATTATTGAGGAAATACAGAGTATCGAAAAAGAGACAAAGAAAGAAATTTATAATGAAATCCCATTTTAGTTGTGATGTTAAAAGCACTTTAAACAATTAAATCAAATACAATGAAACTAAGCGAA
>CALMWS010000204.1 GCA_937870795.1 uncultured Bacteroidota bacterium | reverse complement strand
GAAAAATCTGTTCCAATTAGAACAATGTTGATGGTAATCTTCTGACCAATCTGGAGTAGGTCCCGGGAAAAAATCAGTAACGCCAGATGCAGCATCAACACCGGAAATATAGATATTTCCCGCTTTATCTCTACCTGTAATCCAGATTCCTATGGGCCCTATACCGGCAGAAAGATTCTTTTGATGCAATTGATGATAAAATCCATCAGGAAAAATGACACCTGAATTTTCAGTGCTGAACTTAGAATTACCACCGTTGTATGTAGTAATAACTTTAATGGGTTCACAAAACTTATCAACAGGTTTATATTCAATATTATTAACTATTTGACTGTATAAACACCCCACAACGAAGAGTAAATTGGCAAGAATTAGGTACTTTTTCATAAAACAAAAATTACCTAATTTTAAAAACTATTCAAATAATGTCCTTACGAACTGACAGGATGTACTACAGGCGACAAATGAAAATATTGCAAACCATCAAAAAAAGTTACTAATTCAACTTATACGCGATGTTCATCTTCTTCAATCCATCCACAAAATCATAAGATGCATTTACTTTTGAGGAAACCGGCACCAAATCAAGATCGTTGTCTACATCTTCATCATCAGCAACAATAATGCGCAATCTGTGCTCTCCTTTATTGTTAGATACCAGGGCATTGAGGCCTTCTACCAGTTGGCCATCTATGCTTTCAACAGGAATTCTGAGTGTTATGGACTTGGTAAATAATTTTCCAATGGTATCTAAAAGTTTCATGTCCTTGACCCTGAAAAACATTCTGTCTCCATTAAATTGTTTTCCATAAATTCCTTCCATGTAAATTACATTACCTTTGACAAGAAGGTGTTTGAAACTTTCGTATTGTTCGTTAAACAAAGTAAATTCATAGCTCCCGGAATAATCCTGCAAAGTAAATCTGGCATAATTGGTTCCTCTCTTACTCTGCAATACATTCACTTCTGTAATAAAACCACCTAACTTTAAACCCTTTTCTGCAAGGTTTTCTATATCGTCCAATCTGGCATTTATAAATGCAGAAAATTCAAGACTGTACTGATCCAGCGGATGTCCACTCAGGTAAAAACCTGTTATTTCTTTTTCTCTTTCTAGTTTCAACAATTGGTGCCATTCTTCACTCTCCGGTACCGGGGGTTCAGCAATCATATCCTGGTGCAACTCTCCAAATAATGAAGCCTGCGCCCCATCCTTTTGCGACTGATAATTATTACCGAATTTGATTACATGTTCGATAAAAGTTTCAAAACCACCAGAAGGCGTAAAGTATTGAGCCCTGTTCAAACCAAATGAATCCAGTGCACCTCCCATGGCGAGACTATCCAGCAACTTCTTATTAACAGCTCTTAAATTGACCCGTTTTATCAAATCATAGATGTCTTTGAAATGCCCTTTCTTTCTTTCTGTTATCAAGTCTTCTACCGGCCCCTCTCCTACTCCTTTGAGTGCCGACAACCCGAATCGAATATACTCTTTATTGGCAATGGAAAAATTCAACTGGCTCTCATTCACATCCGGGCCCAGAACTTTAATGCCCATACGTTTTGCCTCAGTAATAAAAAAATTGAGGGACTTAACCTCTCCTTTATTGTGATTGAGCACAGATGCCATAAACTCCTTGGGATAATGCGCTTTGAGATAGGCCGTCTGAAAGGCAAGAAATGCATAACAAGTGGAGTGGCTTTTGTTAAATGCATAAGAAGCAAACGCCTCCCAGTCTTTCCATATTTTTTCAATGACAGGCTCCGGATGTCCGTTGGCTTTACAACCTTGTAAAAATTTTGGATAGGTCTCATCAATTAGCTTCCGGTTCTTTTTCCCCATCGCCTTTCTTAACAAATCTGCTTCGCCCTTTGTAAAATTTGCAAGCTTCTGTGATAGCAGCATTACCTGCTCCTGATAAACCGTGATGCCATAGGTTTCTTTCAGGTATTCCTCCATTTCAGGAAGGTCATAAGTAATCTTTTCTCTTCCATGCTTGCGTTCAATAAAATTGGGAATATACTGAATTGGCCCCGGCCGATACAAAGCATTCATGGCGATCAAATCCTCAAATTTATTCGGCTTGAGATCCTTCAAATACTTCTGCATTCCTGGAGATTCGTACTGGAAAATCCCAATGGTATCTCCTCTGTGAAACAATTGATAAGTGAGCTTATCTTCAAGATCTATCTGATCAATGTCGATTTCAAGATCATGGGTTTCTTTAATAAAAGCGAGCGTGTCTTTGATAATAGTAAGCGTACGCAAACCCAAAAAGTCCATTTTCAACAAGCCAGCTTCTTCAGCTACTGAGTTGTCGTATTGAGAAACGACCAAATCTGAATCTTTGGCGGTAGCGATAGGTATAATATTACTGATATCTTCAGGGGTAATGATTACGCCACAGGCATGAACACCCGTTGACCTTACTGAGCCTTCCAGCTTTTTTGCCGTTCTGATCATCTGTCCTACTTCAGAATTTTCAGCGGCCATATCTCTGAATTTATAGGCTCTGTCGAGATCCTCCTTATTCAGGTCATTTTTCAATTTTTCCGAAACATCCTTTTCAGCCAACACCGCATTGAGTGTAGCCGATAAATGTGCGGGAAATGATTTTGCCACCCTGTCAACAACATCAAGTGGTACATTCATTACCCTCCCTGTATCCCTAAGCGATGTTCTGGCTGCCATGGTACCATAAGTGATAATCTGGGCTACCTGATTCCTGCCATATTTATCAATAACATAGTCGATTACTTTCTCGCGACCTTCGTCATCAAAATCTATATCAATATCCGGCATGGAAACCCGCTCAGGATTGAGAAATCTTTCGAAAAGCAAATCGTATTTTATGGGATCAATATTGGTAATACCAAGACAATATGCTACAGCCGAGCCGGCAGCAGATCCCCTGCCAGGTCCAACAGCAACACCCATGTGCCGCGCAGATGTGGTGAAGTCCTGCACAATTAAAAAATAACCAGGATATCCACTTTTTATTATGGTATCCAACTCAAAATTCAATCGATCTTCAATATCTTTCGTTATGTGGCCATATCTTTTTCTGGCACCTTCAAATGCAAGGTGGCGCAAATAATCATCCTGGGATAAAAAGCCCTGAGGCAGCGGAAACGCAGGCAAAAGCACATCCCTTGAAAGCTTTAATGGCTCTACCTTAGATACAATTTCCATGGTATTTTCTACTGCCTGCGGTACATCGCCAAACAATTGGTTGATTTCTGCCTTCGTCTTTAAGTAAAAATCGGAGCTGGGAAATTTGAATCTGCCTTCATCACTGAGTAATGAGCCGGTATTTACACACAATAAAACATCATGAGGCGCAGCATCTTCCTCCTCAACATAGTGGACATCATTGGTAACAATGGTCTTTACATTGTATTTTTTAGCCAATTGCAATAAAACCTGATTGACATCCTCCTGACTCATCAGTGAGCCATCGATTCGATCAATGCCCCGATGCCTCTGGAGTTCTATGTAAAAATCTTCTCCCAATAAATCCAGCCACCATTTTAAAAGTTTTTCAGCCTTCTCCGTATTTCCTGAGGCTATGGCTTGGGGTATTTCGGCTCCAATGCAACAAGATGTTGCTATTAGTCCTTCGTGGTATTGAAGCAACAATTCTTTGTCTATCCTGGGGAATTTGCCATACATACCTTCTTTGAAACCAAGCGAACATAATTTTGACAAATTGCGATATCCCACTTCATTTTTAGCCAATAAAAGCTGATGAAATCGCTCATCTTTTTGTCCCTTACTTTTTTCAAAGGTCTTTTGCCACCTGTTTTCAACCATGTAAAATTCACAACCAATTATGGGCTTAATTCCTTTTTTGTTGGCTGCTTTCACAAACTTAAATGCTCCAAACATGTTGCCATGGTCCGTAAGGGCAATGGCTTGTTGACCGTCATTGGCGGCCTTTGTCATTAAAGAGTCTATGTCTGAAGCCCCATCCAGCAAAGAGAATTGGGTATGACAATGTAAATGGCAAAAATCCTGCATTTATCAGCTTTTCAGGTTCGGTTAACCTTGATTAAAAAAACAAATTGACTAAAACAGCTTTTATTTAGCTTACAACTTTAAAAATCTGTGTACGTCTTGCCTGTCACCGGCAGAAACAATAACTGTATACATGCCACTTTGCCATTGACTTACATCTACTTTTTGAATTCCCTCAATGGCGCCAGTGGATATAGATCTGCCATCTACCGTGGTAATTCTGTAGTATGAACCATTTGGCCCGGTGAGCACAAATTGGTCAGCTGACGGGTTGGGATACAGTTGACT
>CALMWS010000203.1 GCA_937870795.1 uncultured Bacteroidota bacterium | reverse complement strand
CAGACTGTCGATGGTAAGGGGTCCAAAGTTTTGGGTGTCGTACCGTTTTCCGTCAAGTGTCCAATACGAGGTAAAGGCCCCATCTGCATTGCTGAGGTTGAGGGCACTAAGGGTGAAGGGAGCACATGAATTGGGCGGCAACATAAGTTTGGAGCCAATGTCGGGTTTAGTCGATACATGAATCGTTTGTGAATAGGTGTTGGAGCAGCCGCTGTAGTTCTTCAGGGATAGGGTTACGATATAGTTATTTTTGCTGGCATAACTTTGGGTAACCACCGGGTCGAGATCGGAAGTATTGCCATTGCCAAATTTCCAGTGAACGGTTGCTGGGTCGTAGCTGCCCGGTGGTGTTGTGTTGGTAAACGTGATTGCTTCTCCTATGCAATTGGTGCTGTCTTTCACAAATGTGGGCTGCGGCAGGGAGTGTATGGTAATGGTTTTTGCTCGACACGCCTGACAATCGTCTACTGAATTGAAGCTTATGCAATACCTGTATGTATAAGCAGAATCTGTGTTAAGTTGGCTAAGATCGATAATGCCGGTATATGGGTTGATGCCCTCTCCAAACCACACACCCCCTGCGGGACTAGCCATAAGGGTCTTGGTGGTTGGACCATAACAAAATGATTCATTCAAACCTACTTCGAGACCAGCAGACGGATCGTTGATTTGAATGTTGACCGTACCATTTAACTCACAGGACCTGCCTTTTTCGTAAACGTAATTATATTGTTTGGGCCCTCCTCCGGCATCATTGAGATTGATCACCCCGGTGATGGGATTCACCCCGGGTCCGCTCCAGGTGCCACCCGAGGGTGTTGCTGTCAAAACAAAGGAGCCATCGAAGATGCACAGTGTAGTGCCGGGAGAAAGCGTTAAAGTAGGTTTGGGTATAATGTGGATCGTGCCTGTGTCACGCACCACACATTGTCCCTCTTGATGGACGGCCTCAACCGGATAAGGTCCGGGGCTGAGTCCACTGAGGTTGTAGTTGTTGGGCACAGCCATACTGTTGATAAAAAACTTTGTATTAGTGCTATAAGGTATCACAGTGTCTACCAACTCGCTGGTGAGCAAAACGGGGCCTCCGTCTGCACAAAATGAAGAGGAGTCATTAATAGAGAAGGCGGGTAATAGGTCTATTTGAATAGATACAGGAGTATTAGAAATACAATTACCATCATCATACTTGTATTGGATAGTGTTTAAGCCGCCATGTGCCTTTGTTGGGTCAAAGATTCCTTTAATTGAATCAATTATTCCTAAACCCAGCCAAATTCCTCCGGTGGGATTGGCAACTAGTGTATCAATATCTTCATTTTCACAATATTTTTTTGGTGAAATATTGATAGCTTCTGATTTAACAACTTTGATGTGTACTGTATCAGAAGCTTGACATTCAGGAGGTCCAATGGTATATGTAATGATGTAACTACCTTCACCTGCTAAGCTTGGTGTAAATACACCTCCTGATGAAAGTCCTTGTCCATTCATTTTCCAAGATCCCCCTGTTCTATCT
>CALMWS010000202.1 GCA_937870795.1 uncultured Bacteroidota bacterium | reverse complement strand
GACTTATTGCCATATTTGTCAATGGCCTGATATGTCTTATCAATAAACATATTGTATCTTGGATTGCAATACAATTGTTTGTTCAACGAATCCAAAACAACGATCTCAACAGCTCCTCCACAATTGTCCTGGGTAAGTGGACCAGGATATGTATCGGCTTTGTAGCAAGACACTTCTACTGTGTCATTGCAAATCATCACCGGTGGTGTTTTATCTTCTATTTTAAGTGTACTCCAGCATGAGTTGCCGCTACAACCTTCAACCAATTTGGCAATGACGGTTTTTCCTGCCTGATCGGCATTGATGCTATTGCCTGTCATCAGCTGACCTTTGTCGTCCATCAACATCACCAGATAAGGTGCAGATGGATTGAGGTTGCCGGCTACCAACATAGCAGGAGTTATTTCAACATAACAATCGCCATCGAGTGAAACCTGGATTTGGCCTTTACAAGCCATTGCAAGATCAGGATTTCCCACTGAAACATTGAGGATGCCCGGTTCGTCGCAGGCAAAAGGATTTTTATTTGTAAATGTAAGTTTGTAAACTCCTGGTACAGCCCCCCATTGAACGGTAACAGAACTGCTATCGCTGGTAGAGCCAATGATGGTACCACCTCCTGATAAGGTTACGTTGTAACCATCAGCACTATACGGTGCTGCATACACTTGTTGGGTGCTTGTACACAATGATGCAGTACCCAGGATTTGGATGGGATCGTAACCACATCCTCCACCTTTCACAAGTTCGTAGTCATCAGCGGTGCTCTTCAATACAAGGGTCCAGTGTTTGCCGTCTTCAAAAATACCTGGCAATACATAATCTCTGGTGGTTGCATTCACATACACTTCCTGCAGAATAAAGCCAGATGGGCCGGTAACAAACGGAACCGGAGCAGAAGGTGGATCCGCACTGGCATCACCATTGTACAAGTTGGTTACCTGGTCAATGTACCAGGTCATGCCAACAGGGCCTCTCACTCTGATATTTTGCTCATACTGTCCGTTGACAGCATTGGTTGCATTGTGAATACACTCACACGCATCAACAATGACTCTGTAGTTGATCAAAAGCGCTGGATCGTGGTCATCTTCGTCTATGGATGGCAATCCATTAATAAAATTATCGGTATCGGTTTGTGGATGGCCTCCCAAATCATTATCTTTATTATGATCTGCTTTGGAATCGATGTCTTTGGATGAAACATCGTTGTTACAAATATCTGCTGAACCATTGATTTCAGCTATGTTTTCTATGGTATAAATATCTTTGATATCGCCCACTTTAAAACAGATGGGCTCAACCTGACTCTCGCCTGGATTTAATCCGTTTTGGAAAATAATTTTCTTGCTTACTATAGATGGTTCAATTTCTGCCCAACCATCTGTGATCAGGTTAAGACCTTCAGGTATATAATCTACGACATCAGCTTCTTTGATGGTCTGACTACCCTGATTATA
>CALMWS010000201.1 GCA_937870795.1 uncultured Bacteroidota bacterium | reverse complement strand
GCTGCAGGGGCAAGCATCAGTACCCCTACACCAGCTTCACTGCTGCAGGGGCAAGCATTAGTAAATCCAAAAAACTATCTTTGTAAAAACAACTTAACCATGACTAGGATTATACTTTTAACCACCAGTTTTTTGGTTTTTTTAAACATAGATATTAGTTATGGTCGCATCCTGCCAACGGGCATGGGCAAAACGTACGCCACCATCACAGCAGCGGCATCCGTGGCGGTAGGGGGAGATACTATTTTGTGTTATGATGTTTCCATCTCCGGGGGCATGTACATCCAAAACTTAAAAGGCTCAGCTCAGGCATGGATCTGCATCCTGGCAGCACAACCCGGACACACTACCATTGTTGGGGGAGGCAACAGCATTCAATTTTCTGATGCAAGGTATGTGTGCATCGATGGATTTGTAATTTCGGGTCAAACAGGCAATGGCATGAACCTCGATGACGGAGGTAGTTATGAATCTCCTTCAAGCCACATACGAATAAAAAATTGTGTCTTTGAAAATATCAATGCCACTGGCAACAACGATTTGCTGAAACTATCAGGCATCGATTCCTTTTGGGTGAGCCATTGTGTTTTTCGCAACGGAGCGGCCGGGGGCAGTGGTATCGACATGGTGGGCTGTCACTTTGGAACCATTGAAGATTGTAGCTTCTCACAGCTGGGTAGCAACAGCATCCAGGCCAAAGGAGGGTCAGCCGACCTGATGATTACCAGGAATATTTTTAACAATGGCGGAGCGAGGGCACTCAACCTGGGTGGCAGCACAGGCTTGTCTTTTTTCAGGCCCATCGATGCAAAATACGAGGCAGCCAGAATAAAGGTGATCGCCAATGTTATTACAGGATCCGAAGCTCCCATAGCATATGTAGGTTCTACTCAGGTAGAGGTGTCCAACAATACACTACTGCTGCCCACCAAATGGGTAGCCAGAATTTTGCAGGAAACAGTAGACCCCACCCGTTTTGTACCGTGTGGCAACAACCGTTTTTTCAACAACATCATCGTAGTCGACCAGCGGGTAAATGTTGAGGTCAACATTGGCCCCAATACGGCACCGGAAACCTTTGCCTTTGAACACAACCTGTGGTACAAAACATCTCAAGCCGGCTGGACAGGGCCCCAGCTGCCAGGAACCAAATCAAACAATTGGGTTGGAGATCCACTATTGGTGCAAGATTCACTTTATGTATTGCAAATCACCAGTCCGGCTATTGGCAAAGGGCTAAGCTACCAGGGCAGCCCCATAAAAGACATCGAAGGCAAGCCCTACAGGCCAGTGCCGAGCCTGGGCGCCTGGGAAATAAGAACCGTAATTTCCAATACAGAAATACCTGCTCCCGACGTAAAGGTGGTAATTTATCCCAATCCGGCTGCCAGCGAAATTGTATTGATGTCAAATACTGAAGTTGGAGAAAGTATTTGCATATACGATATGGAGGGTAATTTTGTAGAACAATTAACCGGCAGGAGGGATGAAGGACGTCTTTATTTTGAGGTAAGCAGGCTTAGCAACGGCATGTATTTTCTATACAATTGCAAGCATCATCATTATTTGGGGAGGTTTGTGAAATTGTGATCTTTTGTTTAAGGCAGCAGTTGAAAATCGGCACAAGCCAGTTCCACACCATTGACAATGATGCCCACCCGGTGCAGCCCTGGTCTGTATTGACGGGTAGTGATGGGACGAAAGGAAAATGATTTTTGAATGACCATGTCGGTAGATGGAGTAAGCTTCCTCTCCGATATTTTAAACACTTTACGGTAATGGCTGCCGTTCAACAACAAAAAGTAAAGGGCAAATTCCAACCGCACATCAAGGATTTTTTTTCCGGTATTGATCACTGTAAAAGTAAAACTAAGGAGGTTGCCCATAGAAACTGTTGGCGTGTGCACTTCGAAGTTGTTCAGCTGCAAATCGTGGCTTGATGCCGTGCCAAAGATGGCAAGTACTTCTGAGTGGCCCGACTTTAGCAAGGTTCTACATGCGTGTTTAAGCAATTTGTCGGTGGCCGTTTTTTTTCCGAAATTTTGTTTTACAAATTGAATTACCAAATCAGGATGATCTTTTGAAAAGTCGTTGAGGTGATTGGCCACTGATTTGTTTACATAAGGTGAATCATCAAATACCAGAGCCTGAAGAACGGGTAGGGTATGGCTGGGTTTTTCAATAACAGCCGGCAATTGAAACGACCACGGCAATCGGGGCCTGCTGCCTTCTGAGGCGAGTCTGCGAACGTGCTCATTTTCATCTCCTGCCCATTTTTTCATAACCGAGAGCGTTTTTTTAAAATCCCTTTTTAGAAAATGCCGGATGGCAAACTCTGAGGAACCAAATCGTGTAAAGTAATGCAGGGCATCCATCGACGTGTCAAAATCTGATAGACCATGCTGACTCACATAATCTGGAAAAACCAGGTTGGTATAGCCTTTCGGGAGATCCAACACCACTTTTTTAAGGATTTCAATGTTTTTAGTATACGGCCCGGGCAAATATTGATGCAAGGTAGTCGCTGTGTGTCGCATCCGGTCGTTGAGTTCAAGCGGTGCAAAGCCATTAACGGTATTTTTTGAGAAAGCTGCTTTGTTGAATTCAGGGTAGTGGAGTTGTATTGCTGCCGCCAGCCGGTTTACCCATTGTTTGTCAAACATGTCTTTTAAAGCCGCCATTTCCCTGTTTTGGGTTGTAAAATAAGGTCAATATTCATCAGACGGCAAAAAAGTGTGCATATTATTAATAAGATTAAGTAAATCGATGTGTTTTGTATGAAGAAACAAGATAAAATTAAAATATTGATTAAAATTTAATAAAACCAATAAAATATTGTAATTAGTTTAATATTAAAATAAAAATACTGTTACATTTATGCATCAAAACATTTTTACAATGAACTGGACCAAACTTATCGTTGCAACAGTGATCGCTGGAATAATTTACTTCTTTTTGGGATGGCTCGTATACGGCATTCTTTTAGCCGACGCCATGCCTTTGGCAGATGGCATGAAAGAACTTATTGGACGTAAGCCTGAAGAAATGGATATGGGCATGATGGTATTGAGTTGCCTTGCCTGGGGTCTGTTTTTGGCGTATTGTCTCATGAAAATGGGTATTTCTACCTGGCAAAGTGGTGGCATGCAGAGTGCAATTATTGCTGCTATTGTTTCGTTGAGCATGGGCGCGGGTCTGGTGGCCATGTATACTTTTTCTTCAATGCAAAATACCCTTATCGACATGGTTGCCAATGCGGTTTGCAGTGGTGTATCGGGTGCAGCAGCTGCCTGGTACCTGGGACGGGGTAAAACAGCATAATACTTTTAAACACGATGAAAACCGGGGCAGGTCTCTAAAAGGCCTGCCTTTTTTATTTGAGCAATTTGGATACGAGGTCCCTCAAATAAGCCAATGTGTAGGTGTGGCGATCGTGTTGAGTCAGATCTGTGAGCCTAGGCAGATGGCTGGCAAAATAATGTTGTGCATGTGCTGTTTCTACCAGCGTGCTGGCCAGCGAATGCGGGTAAGGATAACAGGGGTCTGCTTCGCCAATGATCAAAGCAATGGTGTTGCAAAGGTCCTTATATGGTTTAAAGGCATTGTGTTTGTTGATTTCATTTACATCCTTAACCAAAAAGGTTTTGGTCGATTCGGATACAGCAATTTCGTACAGCAGTTTTTGGTCAAATTCAGTCCCACCACTTACCGTTGGCAAAGGGCCGGTCAGCAAAACCAGGATTTGATCCAATCTTTCCCTCGCCTCATTGCTGCCCTGAACCTTAAACATGACCAGGAATTCCAGGTACGACCAATACCAGTTGAGGATGTACAACAAGAGGCGGTGTTTGTTTTCAAAATATCGATACACCGTTGCTTCGGTGACCTCAATTTCAACAGCCAGCTTTTTAAACGTAAAGGTCTCAAAACCAAGTTCATGCATCATTTTAATACCATGCCCAACGATCTTTCTCCCAATGTTTGAGGAAGCAGGATCCTTGAGGTAAATTTTGTCACTGACTTTAAACGAAAGCTGAAAATCCATGATGGCAGGGCTTTTATAGTACAAAGTTAAGTCTTTTTATTATTTATAGTGAAGTATACCAAAAAACATTAACACTATTTTAAAATAATAGTAATACTATCTTAATAAAAGATACTGCTATATTTGTGGCATGGAAAACGAATTACCACCCATCAAATCTGGCACTACCTATACTGCTGCCCTGCAAAAACTGTTTCGCACCATCAGGCTCGATCGAAAAGATGTGCTGGCGGTCTATTTTTTTGCCATCTTTTCAGGACTTGTATTTTTATCATTGCCCCTCGGCATCCAGTCCATCGTAGGTTTTGTGATGGCCGGCAGTGTGAGCACTTCTATCATAGTACTTATTGTTCTTGTGTTATTGGGGGTGATTGTCAACGGAGTGCTCCAGGTGCGACAAATGGAGCACATTGAAAAGATAGAACAAAAAATCTATGTCAGGTATGCCTTTGAATTCAGTCACAAACTGATGACACTGGATTTGGGTAAGGCCAGAAAATATCACTTGCCCGAGTTGGTCAATCGTTTTCTGGAAGTATCTGCTTTGCAAAAAAGCCTCCAGAAATTGCTCATAGACCTGCCTGCAGCATTGGTGCAAATTTTATTTGGTACCCTTTTGTTGTCGTTTTACCACCCTTTGTTCCTGGGCTTTGGTTTGATCATGTTCATCATTGTGTTGCTCATACTCAGGTTTACTGCTGCACAGGGTCTGGCTTCGGCAGTTGATACCAGTGATGCAAAATATGCGCTTACTTCATGGTTTGAAGACCTCTCTTCATCCATTCTTGATTTTAAGGCAGAAACGTATGACGACTGGCACATGCACCAGACCGACTACCTGGTAGGTCAATACCTCAAACACAGAACCCGTCATTTTGTGGTACTCAAATTCCAGTATTGGAGCCTCATTGTATTTAAAATAAGCATCATTGCCATCATGCTCATACTGGGTGTTTTCCTGTTGGTGGATCAGCAGATCAACATCGGTCAATTCATAGCAGCCGACCTGGTCATAATTGCGATTATCAATTCGGTGGAAAAGTTTATCGGCAACTTCGACAAGGTGTACAACGCTTTGGTAGCCCTTGAAAAACTCGAAAAACTGGTCGCGCTGCCGGAGGCACATCCCGGAAGCTTTCAACGCCAATTTGCAGATTTGCCCCCGGCAATTTCTCTCCAACCATTTGACAATGCAGAAGGTAGCTGGGAGTTGGAAGCAGGTGCCTGGTCTTGTTGGATCACCCCCACAGGCTACCTTTCACAAAAAATGCCGCTGATAACGGGTCTCATTGATCCCATCGAAGGCCATGCCCGCATAGATGGACTGCCTAGCACCAGTTTTGTTCCGGCGCAGCTCAGAAAAAATACAGGCTGGATGGGCAAAACCAGTGGCCTGTTTGAGGGTAGCATCCTCGAAAACATTACCATGGGCAATGAGCCATCGGAACCAGCACAGCTGATGCAACTGGCCCACCTGACAGGCTTGATGAAGGCCATTCAGAAATTTAAAAATGGCTTTGATACCCAACTGGGACCAAGGGGATACAAGGCAGATGCACCTCTAAAAAATGCCATCTTACTTACCAGAGCACTTTTGGGCAACAAAGGTCTCATCTTACTGGAGGATCCCTTTCACCATCTTACCGATGAAGAGGTATTGCGCTTGCTCAATTATCTCAAACAAAAAGAGCTGACCCTTGTAGTCAGCGCACCGGAATTGGACAATCGGGTTAAACAAATGTTTGACCAGGTCATTACCCTCAACAATGGATAATAAAATGAAATACAAATACATCGTATCAGACAGGGAGCTTACGTTACATCGAGGTTCGTTTTCCTCATTTTCCAGGGTCTATAAAATCAAGAAAGAAACTGGTCTCATCCGCTGGACTTTGGCAATGATGTTTGTCATTGCCATCTGTTTGTTTTTACCCTGGACTCAAAACATCCGATCAAAGGGTAAAGTCACCACCTTAAGGCAGGAAGATAGGGCGCAGGAAATCAATACTGTGATAGCGGGTCGCATTGCAAAGTGGTATGTAATGGAAGGCCAGCAGGTAGCAGCCGGCGATACCCTGGTGCGACTTGAAGAGGTAAAAGTTGACTATTTTGACCCCAATCTCCTTGACCGCACTTTGGATCAGATTCAGGCGAAATCGGAGGCCGCAAGCCAATACAAAGAAAAATCGCTGGCCATAGGTACTCAATTGAAAGCCATGGAAGCAGCCCTTAATGCCAAGCTCCAGGTCATTGAAAACAAGCTAAGGCAACAACGTTTGAAAATTATCAACGACAGCACAGAATACAACGCCCTGAGCAACGAACTCAAAGCTTACCTCCGTCAGAATGAAGCTGCAAAGATATTGCTAGACAGTGGAGCCATATCAAGGGTTGAGTACGAAAAGAGATGGGTCAACTACCAACTTTCACAAGGCAAGGTAACCATGGCTTACAACAAGTGGCAGCAAAGCATCCAGGAAGCTGGTAATCTTAAACTGGAGCGCAATCTTGCACTACAGGACTATGCAGACAAAATGGCCAAGGCCAGGGGCGACCGCTCGGCCACCCTTTCAGAAATGGCAGGTGCACGCGGTGATATTGCCAAATTGCAAAACCTCTATGCCAATTACGATACCCGCAGGAAGTTTTATTTTATCACGGCACCGCAAGCCGGACAAGTGAGTCGGGCTATGAAAGCAGGTATAGGAGAGTGGGTAAAGGAGGGAGATTTTATAGCCGAGATCGTGCCAGGCAGGCAGGGCAAAGCGGTAGAAATTTACGTTGATCCGGTTGACCTACCCCTGGTACAGATAGGGCAAAAGGTTATGCTGGTATTTGATGGTTACCCCGTAATTGTATTTAGTGGCTGGCCATCTACGAGCTACGGCACCTTCAGAGGAACGGTGAGTTTTATCGAACAGGCCGTGGATGCCAATGGCAAATTCAGGGTCATGGTCAAAGAAGACACTTCCTACAGATCGTGGCCCCCTACGCTCAATATAGGCACCGCTGCTCAGGGCATAAGTCTCTTGAAAGAAGTGCCGGTCTATTACGAGCTATGGCGAAACATCAACGGCTTTCCTCCCGATTTTTACAGCGTTTCCACCCCCACCAAAAAGTAAGAGATGAGATACTTTATAGGTATTACCATGATGCTTATGGTTTGGGTGGTTGCCAAAGCGCAAACGGATAGTATTCTTGCATACAATGATTTTATGCAGCAGCTGGTAGTCTATCACCCTCTAAGCCAAAAAGCAGATCTGATGGTTTCTTCGGCCAAAGCAGGCTTGTTAGAAGCGAAAGGGGGCTTCGACCCTGTTTTGGGTTTTAAAAAATCGAATAAAAACTTTAATGGTACAAGCTATTATGACAAAGATGTGGCATCGGTTTCTGTTCCGGTTCCATTTGGACTTGATTTGGTTTTAGGGGCTGAACGGGCAAGTGGACCCTACCTCAATCCGGAGCTGACACCGGGAGCCATTTCTTACATCGGCATCGATTTGCCACTACTAAAAGGGTTATGGATAGATGAAAGGAGGGCTGTGCTGCAAAAAGCAAGATTGAATTTCGAACAAAGTGAGCAGGCTCGTCAACTGGCTTTCAACGAATTGGCGGCCTCTGCTGCACAGTCGTATTGGAGCTGGAAGGAAGCATACCACTTATATCTACTTACGGATAACACCCTGCAATTAGCCCGGCAGCGCATGAATTTATTGCGAACTTTGCAAGCCAATGGCGACCGTTCAGAAGGAGATACCATTGAGGTTTTTGTCCAGGTCAACCAATTACAGCTTCAACGAGATGAGCAATACACGCGTTACGTCAATGCCACCATCAACCTTACAGCTTTCGTATGGGATGAAACAATTTATGATGGCCTTATAAACAAAGTTTCTGTGCCACCCACCAACCAATGGGGCTTGCCGGAAGAAACCGCGATACTTGGCTGGTTGACGGAAAGCGGCAATACAGATGCCCTCCCTGCTTTGCGTTGGTACGATTCAAAGTTGGCCATGCTGCATGTGGATAAAAAATACAAACAGCAAGCCCTTTTGCCCGAACTCAAATTGAGTACACGGCTGTTGAGTAAAAATATATACACGTTTACGGGTTTGGATCGATTTTATTTTACCGAAAACTACAACCTTGGCATCAATTTTAAAATGCCACTCTTGTTTAGGGAGGGTAGGGGAGGACTGCAGCAGGCTAAAATTAAAATCCTGGATGCAAGCTTTGACAGAGATCTGAAACTAAGGGAGATTATCAATAAACGGACTACCTTGCTCAATGAATTCAATTTACTCAGCAATCAACTGATAAACGTGGCAGGACTTATCAATGCACAACAAAGATTGTATAAGCTGGAATTGTCAAAATTCAATTTGGGTGAAAGCAGTGTTTTTCTGGTCAATAGCAGGGAACAAAAGCTGCTCGAATTAAAAATAAAAGAGATAGAGCTGAATGCTAAAAAGGCCAAAGTGTTGGCCAAGTCCAATGAATTAAAAGCAGGTTTCTAAAATAAAAAAACCCGGTTGTTTATGGGAGACAACCGGGTCATGATTACAAGCACTAAAAAAATCCCAATTTGTTTTTGTTGTAAGAGATCAGCATGTTTTTGGTTTGGCGGTAATGATTGAGCATCATCTTGTGGGTTTCCCTGCCGATGCCAGATTTTTTATATCCGCCAAATGGGGCATGCGCCGGATAGGCATGATAACAGTTAACCCACACCCTTCCTGCCTGAATGGCACGCGATACTTTATAGGCAGTATGCATGTCGCGCGTCCATACCCCGGCACCAAGTCCATACAAGGTATCATTGGCAATGGCAATGGCTTCTTCTTCGGTCTTGAAGGTAGCAATACACACTACGGGACCAAAAATCTCTTCCTGAAAGATGCGCATTTGATTATTGCCTTTGAATACAGTGGGTTGGATGTAATAGCCTCCTTCAAGTCCTTCGTTGTAAGCACCACATCCACCTGTAAGCAATTGGGCTCCTTCATCTTTGCCCAACTCAATATAACGCAGGATCTTATCGTACTGCTCGCCCGATGCCTGCGCACCCATCATGGTTTCCGGATCCAGGGGATGACCTATCTTTACCTGTTTCACCCTTTCCAGAAATCTTTCAATGAAGGTATCGTAGATGGATTCTTCTACAAGAATTCTGGACGGACAAGTACAAACCTCTCCTTGATTGAGCGCAAAAAGGGCTGCACCTTCCAGGCATTTGTCGAAAAATTCATCATCGGCATCCATGATGTCTTTAAAAAATATGTTGGGTGATTTACCTCCCAGTTCCAGGGTTACCGGTATAATGTTTTTAGAGGCATATTGCATGATGAGCTGACCGGTGGTTGTCTCTCCGGTAAAAGCAATCTTATTGATGCGTGGACTGGATGCTAATGGTTTGCCTGCTTCCAGGCCAAAGCCGTTGACAATATTGAGTACGCCTGCGGGAAGGATGTCTTCAATGATTTCAGCCAATACCATGATGCCTACGGGTGTCTGCTCTGCTGGCTTGAGTACCACACAATTGCCTGCTGCCAGAGCTGGTGCTATTTTCCAGGCTGCCATCAACAGCGGAAAATTCCAGGGTATGATTTGGCCTACAACGCCAAGGGGCTCGTGAACAATCAGCGACAATGTGTTGCTGTCGAGTTCTGAAGCCGCTCCCTCTTCGGCACGGATAACGCCGGCAAAATACCTGAAATGATCGATGGCCAATGGCAAATCGGCAGCCCGAGTTTCTCTGATGGGTTTGCCATTGTCCCATGTTTCAACGCGGGCCAGCAGTTCGAGATTTTTTTCCATTGCATCGGCAATCTTCAATAGAAAATTGCTGCGTTCGGTTACGGATGTGTTATTCCAGTAAGGGGCAGCAGCCCAGGCGGCATCAAGGGCCAGCTCAACATCCGCTTCCTGCGAACGGGCTACCTTGGTGAATACCTGACCATCAAGGGGAGAGATGGTTTCAAAATATTCTCCCGCTACCGGAGCAACCCACTTGCCTCCGATAAAATTATCATAATGCGTTTTGAATTTGGGAATCTCTACGAGATTGGCTTGTTGGGTGGTTACTGATGACATAATTACGATTTGAATGGTTAGAAAAAAAAGTAGCAAATGCCGCATAGACAAAACTACAGTGCAAATGAAGAGCATACGGAGCCTTGCTTGTTTGCACAATCCTGCCCTGCATTAGCACAATTCTGCCATCCATTGTTAAAATCCTGTCATCCGTTGTAAAATTCTCCAAAAGAGAAATAAAATATTAAATTTGTAGTGCTGATTGATATTATATATTTAATGAAATTGAGATGTTGGAATTAAATCTTAGCCACTACCAATACAGGAAGTTGGAAAACCACGTGGAGAACAGAACGGTACACACCCTGAACCACGCTGAACTCAACATCTTTGAAACCCACCAACAGGCAGAGAAAGTGATGCTTCGTTTCAGCGATCCGGTGTTGGCCAGCATGATCAGGGGCAAAAAAGTAATGCACCTTGATGGCACAGCCCCCTTTGATTTTTTGCCGGGAGAATCGGTAATCCTTCCTGGCAATGAATTGATGTGTATAGATTTTCCTGAAGCCAACCAAAATACACCCACTCAATGTTTGGCGCTGGCCTTTAGCAATGAAAAACTTAACGAAGCTGTGGAATTGTTGAACAACAGGGGCATCAAACAAGACGGCAGCGAATGGAAGGCTACCGACTACAATTTTCATTTTACCAATGATGTAGCCATCAACCAGATATTGCAACGACTGATTTTTTTATTCTCAGAAAATCACCCTTCCAAAGATTTTTTCTGTGACCTCATGATGCAGGAGCTCATCATCCGCATTTTACAGGAAGAAAACAAGGGACTGTACATCCAGCGATCTCAAAAACTGTCCAACAACAACCGTTTTCAGTTCATCATCAATTACATACGCGACAATATCAGGGAATCACTTTCAGTAGAACAACTGAGTGAAAAAGCCCATATGAGTGAATCCAATTTTTACCGCACGTTTAAACACGAGCTTGGCATCACACCCAATGACTTCATTATTGAGGAGCGATTAAAAGTAGCAGAGAGCTTGCTTAAGAATAAAGATGTAAGCATCAAAGAAGCGTACCTCAGCAGCGGCTTCAATAGTTTTTCGTATTTCAGCAGG
This sequence comes from uncultured Bacteroidota bacterium, assembly GCA_937870795.1. Taxonomy (GTDB): domain Bacteria; phylum Bacteroidota; class Bacteroidia; order Chitinophagales; family Saprospiraceae; genus JADKBO01. The sequence goes on along the minus strand of CALMWS010000201.1, from coordinate 1,748 downwards.
ATCTTTAAAATGAAGCACAACATGTCGCCCACCACTTATAAGATGCAAGCTTCCTTAATGCGGTCGTAGGCATTTTTTGATGAGTTTGAGTCCCCAGTCGTAATGACTTGAAGTAGCCGACACCAGGTATGCTCCAAGGGAAGTTGAACCCGTCCAGCCATACTTCTTTTTCTCAAATAATTCTTCCTGACTGTGATGCGCTATAATGGCTTGTATTTGTTGATGCGATTGGATGAGCCATTGCTGTACATCCTCAAGCCTGCTTGTTTGGTATCGATCTCTGATTTGCAGGTTGAGGGCAGGAGTATCTTTCCATGTGAAGCCGGGAGCAGGTATGATGGGTTTTTTTCCCGCCATGCCTGAATTGTACCAGTCCATCATCATGAGGTGCCAGTGATGGAGGTGACCCAAAACATCCCTGATGTTGCGGTTGAGTGTGCCGGCTGGAAATTCCACGATTTTATCTTTGGATGAAAGCTGATCTATGTAAGAGATCAAGGCTTCAAATTGAAGTTGACTGGCTGCAATCAAATCCGTTTTATTAACGGGTCGTGACATAGTTGGTGGTGTATTATTTAAGCGGAAAACAAAAATACTAAATCCTGTCTCATTTTCACCTGTAACCTTTGTTACCCAAAATTTTGGTAAGGCAGCTTATCTTTATATCGCAATACAAAGAAGCAATGTCAACCTTTATTTTCATTATTGTGATGCTCCACTTGTTGGCCGGTTTTGGCTACATGATATACAAGCTGAGCGGTAAGTCAAAAAAGGATTAAAATCAATCGAAGACGTGATTAAAATTTTACTCCTCTTTTTTTCATTTCTTCAGCCAGTTTACCTTCAATTTTGCGACAGCTGCAATTTTTAGCGTGCTCGAGGTGCCATTCAATCCTTTGTTCAATTGTTGGATTTTTGGGCATCTTATGCGCCAAATGCCATTCTTTATTGATTTTACTGCTCATGAACCTGTCAAAATTGTTGCTAAATATAACAAATATTGCCTGATTTATTTAGCAATTAAGGTATAAAATCGGATTGAGTCCCCCCTTTTTGAAATAATGTTCTACAGATTTTAGTCGATACTTTTCCCTGATTTCTTTTGGAGCCAGATTACCTACAAACTCATATCTTCCATCAACAGGGAAAGGATCGGTTCTGGTGTTGAGTGTGGAACCGGCTTCCACCCACTGCAGAATGGTGTATACTTCCTGGATGATGCCTTCATAGACTGCAAAGGCATATTGGGCTGTGGAGGCTCTATCCTTGTTTATTTTCCAGTAACCACGGGTATAATCATAGAGCTCCATCTCTGACATAGAATACCTAAACAATTGACTTAATCGAATGAGCACAGAAGGCTCTTCTATGGTAGATGCTTCTTTGGCATACGTAGCTATGAGTTGCTGAACGGTCATCCTGCCAAAAGTGGCACTCTTCCATCCACTTTGACGATTGGTCAACTTATCAATACCCAGTAAGTCAATAACAGCTGCTTCAACTCTTAGTGCAGTAGTTTCATCTTCAATGCCATGGATCAGGATTTCAATGTTGGGCTCCAGCCCCGCCGACTTTAATTCATTGATGTACCGTACTTTTTCAGATTCATTTTCTTCTTGCAAATGGTTGAATACCCGGCCGCCCTTGCCCTTTCCTACATAAAATATTTCGTGGGTAAGAGGATGGGCATATATGTAAACATAGTACTTGAGTGCGTTCGCTACGATTTTGGGAAACTTGTTCATTTA
>CALMWS010000200.1 GCA_937870795.1 uncultured Bacteroidota bacterium | reverse complement strand
GGTTGCGACACCGAATTGGTAAAAAAATCGATTCTTGAATTGCGCAAAGGCAAAAAGGTAACCGATCAGGCCAATGCTACACCATTGCAAAACCTACATAAGTTTGCCATCAACCTCAACGCTAAGGCTGAAAATGGCAGTCTGGATAAAATTATTGGTCGTGACGAAGAGATCAGGAGAATCATCCACATCCTTTCGCGTAAAACCAAAAACAATCCCATCCTTGTTGGAGATACCGGTGTGGGCAAGGCAGCAATAGTAGAAGGCATTGCGTGGCGAATTGTCAACAAAGATGTGCCTCAGAATTTGTTGGGCAAACAGATTTATGCCCTTGATTTACCTGCTGTCATAGCTGGGGCCAAATACAAGGGAGAGTTTGAAGAGCGCCTCAAATTTTTGCTTGATGATGTAAAACTCAGCAACGGAGAAGTAATCTTGTTTATCGAAGACATCCACGCCCTGGTTGGAGCAGGTGGGGGCAACGGAGCCATGGATGCTGCCGGCATCATCAAACCGGCATTGTCAAGGGGAGAATTGTTTTGCATTGGTTCTACCACACCGGAAGAGTACCAGAAATATTTTGAAGGCGACAAGACCCTGGCCAGTAAGTTTCAGAATGTGGATGTTGAAGAACCAACGGTAGAGCAAACCCTTTCCATACTGAGGGGAGCTCAGGAAAAGTACGAAACCTACCACCGCATTGGCATCAAAGACGATGCATTAAAAGCTGCTGCCGAACTTTCTGCACGGTATGTCACTGACCGCCGTTTGCCCGATAAGGCACTCGATCTCATTGATGAAGCTGCTTCCAAACTAAGATTGGAACTGGATAGTGTACCCGACGATATCGATGAGTTGAAACGAAAAGTACAGCAGCTGGAAATAGAAAAAGAGTTGCTCAAAAAAGAAGAAAACCCCCAAAAAGTAGCTGACATTGATGTCAGAATTGAGGCCGGTAAAAAAGAATTGCAAGGTATGAACAAGCGTTGGGACACTGAGCGCACCCTGGCCACAACCATTCAGCAAGCCAAAACCGATCTTGAAAAACTCAATGTAGAAATGCAGGCTTTGCTGCAAAGTGGAGATAATGCAGCTTATGCACAGAAGCAAAGCAACGAATTGGCAACATTGCAACAAAAGCTATCATCAGCGGAGCAACAATTGGCTGCCATTCCCGAAGAAGAAAGATTTACCTCGGGCGAGGTATCAGCCGATGATGTGGCAGAGGTGATTTCCCGCTGGACAGGTATACCCGTCAACAAAATGTTGAAGAACGATAAAGATCGATTGTTGAACCTGGAAGATGAAATTGGCAAACGACTGATTGGACAACATGAAGCCGTAGTAGCCGTTTGTGATGCTGTGCGCAGATCGAGAGCGGGGCTCCAGGATCCCAATAAGCCCATTGGTAGTTTTATCTTTTTGGGTCCTACCGGAGTAGGTAAAACTGAATTGGCCAAAGCACTGGCCGAGGTTCTGTTTGATGACGAAAATGCGATTACCCGAATTGATATGAGCGAGTATCAGGAAAAACATTCTGTGTCAAGACTGGTAGGAGCACCTCCGGGATATGTGGGTTACGACGAAGGTGGTCAGCTTACAGAAGCGGTGCGACGCAGACCTTATACCATTGTTTTGTTGGATGAAATTGAGAAGGCCCATCCGGATACATTCAATATATTGCTTCAATTACTCGACGATGGCAGGCTTACTGACAACAGGGGTAGGGTGGCCAACTTTCGCAATACCATCGTGATTATGACTTCCAATATGGGGGCTGAAAAAATCCTTGAAAATTTTGAAGACCTTGATGCTTTGGGTGAAAAGCACAGAGCAGACATCATAGAGACTACGCGCGAAGAAGTGCTGGAAATTTTAAAAGAAAACCTCAGGCCGGAGTTTCTCAACAGGATTGATGAAAAAATAGTGTTCACGCCATTGAGCAGGGCTGAAGTAAAACAAATTGCTTCTCTGATGCTGAAGAAGGTAACAAAAAACCTGGCATTGCAAGGTATCAACATCAGCTTCAGCGATGCAGCCATGGATCTCATTGTAGATATGGGCTACGATCCTGCTTTTGGTGCCAGACCCCTTAAGCGGGTAATTGATAAGGAGTTGGTCAACCATCTGGCCAAAGAACTGCTGGGAGGAGGATTTAAGGCAGGAGAAACCATCTTTGTAGGTACTGATAAAAA
>CALMWS010000199.1 GCA_937870795.1 uncultured Bacteroidota bacterium | reverse complement strand
AGATACTCTCAAAATATCCCGGAAAAAAGCACCACATAGAAGCATTATTTGTTAATATTGCTCCTGAGAATGCTAAAAAGTTAGCTGCCGACCTGGAGGATGTGGCCTTCGGGACTAATTTGGTGGATAAGGTGGAGAGGGTGAAGGCGTGGGAGAAAATCGCTGGGCATATTCAATTACGAGTTGATTTAGATGTATTAGAAAGTCTTTCAAAAGCTCTCGCAGATGATTATTTGAAGACTTTGAACCTTGATCAGGTAATTAGTAATAAGTGGATTAAAGATGGTTTTGGTTGCCCATCGTGCAAAAATGGAGGAAAGCCTTGGATAAATGAATTGATTGACCAATTAGATCATTTTAAGCAGTTTAAAGAAATTGAAGGCTATCAAACTGTATTGAATCAACTTTTACAACAAGGAAAGAATCAGGCAATTGGGTCTCATTGGGTGATGAAGTTTGTTAAAAAGAAGAATTTATCTCCTACTAAGTTTGAAGATTTTATAGACGAAGCTACGGGTGATTTTTCTGCTGATATTATCGTTAATGGAAAGTTTATTGAATGTAAAAGCTGGGGAGGCAAAGCACCCGGTATGAGCAATGTTCCTAACCAATTGATTAACTACTTCAATACTCAAAACAGCTTATCCAAATTTGAGTTTCAATTTGATCCTGACAGATGGATACCTACACCGGAAGATCTGAATCAGGCATTAAAGTCTAAATCTGATTTATTTAATACAACTGATGAGGTTGTGTGGGCTAAATATGTTTCTATGGTTGAAAGCAATGTTGATGATATTCCAATAGGAAATGTGGATGCTCTGATTGACCAAATAACTAGTTCTTCAATTTTTTCTAAAATTATAAATCCATAATGAATTATTCTACTTTAATATTTAATTCAATGCCGTATAACCGTACCGGTATATTAAATAACCAGGTGTATTATGTAGGAGTTGGGGGAAGTCATCAAGGATGGATAAAATGTTTATCAAAAAATGATTATCATGAGCTAAAACACATCGATTTATGGTATAATGTCAGTTCAAATTTTGAAGAATGTAAATACTTTTATCATACAAGAGATAATATAATTAAGAAATTGGATATCAATACATTTCAAATATCCACTTTTCCTGGTCATCATTTTCCAAAGTATAAATGGGAAGATATATTGTGTTACCATAACTTATTAACCAAGCAATATGAAGTTTTTAATAGTAAAGGTGAAAAGGTTTTAGAATTTAAATATCATCATCCTATAATCGCAAAGTTTATTAGTTCCGGAATTTTAATTTATCAGAATAATGAAAAGGAGAATAACTGGATAAAATGTTTGAACCCTGACGGAGGGGATGAGATATGGAAGGTGGAGTTTTCATGGCAATTTGTTAGACTTGAAACATTTGACAATTTGATTATTTTAGAGTATCATGCCTTTGACAAAATCAGAACAGATAAAGGACATGCTGGAGAGAGAGACTGGTACAATCCGGATAGATACACTATTGTTTTAAATGGAGATACAGGAGAAGAAATATGGCGATACTCAAATAGTTATCACCATATTGACTATGAGAACGAGGCTGTATTGATTGGTAATATAAAAAGCTTTTTGCCAAATGGGAAAATAGAAAAATTATCAGTTGTAGAGTTGGATATTTATAATGGCAATGTTCTTACAGAAATTGAAGTCAAACCACCTATTGAGAGAATACCTGACTTACACTTTGTAGATGGAGTTGGCATATATTACACTTCACATGATGGATCGTTTGGAAAGATAAATAAGGCTGATGGGGCTATTCTTTGGGAATTTGATTTAGTTGACAATAAAGGAGAAAAGAGAAAAATATCCGATTGGCTATTGCTGGGAAACGGAAACTTAGTGTTACAAACACTGCCCAATCATCCGAATGGAGACTTTACGTGCATCTTTAACCCTATCGAAAATATGGAATATTCCAATGTGATAGATGGAGTCCGATTAAATGCCTAATAACCATAGGCTGACCTGAAGACAAACTCAGCGAAGGTACAAGGCTCACCACCCACCAAAATAAAGGTAAAAAGGCAGGGTTATTGACAGTTCGCAGTAAAGATAAGTTCCCCGACAGTTCTGTAAATGGTGCTCCGCTTTCAAAGAATGAAGAAATAAATATAAATAATAAATGGATTAAAATATTTGATTCTGAAAATGGAGAAGCAATATCAGGAATAAATAAACTATAAAATGGATAAACAACAATTAATAAGGTCAATTAGAGATTACCTAGAATTATCAGATTTTAAACCTATAGGAGTTGGTGCAGGTAATGTTTCGTTAGAAAGGAATAATGAAAGAATTTCAATTAGTTATAGAAAATATCCTGGTGTATATATGTTGCCTGGTGTAATCGGAGGTTTTAAATCATTTCCGGAAGTAGAAAATATCTTGAAAAAATATTATGATAAATATGGTATAGAATTGCAGAATGATACTATTTATACTTCAAGTCGGCGATTAGATGAAATCACAGAAATAGATATAGCTGAGCCAGACGACATCTTCAAAGTACTACCCCAATTAAAGGTTATGGTATTTGATGATATCCTTCCTTTTTTTGAAAAATATAATTCCATTCTATCTGTAAATAAAAAAATTGAGGAACTTCAAATAGATGAATATTCGAAGCTTGTATTTTCACCGATTCACCCCAGAATTATGATAATCAAACGATTGTCAGGGGCTAGTGATTGGGTTGAATATTCTGAAAACGCTTTAGGAGTTTATGAAGAACAATCCGTAGGAAAATACAGAACGAGTTTTGCCCCTATCAACAGATTCCTCCCAGAGTTATATGAGGAATTGAAACAGATGGAACCCTTATAATATACCATGACAAGAAAATGTCATAACCTATCTCTCCCCTGGCAAAAGAAAATGAATAAAACGATATTTTGCTAAAGACTTTGCCATATTACTCCAGAGATCTGGTGGATTATTATCGCAAAAATCACCCCGATGCCAAAAATTAAAACATCCTAAACCCCGGAAACCCTTAAAATCAACGTCTCCCGGCCTTAAATCCCATAATTTCACCCCAATAAAAACGCTCCAGGCCACCTAAACCTGACCCCGGAAAGTTTTGACCGGATACTTTCAAAATATCACGGAAAAAAGCACCACATAGAAGCATTATTTGTTAATATTGCTCCGGAGAATGCTAAAAAGTTAGCTGCCGACCTGGAAGATCAGGCTTTCGGGACTTATTTGATGGATAAGGTGGAGAGGGTTAAGGCGTGGGATTTTGTTAGAGGTGCAACTGGAAGTAATAGTGCAAAAAGATTGTCAGTAGATATTTTGGAATGTGTTAGTGAGCATTTAGATGATGCGAATTTTATGACCATAATAGGGAATGGTAATATTCAATCTGGCAAGAATGCCTTTGGTGAATTAATAAATAAGTATGCAGGAAAATGTCAAGCCTGTACTGGCGGTAATCCTTCTCAATACCTGCCAGATAACCCACAAGATTATATTGATAAAGTTGTAAAACTTACAAAAAGATACTCTGATAAAAATGGTGTTGATATTTTTAACGAGGCCAAAAAGGGATTTACAAGTCAAGAGGGTGCATGGCATGCTATGCAGTGTATAGATGGTTTGGATCCGTCAACAGTTAAAAGGATTGATGCAAATTTCGAAGGCGAAGGGCTTCCTTGTGAAGGGTGTCGATTTGATGTGGAATTGATTCCTACGTCTTCTAATCCTTTAAAATTAATCGAGTATAAATCTTACTTAGATGCCTCTAAGATTCCATTGGAACAGTTTAAGAACTATTTGAATGATGTAACGAACCTCAATCAGCTCAACTATATTTTCAGTAGATCAAAATTAGACTTAGCTGGAGCAAAGAATGGGATTAAGAATTTTTTAAACAATAATGCCGATGATTTGTTTAAGGCTCCTGCAAATGGTGGGATAGGCCTTGATAAAATGAAGCAGTTGTTCGAAACAGGGGGTGTAACCTTTAATAATCCGACACAATTTAAAGCGGCATTAACGAATAATGCCACATTTAGAAATCATGCGACAAGCTTTGTTAAATGAATTAGATGGAACTAAGAAGAATAGATCAAAAGGAGAATGTAAACAAGTTTGAGATAGCACAAGTAGGACTATTATTATGGCAAAAGGGGGAAATTTATTTGGATGACAATTTAATTTTCGAGAATGAACCTAATGCAGTTTTTTCCTTTCAAGATGTGTTATTTATTGTTACAAATGATTGGAAAGATTCTGTCTGTATAGATTTGAATAGCCGAACTGAAAATATATTAGAGAATGTAAGAGGGATGGATATTTTCCTTGATAGTAAATCAATTTTAGTTAGTGAATGGAATGATGATTATACAAAATCGTTTAAGCAAAAAATTGATTTGGACTCAGGAAATATCATTTGGGAGGTTGAGGCATATTTTGGGAAGCCATTTTTAGGTAATGGGTGTTTGTTTGCTTCTTTAGATTCTAAGTTATTTAAAATAGATCCTGAGACTGGAAATTTTATTTGGGAGTTAAATTTAGCTGACAAACATAATTCCTATTCAATTAATGGTCAAGATACGCCAATTGATATTCAAGGTTATATAGGTATGCATATTGATTGCTTATATGTTAAGGCTGGGAATAGATTAATAATTGGTATTGATTCAAGTAGTGGCGAGGAAATATTTTGTTATGAATATAATGGAGTAAGTGTCCTTTTGGATAATTTGCGATTGGACTGTGATAAAGGTGTGATATTTTCTATTGGCTCAGCGGAATACTTTGAGTTGAACCTATCTTCACATAAAAGTGAGATTGTAACTTTAAAAGTAAATGATATAGAAACTACAAGAATGGGGACTTGGGAGGATAATATAATTTACTTTTGGGAAGGTGGTACGAGCTCAAATTTTGGTCTCTTTGATAGAGATACAAAAGAGGTAAGACTAGTACAAACATTGAATGTGTCAGGATACCCAGCAATAAAAGATATTAAGCATGGCCATGGAAAAGTCTATGTCTTGGATGGGAATAATCAACTGCATATTTTTGAGCAACTTGACTATCCCGCATAAGCCTGTCAGGCTTTAGCATCTTTGATGTAGGTATCACTGATATCAAAGAGTTTGTCTCTGGTATCAGTGTCCATGTTTTGAATACTTTCAAGTCTTTTAACAGCATCTTTGTCATACTTTCCAAATCGTACTTTACCTAAAAGATACTCTCAAAATATCCCGGAAAAAAGCACCACATAGAAGCATTATTTGTTAATATTGCTCCGGAGAATGCTAAAAAGTTAGCTGCCGACCTGGAGGATGTGGCCTTCGGGACTTATTTGATGGATAAGGTGAAGGGGGTGAAGGCGTGGGAGAAGTTGAAAGATTTAACTGGAACAAGAAAATGGGCAAGAAGAAGTGTATCATTACTTGAAACGATGTCTGGCCAAACTGATGAAGTATTAGAAAATGTAAAGCAATATTATTCGGCTCATACAAAGCCTTCAGGAACAGGAAATCCTCCATTTACACATCACGGTGTTGATTTTGATGATTTAGGGCATCCTGATTTTTTTAATTCTAATACATGTCCAGGTCAACAATATTGCCTTAAAACGGATGATTTAGTTGGTCATCCGTCTGGAGCTTTATCAACGGATTTGAGACCAGATTTTAATTTAGCGAATCAGAATTTAATTAATAGTGGTAAAGAAATAAATGTCATGCATAGTAGTGGTTCACCAATTCTTATTAAAATAGATGGTAAATGGGAAGGCCCGTTTACTTGGCATCATCATCAAGACGGAAAAACTATGATCCCTGTTAAACAAGATGTACACAACAGTATGAGTCATACAGGTGGTGATAGTGCCATTAAAAAAGGCATTAAAGGCTTTTTTAATAGTCCATTTTAAATTTTAATCTAATGAATGGAATTGAATTGTTCAAAAGTGGTTCTAATAGTAAGCAGATTAAATTCCCAAGTGCCGTTAATGATTTTATAGAATATAAACCAACCCTTTATATTGAGTTTCTCAAGCTTGTGTTTAATGAAAGTTCTGACTCTGTTATCTTTAATATCTCCAAGGTTAAAGTTAAAGATATTATAAAGCCTATTGAAATTGTATACCACGGAAAAATAAAAAAAAGAGATTTCATTTCAATTGATAGTTTTTTTTCTCCTAATAATTGTATGCCTTATCAAGATGAAAATGGAAATAAATTTGTAGCAATAGCGTCCTCTGAGGATAATGGAAGGGGTGGAATATTAGTAGGAGTAGATTCTTGTAATTGTGATGAGATATTTAAGTACAGATGGGAAGAATCAGATATAATGCCTTCTATTCCATTTAAGTTATCAAATAATATCTTTGAATTTATCTCTGAAATCAAAACTATGCCAATGTGGGAGAAAGAATATGATAGATCTAAATTATTTAAGTCGTTTACTAATGATTTTTACGAGATTATGAATTGTACTCTTTCCTAAACAAACCCCTGTAATTTAGTTCTGGCGATAAAAGCATCGAGAAGGGTAAAGACCTAATCTTTATCCTTTTTGTGGTTTTATAAAGCCGCCACATTTTTCTGAAAGAAGTCTTTGAATTTAGATTTGGAGAGCATACCTTCAATAATACGGAAGATGGCTTTTTTATCTTCATCATCAAGTTGATCAATAAGTCGTAGTTTTTCATTGATAGGGAGTATCATCAATGTTAACCTCATTTGGTAAGTTATCTTCGTAGTGATTAATTTCACCCCCAGAACACCGCCTCCGGCCTCCTTAACCTGACTCAGGAAAGTTTTGACCAGATACTCTCAAAATATCCCGGAAAAAAGCACCACATAGAAGCATTATTTGTTAATATTGCTCCGGAGAATGCTAAAACGTTAGCAGCCGACCTGGAGGATCAGGCTTTCGGGGCTTATTTGATGGATAAGGTGGAGAGGGTGAAGGCGTGGGAAGCATTAATAGCTCATCCATTAATTAGAAAAGATATCGCGACTCTTACATCTGTTAGAAGAATTCTCGACAATTCAGAAATAGCAGGTATTATAAGTAAAACAGATTTACAAATTACTGTTCAAAAATTAGCCGAGAAAGGAGTAAGATGTAGAACATGTCAAAGTGGAAATCCATCTTATAAATATTTAGATGAGATATTGGATGATCTTGAGCATGGTGCAAGTAAATTTGGAAATCCTTATGCAAAAGTAATTGCGGATATTAAAAAAGGTGGCAGTTTTACAGAAGGGGCTATGTGGATAGCGGATGGAGTAAGGAAGTATCCAAATGAATTTCCTGCCGGCACTACATTATTCGAAGAAGTAATCGAAGGCGGCGTGAGAAGAGTTGATGTAAGAGTGGGAGATAAATTTTATGAGTTTAAGTCAAATGCTACACCTCCGTTGTATGGATTCGATGTGGAGCAATTTGTGAAAGATATGGATTTATCAGAGGTAACCGATTTAAATCAAATAAAGTGGTGGTTTGATGGTAAGAAAGTAGCCAGTCTACCAAAACAACAGTTTTTGGATCAGCTTCAAAATGCTACTATTGATCAAGCTACGATTAACAAATTAGTTAAATCAGGTCCAAAAACTAAGCAAGCATTATTAGATCTAATCGATGACAACTTTAATACAATATTCTCAACTAAGTGATTTATGTGGCATCTAATTAACTCAATTGTCAATGTTATATCTGATCTGAAAATTAGCGATTATTATCTCTCATTTTATACAAGTGATTATAAATTACATATTATAGATAAAAGTACTTTATTTGAAATCAAAGCATTTCAATTTGAAAGAGATAGTAATTATTCATTATTTGATGATAAATTGTATCTCTCAAATGACAATGAATTATGTATTGTTGACATAGGTAATAATAGTATCTTAGACAAATTCGACTCGAGGAAGCAGTACATTGAAGTTTTAACGGAGAAATTATATTTAGCATCCTCATATATACGATCAGAAAAGAAGTATGAAAACTTGATCATTGGAAGTGACAAACAACCAGTTTTTGAATTAAATGGAGAGTTTGGTGTAAATAAGTATTACAATCAATATTTGTTTTTGATTAATAGAGAAAATAATAAAATTTCAGTTGCTTCTACAAAAAAGAAGAGAAAATTGTGGGAAACTACATTGGTAGATAAAGTAAATGGTAGTGCAATAATTAATAATGATTATTTAATTGTGCCACTGTTTCAATCATTAATTAAATTCGAAATTAAGACTGGAAATATTTTATGGAAATTAGATATTCCACATACATCAGACTTCAATATTAATGAATTGGAATCAAAATTATATTCATTAAACACCAATACCTTTGAAATCATAGATATCGAAACAGGAGCACGCGAAATGCAAAAGGAGTTAGATTTGCAGATACCTGCTCACCTTACTTATTACGCAGATGGATATTTATATTTTTCAGGATATAAAGGAGATCGAGTCACTAGGATATTTGGGGCCGTGGATGTTAGTACAGGTGAAGTCGCTTTTACCCAATCTATTGAAATGCCCCATGGAGAAACTTATCGTGGAACTTATGACAGGCCCACAGTGGTGGGAAACAGGCTTTATATCAGAGACCAGTTAAAGACATTGCACATCTACGAGAGGCAAGGTGTCTAAGATATCAGATGGGTAGGGTTTAACGAAAGTTTTAATTTATACCATCCGAGCATCAACACCGTAGTGCATCTCTCTTGGATTTGGTGCTTAACTTAGAGTGAATCCCATGTGGTGGTTTTTGCTGCAAAGATTTACGTCGATGACACGACTACGATAAAAAATTATCTCTTGGATTAGTTAACGGTTGGGGTGATAACTTACCATGAACCCCAGTGTCAGCAGTGGCTACCCTATTGCCCTCAATAAAGATGGTGAGGATGTATTCACTTTTCTCCGTAAAGTTGACGGCTAAATAAAAGTACCGAAATTCCCCCACCTCCAAGATCTCGCCGACCTCAACACAGATTATGAAAAAAGACTATCTTTATCCACCATACTAAAGAGTATGGACGAGGACGTCCTGGTCCAATTGGAGAAGGATCTGTCCGGTGAAGGTGGCGAGGCATTAAGGATGTATTTCAAGGGGAATCCGGGGTGGGTGAAGGCGTGGGAGAGAGCATTAATTGATGATATTGATGTAGGAATAAGAGCTAATCCGGATGCTTTACAAAACATAAGCAATTCACTTGATGAGGGACTTGATGCTATTGATTGAATATTCCGGTGATATTGACCCCCCATTCCGGTGATATTGACCCCCCTGGGAT
>CALMWS010000198.1 GCA_937870795.1 uncultured Bacteroidota bacterium | reverse complement strand
AAACTTGCAGCAGGATTATTCACTAAAAAGTGTCAACTTTTTTTAGGACGTGACAGTATATCAGTATATTGGTAAATCGGTACATCACTACATCAGTAAATCGGTACATCACTACATCGAAAATCGGTAAATCAGTAAATTAAAAAAAATTATCCCGCCGCTATTTCCGCTTCCACCACCTTTACAAAGGCGTCCAGCGTCATAGAGCCAAGGTCGCCCTGGCCTTGTCTTCTCACGGAGATGGTATTCTGCTCCACCTCTTTATCGCCAATGATGAGCATGTAGGGAATGCGTTTCAATTCCGTATCGCGGATTTTTTTGCCGATCGATTCATTTCTTTCATCAACCAGTCCCCTGATATCGTAACGAGCCAGTTCGGTTTGGATGCCTTTGGCGTAGTCGTTGAACCTTTCGGAGACAGGAAGAATCATATATTGGTCTGGTGTGAGCCACAATGGAAACTTACCTGCCGTGTGTTCGATGAGGATGGAAATAAACCGCTCCATCGAACCAAATGGTGCACGGTGGATCATAACAGGGCGGTGTGCCTTGTTGTCAGAACCAATGTATTCCAGTTGAAATCTCTCGGGTAGGTTGTAATCTACCTGGATGGTACCCAACTGCCATGAACGACCCAGTGCATCCTTAATCATAAAGTCAAGTTTGGGACCGTAGAAGGCTGCTTCACCATAAGCGGTAGTGGTAATAAGATCTACCTCCTGGGTAGCTGAAATGATGGCGTGTTCTGCTGCATTCCAGTTTTCATCACTGCCGATGTATTTATCCGGTGTATTGGGGTCTCTGAGTGATATCTGTGCAGTGAAGTTGTCGAAGCCCATTTTTTTGATCACCTTGGTGGTGAGTTCCAACACATTGAGGAATTCTCCTTTCACCTGGTCCTGGGTGCAAAAGATATGGGCATCGTCCTGGGTAAAGCCTCTTACGCGACTCAGTCCGTGCAATTCGCCGGTTTGTTCGTAACGATAAACGGTACCAAATTCTCCAATACGCAATGGCAATTCTTTATAAGACCTTGGCTTGTGTCCAAAGATCTCACAGTGGTGCGGACAATTCATGGGCTTGAGCAAAAATTCCTCGCCTTCCCTTGGTGTTTTGATGGGTTGGAAGCTGTCTGCCCCATACTTGGCGTAGTGTCCAGAAGTTTCGTACAAAACCTTGTGACCAATGTGTGGGGTTACCACCATTTGGTAGCCGCTTTTTTCTTGCTCAGCCCTCAAAAAGTTTTGCAATCTTTCTCTGAGCTGCGTACCCTTGGGCAGCCACATGGGCAGGCCCGATCCCACCTTGTCGGAAAACATAAACAATTCCAGTTCCGCTCCCAACTTGCGGTGATCGCGTTTTTTGGCTTCTTCCAGTAATTCCAAATACTCTGTAAGTTCCTTTTGTTTAGGAAAAGTTACCGCGTAAATGCGGGTCATCATCTTCCTTTTTTCATCACCCCTCCAGTACGCACCGGCAAAATTCATGATCTTAGCCGCTTTGATTGAAGACGTATCGTAAATATGGGGGCCCTTACAAAGATCCACAAAATTGCCCTGCTGGTAGAATGTGATGGTGCCATCCTGCAACTCATTGATGAGTTCTATTTTGTATTCATCGCCTTTTCCCGTGAAATATTCCAATGCTTCTGCTTTGGACACATTCCTTCGCTGGTAAACGCTTTTATTTCTAGCCAATTCCAGCATTTTTTCCTCAATCTTTGACATATCAGCCGGAGTCAGGGTAATATCTCCTGTATCCACGTCGTAATAAAAGCCTGTTTCTATAGCTGGTCCTATACCAAATTTAGTACCGGGGTACAAGGCCTCCAGTGCCTCCGCTAGCAAATGTGCCGAGCTGTGCCAAAAGGTCTGTTTACCTTCTTTATCATTCCACGTAAACAATTTTACCGTTGCGTCGGTGGTTATGGGTCTGCCTGCATCATAGGTCTCCCCATTTACACTGGCGCTCAACACATTTCTGGCCAGCCCTTCACTGATTGATAAGGCGATGTCCATGGGCGTTACCCCAGCTTCGTACTGTCTTATACTGCCATCCGGCAATGTAATCTGAATCATGGATGATTTCGGAATTAATGAGCTGCAAAAGTACCCCATTTTTGCCGAAAATTGAAATTTTTTGTCCGGTTACGGGGTATCGGAGGGATCGGAGGGATCGGGGTATCGGAGGGATCGGGGTATCGGAGGGATCGGGATCGGATACCCGGTTACCCCGTTGCCGGTTGCCCGGTTACCCCGTTGCCGGATACCCCGTTACACGGAAGCACGGTCAACGAAGGGTGATGATTAATTTGTAGAGCATTGCTGAAATTCTATCTGCGATTTCGAACAAAGTTTCATAATTTTCTTTATTTAAAAATCCAAGCATAAGTGCTGTTTCAAGATGCGACATTGTTTCTGCCGCAGAGCCTCGGGCTATATTCAAAAATTGTCTAAACTCTCCTTTACTTTGTCTACCCTTGCCTTCCGCAATATTGGCAGAGATAGAAATACATGACCGTTTTAATTGGGAAGTAAGTCCGTAAATTTCATTAGAAGGAAAATGGGCAGTGTGATAATAAGTTCTTTCTACTAATTGCATGGATAACCTCCATACCTCCAAATCACGGTAAGATTTACTTGTGTTCATAGCGCTTTTCTTCAAGGAACAAAATTTCCTTAAAAAAGTTCCGGGTATTTGAGGGATCGGGGTACCTGTCCCTACGCCGCAGCGTTGGTGTAGGGATCGGAGGGATCGGAGGGATCGGAGGAATCAGAGGGATCGGGGTATCGGAGGGATCGGATACCCGGTTACCCCGTTGCCGGTTGCCCGGATAACCCGTTGCCGGTTACCCCGTTACCCGGAAGCTCGGCGATCGAGCAATCTGACCATCATAGATAAGCGGGGGTTGGAAAGGAAAAAAGAACGGTGTTGATCAATGAATTGCCAATAAAGATCTGTCCAGCGGGTTTCCCAGGGGCCTGGGGTGAAATCCGACATCTTGCGGAGGTAGTTGCTGCCGGAGATGTAGGGTTTGGTGCACATGAGGCCGCCATCGGAGAATTGGCTCATGCCGTAGATGTTGGGCACCATGACCCAGTCGTAGGCGTCGATGTACATTTCCATGAACCAGCGGTAAACGTAATCGGGGTTAGTACCGGTGAGGAGGAGGTAGTTGCCCAGGACCATGAGGCGTTCGATGTGGTGGTTGAAGGCGTAACGCAGGGTTTTGGAGATAACGGCATCAAGGGGAGGTATGCCGGTGGTGGCGGTGTAGAAACCCGGAGGAAGGGCATTGTTAAATTTCCAGAAGTTGGTGGTGCGCTGGCGCGTGCCGATGGCCAGGTAGACGTAGCGGATGAATTCTCTCCAGCCAATGATCTGACGGATAAAACCTTCGAGGCTGTTGAGGGGGATTTGGTTGCGAAGAGACAGGGCTTTGTCGATGACTTCCTGAGGACTGAGCAGGCCGATGTTGATCAGGGGAGACAAGACGCTGTGGTGGAGGAAGGCCTCTTTGCTGACGATGGCATCTTCGTAGGGACCAAAATCTCTAAAGCGGGAAGTGAAAAAATCATCCATCCAGTGCAGGGCTTCTTCGCGGGTGGAAGGGTAATAAAACGATATTTCTCCGGGGTTGTCGGGAAAATGGGATTGGACGTAGGTGGTGGCTTCGAGGTCGAAGGGGTTGGGAGCCTTATTCTTGAGTTGGGGTGGTTTTGATTTGGCCGGGTATCGCTGGCGGTTGTCTGCATCGAATGACCACTTGCCGCCGGAGGGTTTGCCGTCTGCTTCGATGAGGATGGAACGGTATTTGCGCTGCCAGGTATAGAAGTCGGTTTGAAAAAAACGTTTGCTGCGTTTGTGGTATTGACGCAATTCTTCGCGGGAATTGAGGAAGAGGGGGCTGTCCGTTACCTCAACTTCCATTTGGCACTGAAGAGCTGTTTCTCTGATTCTTTTGTCCAGCCAGTTGTCGGTCACATCCGAAAAATGGAGGGTGGTATAACCCTGCTTCGCTAAATGGGGAATGAGTTGGCGGATATCGTGGTGTGGATGAATACATTCAATGTAGTGAACTTTATAGCTCGACTGAAGTAAGTGGTTTTCGTATGCGCGCATACTAGCCCTGTGAAAGGCCAATTTGGTTTTGTGGAAATGGTATTGTGTAAAAAACAACCATTCTTCCACCAAATAAACCGGCCTTTCGGGTGAAATAGATGGCTGAAGCTGATGGAGTTGGTGCGGAAAGATGAGGCTTACACCTTTGTTTTGTTTTTTTGTCGGCTGCATTTTTCGCTGCAATATTTTATATTATCCCAGTTTTTTTCCCATTTCTTTCGCCAGGTAAAAGCTTGGCCGCATACCAAACAGATTTTTTGTGGTAGATAGGATTTATTGCCTTTGTGCTGATTTTTCTCCACGGCTATGCCGGATTTAAAACCATAATGTAGTAAGTAAGCACAGAAGCAAAACTCACCCATGAAATATAGGGTACTAACATCCAGGCAGCAGGCTTATCGATACGGGCGAACTGAAAGATGGTAAGCAGGATTAGCAGCCACATAAGCAGTATTTCCACAAAGGCGAGATCGGGTCTGTGGTAACTAAAAAAGAGGAAGGTCCATAAAAAGTTAAGTGCCAGTTGTGAAAAATAAAGCGACAGTGGAAGGTAAATTCGATTACCGTCCTGTCTTTGCCAAATGCGATAAGAAGCGTAACCCATCAACAGGTATAAGGTAGTCCAAACCGGGGCAAACACAAATGATGGTGGATTGAACCAGGGCTTGTTGATCGAAGCGTACCAGATGGGAATGTTTGTGGCTGTCACCTGGCCTGCTATAAAACCAAGGATGAGAGGCAGGGCTAACAACAAAATCAAAACAGGAATGGACTTACGAATCATGGCTAATATTTTAAGAAGGAAATTTACCAAAGATTTCTTCGACGGCTTTAAAGCGGAAATCGAATATTCCTTTGAGTTGGTTTTTGATAAACAGGTAATTGGCAATTCTGCCGAGGATTCCCATCGGTGGTCTATATGTTACAATGTCTTCCATGAGCACACCACCTTCGATGGGCGATATTTTATGCTGATGGTGCCAGATGGCATAGGGTCCTACCCGCTGTTCATCTACAAAATAGACACCCGGTTCAACGTGGGTGATTTCGGTGACCCAACTCATGGGTATGTTGAGTACCGGGCTAACTTTATAAGATATAATCATACCCGGATACATTTTTTCCGGAATGGGACCATTGGTAATAATAAAGCCCATGTAGGGGGGCGTAATTTTTGACAGGTTTTTGGGAGAAGAAATAAAATCCCACACTTCTTCCGATGAGGCTGGTATTTTTTGAGTGGTTTTTAACTGATATATGGCCATGGTTTAAATTTTGAGTGTTGAAATGCCGCCATCCACTTTGAGGATTTGCCCCGTCATCCATGATGAATTCGGCTGGAGAAGGTAGGCGGCGAGACTGGCAATTTCTTCTGGATTCCCGATCTTTCTTAATGGATGCCGCTGGGCATTGTTTTCTATTTTTTCAGAAGAATCCAGTAAGTTGCCTGCCAGTGGTGTTTGGGTCAACGATGGTGCAATGGCATTGACCCTGATTTTGGGCGCCAATTCTGCTGCCAGTGCTCTGGTGAGTCCTTCGATGGCTCCTTTAGAAATAGACACAAGGCTATGAAAGTTAAATCCTGTCTGCACCGCAACCGTAGAAAACAAAACGATCGATGCATTTTCTGCAGCCTTCAATCTGGGCAAAACGGCCTGGATACATTGCACGGCTGAAGTTACATTTATCATAAGGTCTTGTTGTATCATTTCAGGACTTATACGCGCAAATGGCTTTAGTTGAATAGTACCCGGGCAATAAGCAATGCCGTGTATTACATCCGGCAATGACTCAACTTTGAGGGGTTGGCCTGCCTCGTAATAAAAGCCTTTCACTTTGGAATTTGTTATCTGATTGTGGTGAAAAGTTCCAAAAACCTGGTGATTTTCAGCCAACTGGTCGGCTAAACTGGCTCCAATACCGGAAGATGCACCTATGACAAGGTAGTTATGGTTCAATTTTGTTTAATTTTATTGTTAATAATGTTAAACAGATTGAATAGTAAAAAGTTCATTGCCGGGTATCGGAGGTATCGGGGTACCAGAGGGATCGGAGCAACTGTGGTACCTGTCCCTACGCCGCAGCGCCGGTGTAGGGGTAAGAGCATCCGCAGATGGAGCTTGGGTTTTGTCATCATTTTTGATGAATGTTGCACATCTTTCAAAAATGCCGCCAAAACAGATTCTACTTCTTTTCCCCGCTACATCAGCTGCGCCGCTGCAGGGGTTGAAGCTTGGGACGCCTTTGGCGTCCTGGATTCAATTTCTTTGGATGTAAAACGGTAGTCTGAGCATGCCTGAACCAGGTTAGGTTATTTGGTCCCCTCCCTACATCGACCGGGCGAGTATAGGAAAGATGCCATATCCACATCCCAAAATGCCCTCTCATGGAATAGCTTGACATGAAAAGTGTGGAAAACTTGCTTAAATTG
>CALMWS010000197.1 GCA_937870795.1 uncultured Bacteroidota bacterium | reverse complement strand
GCCATCACACCTAATTTAGCCTGGAGACGTCCCTTTTGAAGTTCTACATTGGCCAGACCCAGGTTAAGCGCAGGTTGCCCACTTACACGGTAATTGTATAAAAACCTAGGAGCCTCTGATGAATATTTAATATTTGTATTTTGCTTATAATACCAATCTATATACAATTGCCATTTTACTGAGAGTGTATCGCCCTCAGAGGCCAAAAGATTGGTTGCAATTGAACAAAACAGCAGCAGCCAGGTTAAATTTTTCATTTTTTTATACAAGGATAATCAAAAAAATGAAATACAAATGTTAAAATGACTAGGCCAATAAAATTACATATCTACTGCCAAAAGGTTGGGCATGTATTTCACAGACATAAATTCATTTTTTAATCTCAACTAAATAAGGTACCTAATGGATTTATTCAGCCAGCTCCTTTATGATTGCAAGCGCTTTGGGCCAGGTCTCTTCAAAGTACGATTTAAACTCTTCATTCATGTCCATCTCAATGCGTAGAAGACAACCTTCAGCAGTTTCAGAGTACAAATAATTTTCCAAACCACCTTGCCAGGCTTCCACCTCAGGGCCCTCCATGATTTTTTCATCTCCCTTTACCAGGCCTATGTGTTTGATGCTGATGAATTTGTCTTTGATATTTTCTACAATGGTAGATACCATGCCTCCTTTTTGTCCTTGATCGTCGCAACCCACAAACAACATTTCACTTGCTTTTTGCCAATTTCCCACGTAATAAGAACTCTCATTAAACACTTTGGTCCAGGCCCGATAGGCTGCATCTTCGGTCATCAAATCGAATACCTTTGAAACAGGTGCATTGATGGTTATTTCAAAAACCAAAGGGGGTCTGACGCCACTTTCCACATATTTTTTGAAGTTTTGAAGAATGTTGTTCCAACCCATTTCCTGCATCTCCACCGGATTCTGTGACTCTGCTTCAAAATTACTTACAATCCAGGTACCACCAGCCGCTTCTTCAAAAGTAGTGACCACTTTTCGATCATCTCCCAATGTGTAGGCAATTTTCTGCAGTGGTACTATTTCATCATAAATACCCCAAAAATCGAAGCCCATGGAACCATCTTTGGCTTCCATTCTGGATGTAAATTTACCCCCGGGTCTAAGATCGTTTTCAGCAAAGGTGGTATGCCATTCACTTACTGCAGAATTCCATTTTAAGATATGAAATGGCGTTGTCCAGGCTTGCCACACATCCGCCTGACTGGCGTGGACAAGTGCAGTAATTTTTACTACCGTTCTTTTTTCACTATTACTCATAATTTCATTTTATTAAAACAAAGGTAGTGTAAAGCCCAGAATCCAAAAGTGGGTAAAATTGCATTTTGAGGGCCATTTGCGACAAATTTTATATTTTTAACCAAATTTCTGATCATGATTAAAATAGCGGTTTATGTTCCCCAAAATGGTGTCATTGAAGCCATAACCCCTGCCTATCGTTTGTTCAAAACCGCCAATGATTTTTTAGTCATGCAAGGAAAAGCTGCAAGGTTCGAAGTGCTGTACTTTGGTTTAACTCCAGAAATCAAAGCCAATGATGGAGAATATACCATTAAAGTTCACCGCCCCATAGACGAAGTAAAAAGGGCTGACCTGATCGTTCTGCCTGCAGTTTATGGCGATCTGGATGAGGCTTTGAATAACAATGCAGCATTGTATCCATGGCTCAAAATTCAGCATCAAATGGGAAGTACAGTGGCGAGTCTTTGCATTGGTGCATTCCTTTTGGGTGAATCAGGTTTGGCAGATTACAGAGAATGTAGTACCCACTGGGCGTTTTGTGATATATTTCAGTCAAGATACCCCCTGTCTAAAGTAGTTGACGGTGCCATCATTACCCAAAACGATCGGCTGTACACCAGTGGAGGGGCTAACTCATTGTGGAACCTGTTGTTGTATCTGCTGGAAAAATACACAGACCGTGCCATGGCCATTCAGGCGTCTAAATTTTTTGCCATTGAAATCAATAGAGACTGTCAACACCATTTTACGATTTTTAATGGTCAAAAAAAGCACAGTGACGAAGCGGTTTTAAAACTTCAGAATTACATTGAGCAACATTATGCTGCCAAAACATCGATCGAAGATTTGGCGGCGCTGACCAATACGAGTCGTAGAAACCTGGAGCGCAGATTTAAAAATGCCACTCACAACACAGTAGCCGGCTATATGCAAAGAGTCAGGGTGGAAGCTGCCAAAAGAAGCTTCGAGCAAAGCAAAAAAAATGTGACAGAAGTCATGTATGAGGTAGGCTACAACGATGTAAAAGCCTTCAGAGAAGTATTTAAAAAAGTAACAGGACTTTCTCCCCTAGAATATAGAAACAGGTATACCAATTAAAACCAAGCTATTAGACCCGGGTTTTGTTTTGTACACAGTCGTGAACTTATCCATTTAAATGATCTTGGTTACCTGCGCTTGTTAATTGTGTAACATAAGTTACCCAAAACCCGGCTTACCATCACGCAATA
>CALMWS010000196.1 GCA_937870795.1 uncultured Bacteroidota bacterium | reverse complement strand
GATGAAGAAATAGGCAGGGGTGTTGCCCATGTAGACATGCAACTACTGGATGCAGACTATGGTTATACCCTGGATGGTGGAGATTTGGGTGCCATAGAATTTGAAAATTTTTCTGCCAACAAGGCTGTCATTGAAATTACGGGTGTTAGTGCCCATCCGGGATATGCCAAAGGCAAAATGGAAAACGCCATCAAAATTGCTTCTGAAATTGTGGCTCAGTTTCCCAAAGACTCCTTGTGTCCTGAAGCTACTGATGGCATGCAGGGTTTTATCCATCCCAATTCCATTGAAGGAAAATTGGAATCAGCAAAAATTGAATTGATCCTAAGAGACTTTGTTACTGCCAAATTGGATGAACAAAAAGACTATCTGGATAAAATCTGTAAAAAGGTATTACAAGGCTATCCTCATTCGAGTTACAAACTTACCATCACAGAACAGTATCGCAATATGAAAGATGTGTTGGACCAACATCCAAGGGTGATGGATATTGCTGTAAAAGCCGTTGAAAATATAGGGGTGGATCCCAAACAAGGGGCCATCAGAGGGGGTACAGATGGAGCTGTACTTTCGCATAAAGGTCTGCCCTGCCCCAACCTTTTTGCCGGCGAACAGGCCATACATTCCAAACACGAATGGGTATCGGTACAGGACATGGAAAAAGCAGTAGACATGGTGCTGGAGATTTGCAAACTGGCTTCAACCTGATTTAATAAATATGGAGTTTATCCAAAAATACAATGAAGCTGTAGAACAGTATATTCTGCAAACCCTGCCTGTCGGGCAGCCTGCCAGTCTCTATGAACCTATAGCCTATCTCATGTCTTTGGGAGGTAAAAGAATCCGACCGGCACTCGTCTTATTGGGTTGTGATCTCTTTCATGGCAAGTGGGAAGATGCCCTGCCAGCTGCCTATGCCATGGAGGTTTTTCACAATTTTACCCTGATGCATGACGACATTATGGACAATGCATCCTTACGACGGGGCAAAGCAACAGTACATGAGAAATACGACAACAATACAGCCATATTATCAGGAGATGCTATGCTGATTCATAGTTATGAAATGTTGACATCTTACCCTGCACATCTCATCAGTCCCTTATTAAAAAGTTTCAACACAATGGCCTTACAATTGTGTGAAGGTCAAAGGATGGATATGGATTTTGAAACGAGGGAAGACGTGAGTATCGTTGATTATTTAAAAATGATTGAATACAAAACATCGGTTTTATTGGCTTGCGCACTGAAGACCGGGGCTATGATTGCAGGTGCTAACATGCAGGACCAGGATCACCTCTATGCATTTGGAATTAATTCGGGCATTGCTTTTCAGATTCAGGATGATCTGCTGGATGCCTTTGGTGATGCTGAAAAGGTGGGCAAACAACCGGGGGGTGATATTATTCAGGGTAAAAAGACATATCTCTACCTCAAAGCTCTTGAATTGGCAGATGAAAACCAAAAATCAACGTTGTTGGCATATTACCAGCCAGATTCAGGTCACGACCAGTATGAAAAGATTGAAACGGTTAAAAAAATATTCAGGGATACAGGGGCTCAGGAATATGCACTGCAGGTCAGAGATGCGTACAACGACCTGGCCAAATCTCATGTAATTTCTTTGCCGGTCTCGGAACAGCAGAAAGATGAATTGATTCAATTTGCTGATTTTATGGCCGCCAGGAAAATGTAGTTTGATGACAAAAATGGTGTTGATAAATTTGGTTTTTCAAAACAATAATATATGAGAAAAATACTCCTATTTTTTCTATTGGTTACCAATGGCTGTTTGTTTGCACAAATAGGAATCCGAGGTGGTTATGGAACCAGTCATTTTGATACCTGGCAGGGTTACGCCTATAGCAGGATAGATTCAAAAAATGCAAGCTTCCTTCAAAACGGATGGAATGTAGGTATTGACTATTGGTTCAGACTGAAAAGCAGGAGGATTGAATTTATGCCAGAAATAGGTTTTTCTCAATTTGCTCCATCCAACGTAGATGGCGTTGATTATACGCTCTCTTCTGTCAATGCTATATTTAATGTCCACGTTTACCCGCTAGATTTGGCAGAAGATTGCAATTGCCCTACCTTTTCAAAACAAGGCAATACCATCAAAAAAGGGTT
>CALMWS010000195.1 GCA_937870795.1 uncultured Bacteroidota bacterium | reverse complement strand
AGAAAACTTACTTCTTGTGCCAGCTCTATGTATACTTTATCTCCTTCACGGTACTGCTCTCCTACAAATGAATAGGCGTTTTTCATATTGCCCCAAAGCACATACAATAGACTCAGGCCAAGTCCTATGGCCACCCCGGTAAGCAGGTCGGTCAGCACCACCGAAAGCAGGGTTACAGCAAATGGAAAAAACTGATACTTGCCTTGTTTATAAAAATGGAAAATCTTTGACGGGTGCGCAAGCTTGTAACCAATCATCAGTAAGATGGCTGCCAGCGAGGCAAGCGGAATTTTATTCAAAATTCCCGGTATGGCCAATACACAGACCAGCAAAAACAAGCCATGAAGAATGGCCGACATTTTGGTCCTCGCCCCGGATGTAATATTGGCTGTGGTGCGCACCACTACAGAAGTCATAGGCAGGCCACCAATCAAACCACTCAATGCATTGCCCACACCCTGTGCCAGCAACTCACGGTTGGGATTGGTATATCTTTTGTGCGGGTCCATATTGTCGCCGGCTTCAATACAAAGCAGAGTCTCCAATGATGCTACAATAGCCAGGGTAGCGGCCACTATCCACACTTCCTTTTGTCCAATGGCCGAAAAATCTGGTAGTGTGATCACTTTGCCCAGATCAGCCACAGATTGTAATACAGGAAGCGTAACCAGATGCTCTGCTTGTAGCATCCAATCCCCTCCCAGGCTACTCAAAGCTTGCTGCAACACTATGCCTACAACCACAACTACCAGGGCTGCAGGTAATAATTTCATCTTTTTCAATACGGCAACTTTGTCCCAGGTGATGAGGATGGCCAGACTTACTGCTGCCAATACCACCGCAGAAGGGTGAATATAATCAAGCATATCAAATAATGAGCTGAAGGTATTCGATCCTCCCTTTTCTGCAAATGCCATATCTCCTTCTGTATCGCGATCGTAGCCTACCGCATGGGGAAGTTGCTTTAAAAAAATGATTACACCAATACCTGCCAACATGCCCTCAACCACACTACCGGGAAAATAATCGGCTACGCTGCCTGCCTTTATCAATCCCAATACGAGTTGAAAAATACCCGCCAGCACTACTGCAGTTAAAAATACCTCAAACGACCCCAGACTAGTGATGGCCGTCAAAACAATGGCGGTAAGTCCGGCTGCAGGACCCGATACACTTACCTGTGATCCACTCAGACCACCAACCACGAGGCCCCCAATGATGCCTGCCAGTATACCCGAAAATAATGGCGCTCCAGATGCCATGGCGATGCCAAGACACAGAGGCAATGCCACTAAAAAAACCACCACTGAAGCAGGTAGGTCTGCTTTTAGATAGGATTGAAATTTCATATTTAGCTTGATTAGTGAAAAGGAAACCCTAAGATTTCTTTTCCTTTTTGTTGTAAATGAAAGAAACAGTAGAACCATTTCTTTTCCGAAAAATAAAAATGAAAAATTACCGAAGACCTGTAAAATCAACCCATTCAACGCGTGAATGAGCAGGTTGCACTACGGTATAAGCTAAATAAATTCGGGGGGTTGTGGGGGAGTTGATCCCTTGTGCAAGGTAAAGAGGGACAGTGTTTCGAAGTTATGTATTACCTCATCATCATCCGCTGGCCTTACAACCACAGAAAAAGACTTGCGCACAAATTTCCACTCTTTCCAGATATCATTGTGAGAGGTTTCTTCCTCTTCTTCGTTTTCCTCAACAACGGCTACCAGGGTGTCATAAACCAATAAATCAATTACTGGCTTGCACCCAAGGGTCACCGAAATGGTGAATGCTAATAATATCTTTGCGAAAAAATGCATTGACTTTGAAACGCCATTCGCTCCCAAAAAGTTCACCTGCTCTAAAAAAAGTATGTTAACGCCTGGTTTACAGTGATTTAAAATAACTTTACATAAGTTCCCACCACCCCCTTTTATTCGGTGATGGCACGGGCACCAAAATTTTGAATCAGTATGTTGTCATATTTGTCGGCCGCCCTGATCAACTTATCAATAATTTTTTTGCACGTCTCAAAATGCATGTGCTGATCATAAATCAAACTTGATATCACTATATTGTTGTCTTTCAGTGCAAAGGTCATGCCCTTGTTATGAAAATTCTGCTTGAGTAAATAAGTGTAAATGGCCCCCATGTTTTGCATCGGCAGATAACACAAACTGGCATCGGCAATTAAAAAACCGGAGGGTTCGTGATAAGTGATGTTGACCCTTGCACTGCCATGGGAGATTTCCCAGTTGTTGATGCCCCGTCTGCATATTTCCACGTCGTAGCCCAACTGGCTGAGCACATCTTCAATCTTTTTGGGTATGCCAAATGGTTCATAGACCTGGGCATCTGCAATGTGTTTGACCCTGGCCCCACAGTTGGGACAATACTTTTCAATAGGATTTTTTTCACGAAGTATCTGCTCGCATGAACTGCAGCGCACCGCCCGCTCCGGGTGTATGGAGGCATAGACTTCCAGTACTTTTCTGATCTCATGAAACGGAAGTGCAATGCCTATGTTTTGCCCGCCATCTACCATAAAGGTGTTGATGCCCAGCAATTGCCCTTTCAGATTGAGCAATGGGCCCCCACTATTGCCCGGATTAAGGGCAGCATCATGTTGATAATATTCCAATGATCCCAACATATAACTGACGCTCGAAATGATGCCCCTGGTCACTGCCAATTTATAACCAAAGGGATGTCCGCAAGCCAATACTTCATCACCTGCCAGTGCCTCCTCTTCAGCCCACTCCAATGCTTGCAATGGCTGCCCGGTGCCGGGAAGTGCCAATATGGCAAGGTCGTATTTTTCATCCTGGTACAACACCCTCGTTTGCTGCCTGGCAAAGGCCTGTCCCTCAATCACTACCTGAATGTTGTCTCTTACTACGTGTTCGTTGGTCACGATCACGCCCTGGGCACTCATGATAAAACCGGTGCCAGTAGCATAGGGAGTAGCTATTTGTACCACCAGTTTTTCGAGCCAGGGGAGGTGCTTGTCAATCATAACGCGAGTTTATTATAATCCAGATTGCTGATCATTCTCAAAAAAGAAGCACCCAACAAGGCCCGGTCTTCAAAATCGAGCTGAGCCATCAATTGGCGGCCGGGTATATTTTTCAATATCGATTTTTTCACTATTTCGTCAAGACGTTCACCAAATTTTTTTTCATCTATACTGCCATCGTGTCTTACCAGTGAAACATATCCCATGCTGACAAAAAAATCATTTTCTATGACGCGTAAAAGCAGATTTAGCAATTTTTGATCCAGCATGGGCAAGGCATAACCAAAAAGCAAAAGACTGCAAATATAACGGGGAATATAAATGGCGTATTCCGACAAATCGCTTTGAAGGTACCAGTCAAAATGGGTGAGTTCCTGCTCGGTCACTTCCTGCAATTTTACATGGGCGGCAGCTTCTAACCTGCCAAAGGTGTTTTTGGTCTCATACAACTCCTGTCCCAATGCTTCGTCTGTAATGGAAGCCATCTTTTTTAATTCCCTGTATATCTCTGCATTTTTCAAATTTGGTGTAAGGGTATTGACATGGAAATAGGTAGCATACACATTTTCAATGTGATCCATCACCTTACCCTCTGGTTTTAAAAAATAGTCGATGGTAAAGGCTGCACTCAATAAAATATAAGAAAGCAGTCCCGGATATCGGTCGAACCTGCTGGATTCATTTTCATAGATGGCAAGAACTTTTCCCAGTTCATTCCTGAAATATTGCATCCTGATGCGTTTGTCGCGATCTGTCAAGGGTGTGATGTTTCCATTGTAAACTGGGCTCAACTCTTCAAATTCTGCTACCAAAACATCATCCCGACGATCGGCCTGGGTAGCCAGCTCTTTGAGTCCGTAATAGAGTTTGTAGGGGCTGCCATCCTGATGATCGGTATGCATAACCATGGTGAGGTTGTCATCGCTGTCAAGGGCATAGGCAGAATAACGCAGTTCGTAGTTTTCTTCCAATAAAGTGCGCATGGCCCCTAAACTAATCTGCCTGCAATGGGCAACAACAGCCTGGGCAAAAAAACCATCCTGATTGGCAAAACCCTCAATGCATTTGGATCCCTGGTATATTTTAAACTTTAATTTTTCCGGGCTTACTTGTTCTACCTCTACATTACCTTGTTCTTCCTGAGTAAGAAAGTCGAGAAATAGGGCAATGGACTCCAGATACCGCTTCTTTTCGTGTGATTCAATGGATTTTTCCCAGTAGCTTTGTCTTTCTTCGGCCTGGTACACGTCCGAAAATCTTCCAAAAGTATAACAGGGTTCTGTTACTTCCTTTCCCAGTATATTTTTGAAAAACTTCATTACCCCTTACTTTTGGGTAAAATTATCAAATAATGCGTTTTCGTACAGAATTAATGCCAAATAAGTCGAATATTCCCATCGGCTATCGTGATAAGCTCTTGCTCATGGGCTCGTGTTTCGCTGATCACCTGGGCGATCGTTTGTACAAATCAAAATTTGACGCATTGGTCAATCCTCTGGGCACTTTTTTCAACCCTGTTTCTGCAACTCAGCTGATGGATGTTTTGCATAGCGGCACCCAAATAACAGAAGAAGAACTGCTGCAAAGGGATGGTATTTTTGTACATCCTCTTTTTCACAGCAGATTTAATCACAGTGATGCATCCGGCATGCTACATCTTGTTAATACGGCACTCGATCAGACCCGAAATTTTTTGGAGAAGGCCACTTGCGTTTTTCTCACCCTGGGCACATCATGGGTATATGAAAATCTTCAATCTGCTTCCATTGTTTCCAACTGCCACAAACTGCCACAATCACTTTTTCGAAAAAGACTGTTGACCCTCGAAGAATCTAAGACAGCCATACTTGCTTTTGCCAATTCACTGAAAGCACTGAATCCAAACTGCAGATTGATACTTACCCTGAGTCCTGTGCGCCACCTCAAAGATGGCTTTGAAAACAACCAGTTGAGTAAGGCCATTTTGCGACTCGCCATCCATGAGTGCATGCAAAATGATGTAGCAGTTTCCTATTTTCCCACTTACGAGTTGGTGCTGGATGACTTGAGAGACTACCGCTTTTACACAGAAGACCTGCTGCATCCCAATGATTTGGCCATTCGGTATATTTGGGAAAAATTTGTTGAATGTTACTTTGATGAAAACACCAAAACAATCCTGGACAAAGTAGATGATATCAACCAGTATTTGTCACACCGCAAGGTCTCATCTGATCATCACGATGCAACCGCAACAGCAAGAATCAGGGACAAAATCATTGAAATCAACCCCTTATTGGGTAGGACATTTGATGTATAGCCTGACCATGTTTCCATCAGATAAACAACACAAGCACCAAATCATTATCTTTACTTTTAAATCAACGTAGTTATGACACTTGGAGAATTTTTCAGCCACTGTTCACAAAATCCGGGTACCCTGCTCACTTTGTTTACAGCCTTGCCACTTACCGCTTTTCTGGCCATGATTTTTGGCAAAAACGAAGGGCACCTTTCTCCATGGAAATACTTGTATTCCGTGTTGGTTTATCTGGCTTGTATCCCAGGTATTTTTGCCCTTACCCTAAGTATCTACATGTTTTTCTTTGAACGTGGCAGCATCATGAATGCCAATATCTATACCCAAATTCTACCGGTGATTTGTATGGTGCTTACGCTGTGGCTGATACGCAGGAATGTGGATTTTCAATATGTACCAGGCTTCGACAAAATAGGAAGTCTTGTATTTTTTCTTACGGTGTTGATCATCTTGCTTTGGATCCTTGAAAAGACCAACATTGTGGTGTTTACCTATATGCCATTTTACCAGTTTGCCCTTCTGTTTTTGGGCATGATTCTTTTGCTTCGCTGGGGCCTTAAAAAGGTTTTTGGTTGATTTTTTAATTGCGCTTGTCCAAGCCCCACAACAGTTTTTCACGCATGGTAGCCATATAACGCATGCCTTCCAAAACCACCAATCTTGTGGTGTAGGCAGCCTTGTGAATGGTGATCTTGTATTCATCGGTGATGGATTCATACCGCGAATCCATGGTACACAAAAAATTCTCTGCCCTTCCCTCAATGGCAAAACTGATGCGCACATCATCCCTTATAACCAGGGGACGCATGTTGAGGTTGTGGGGAGCAATGGGAGTGATCACAAAACTCCTGGAACCCGGAAAGATGATGGGTCCTCCACAAGCCAGTGAATAGCCAGTTGATCCCGTAGGGGTTGCTACAATAAGACCATCTGCCCAGTAAGTATTTAAAAATTCATCGTCGATAAAGGTATGGATAGAGATCATGGACGAGGTATCCCGCTTATGCAGGGTAAAATCATTGAGGGCGTAGGGCTGGTCTCCAAACAGAGGTTTATTGCCGGTCACCGCCAACATCGATCGCTCTTCAATGATGTATTGCCCTGCTGCCAGCTTGTCTATAGCCTGGTTGACGTGCATTTTTTCTACGCTCGACAAAAATCCCAATCGGCCCAGGTTGATACCCAACAAGGGTACCCTGGCTTCACAGGCCTGTGCTGCAGCTTTGAGCATGGTGCCATCTCCCCCCAGTGATAGTATAAAATCGGGAGCAAATTGCTGAACCTCCATAGCACTATTGATCAACTGAAAAACAACACCGGGGCGAACAAAACCCAATAAATCCAGCAGACCTGCATGCATTACACCTACTTCTATACCTTTTTCTTCCAGCTTATCCATGAGCTGGCGGATGAATACCTCATCTCCCGCTTTTACAAGGTTGGTGTAAAGTAAAATCTTCAATGGCCTGTGTTATTTATCAAAGATACAACGAATCGGCTATTTATCCCCCTTTACACGCATCACTTTTAACGGTGATTTATGTCATTTTGACATGTATATTTAATTAGATCAGTCATTTTGTCAGTTTGTTTTAAGCAAAATATGACAATTTGTATTAAAAAATGGCATTGGTATTCTCTTTGATCTGACAATGGAAAATTAATTAACCAAATAAAAAATTATACCATGCATACAAAATTCAGAAAACATCCGGGATTTAGAACAGCCACCACTTTGGCACCCATTTTCTCCAACCTCTTTCACGAGGTGATGAACGCACCGGTTCAGGACGTGATCAAAGATCAGGAGAAAAAATATGCTACACCAGCTGCCAACATCGTGGAATACGCAGACAAGTACGAAATTTCGATTGCCCTGCCCGGATTTCAGAAAGAACAGATTGGCATCCACCTGGAAAACAACCAACTTACCATTGCCACTGAAAAAGAAACCGGCGACACAAATGGGAAAGCTATTTACAGAGAGTTTTTTGCCCACAACTTCAAAAGGTCCTTTACCCTTACTGACAAAGTAAACAAAGAGACCATCCACGCCTCTTACGCCAATGGCATCCTTGTGGTGAGCATCCAAAAAGCAGAAGAAGCAAAACCCAAATCCATTTCCATTCTCTAACCACCAAAACAATATAAAGTAATGTACAACGTTTCTAATATATTCGACCAAATCCTCAACAGGAGCATCAGCGAGATGGTAGGTTCCGATTTTACCCTCTCCATCCCCTCAGCCAATGTTGTAGAACACGATGACAATTTTCAGATCATCCTGGCCGTTCCCGGTTTGGAAAAATCAGATTTCAGCATCAGTGTCGACAAAAACCAACTCATCGTTTCAGCAGAAAAAGAAAATCCGGTACTTCCGGAAGGAGCCGCCATCAAAAGGAAAGAGTTCAATTATTCAAGCTTCAAACGAAACTTTACCCTGCCTGAAACTGTTGATAACAATAGAATTAAAGCAGAATATACGGACGGCATGCTGACGTTGACCCTGCTCAAAAAGGAAACAAAAAGCGACGATCTTCGAAAGATCACAGTAGAATAAGGTAAATAGTGTTTTTCATAAGGTTTTGATTGTTGGGCCATCGGGAAAGATCCGGTGGCCTTTTTATTTTATCAGAAATCACCTTTGTAGTCCAACGCCTGGTGTAAATGAGCCAGGTGATGCCTGCAATGCCAATCGTACAAACCCAACGCTTCACCCAAGGTAAAATTTTTGTGACTCTCCGGGTGAAAATAACTCCTCTTATGATAATCATGGATATCCATCGACCTGAGTAAAATTACAAATTTTGCATGCACCGCATCCAGCATCTGCAACGAATGGTGCAAATAATCAGGCTTGTAATCTTCAAGAGCCGCCCACATCCCTTCCTTATAGGGCTTGATCGTAGGTGTATCTTCTGTCATCGCCAGCTTAAACCGAATGTACGCATTGGTATGGCTATCACACATATGATGTACCACCTGTGCCACTGTCCATCCATGAGGTCGATACACCCAATTCAATTCTCTCCCTCCAAGATTTGATACAAGACCCCTTACTTCCGTAGGCAAATCCTCAATGGTCTGGGTCCATCTTTCTATGTCATTTTCACCTATGAAGCCAGGCACTTCGTACTTCCCTATCGGGTACATCAATTGATACATTTGATCGGTTTCCATATACTTTGGTTTATTCACAAATTTACTCAATTCTACCAACCATTCAAAATCAACTTGGATGTAGGTTGTCACTTTTATCTGATGCATTGAGGCGACATGCGTTTGGCGACTTGCGTTTGGCGACGGGCGTTTGGCGACGGGAGACGGGCGACATGCGTTTGGTGACAGACGACGGGCGACTTGCGTTTGGCGAAAGGTGACTGAATGGTTAAATCGAGTGAAAGATTTCACTCGATAATGAGGGAACCGTGCAATTCCTTGCACGGCAACGACATAACTAAATAGGATATGTCTATGCCACACGGTTAGCTCGTGATGCCTTTGTTAAATTGCCCTAAGGCGCAGCCATGACTGAACGCTTGCTATGAAGTAGCAATTTGATTGCCGGTGGCAATCAAAAGTGAAGGAACCGTGCAACCCTTTGCACGGCAACGACCAAGCTTATCTGGGATGGCTCCTTTTTCAATTCATTGAACTAAGGCACAGCCGTATTGCCCTCAGCACAATCATCGCAAAAAAAAAAGAGGGACCCTTTCGGAATCCCCCAAAAAAACTTGGTAGCTTAAAAGTTCGGTTACAGAAGGCTTTGTATTATTTTATCTTGTCTACCAGGTATGCAAATGATTTTTCACCTGTAATCATGTCTTTCATTACCTGCATGGTTTCGGTTAGGTAAAAGTCTTTTTTCATCTCTTTGAACCAATCATCGTTTCTTGCCTTTTTGGACTCATCCGCATCGATGCCGGCTACGTCCTGTGGCAAATTTTTGATGGCAAAACCTTTTAGGTCGGCTTTAAACAGTTCATCGTATTTTTTTGATTCTTTTTCCAAAGCATCCATCTGTGAACGGTAGTCTTTCAGCGATAAACTTACTACAGACTCATCTCTGTTTTTCTTGAGTCTTTTGGCATTTTCCTGAACACGCCTGAAATGTTCGTCTCCACTTACCCTCTTCTTACTTTTTTCTACAATCGATGGCAAATTTTCAATTTTTACTACGTGCTGTGCATAGGTCTGTGGCTCGATCTCCGTCCACTCCATGGCATTTTCATATTCTTTTTCACCTACTTCTATGTACATATAGTTATCAGGTAAGACAACATCGGGGATGACTCCTTTCAGCTGGGTGGATCCACCGTTCACCCTGTAAAATTTCTGAACCGACATTTTGATCTCACCCAATGGCTTCAACTCGTCACTGCCGGAAACTGCTTTGTCAAGATCAAAAAACCGCTGTACCGATCCCTTGCCAAAGGTAGAGGCACTGCCCACAATCACAGCCCTGCCATAATCCTGCATGGCAGCTGCAATGATCTCTGAAGCCGAAGCGCTCATGTTGTTGACCATGATGATAAGTGGTCCCGCATACTGTACGCGCTCATCTCTGTCCTGGTGAACATAAGGCCTTGCCTGTCTCGATTTTACCTGAACAATCGGGCCTTCCTCTATAAATAAACCCGACATATCCACTACGTCGTTGAGGCTGCCCCCGGTATTGTTTCTCAAATCCAGTATGATGCCATTGACATTATTGGCCTTCAACTTTTCTATCTCTCTGGCTACATCCACCGCACAGCTATTGCCATCTTCTTTTTCAAATGAGGAATAAAACTTCGGCAACTTGATGTATCCTATGTTGTTGATTACCCCGGGCATGTCAAAGATTACCGATCGTGCAAAAGATTCATCCAGGATTACTTCATCCCGCGTAATGGTAATCTGTTTTACGGTACCATCCTGCTTTTTTACTGTCAATGTCACCTTTGTACCTTTCTTTCCCCTGATATGGGTAACAGCATCATCAACCCGCATACCCGTCAAATCAACTGCTTCTTTGCCCTCCTGTGCTGCAGACAAAATGATATCATTGGCTTCCAGTTCTTTTCCTTTCCAGGCCGGGCCTCCGGTTACAATGTCGCTTACTTTGATGTTATCACCATCTTGTTGCAACCTTGCACCAATGCCTTCCAGTTTGCCTCCCATGTTGATGTCAAAATCCTGCTTTTCTTTTGGATTGAAAAAATCAGTATGGGGATCAAAATAATTGCAAATGGAACCAACGTAGGTTTCAAACCGGTCGCTCCTTCTCAGCTTTTTTAATCGGTTAAACCAATCACCAAAAGTTTTTTTGATGTCCTTTCTAACATCTTCCAAAAGTTGAGCTTCTGTTTTTTTTGCCTCTTTGCTCGTCTCTTGCTCATCAATCTTTCTGTCCAGTCTGGTGATTACTTCATAGGTCAAAAAATCTTTCCAGTAGTTTTTCAACTCTGCCTCATCCTTTGCATAAGGTTTTTTC
This sequence comes from uncultured Bacteroidota bacterium, assembly GCA_937870795.1. GTDB lineage: Bacteria > Bacteroidota > Bacteroidia > Chitinophagales > Saprospiraceae > JADKBO01. Next base: position 2,074 of record CALMWS010000195.1, on the reverse strand, counting down.
TCTTCGTCGAGCTCAATTTTTCTGTTTTGATCCAGATCAAAGGGCTGATCTATAAGTTCATTGTAGTACTGCTCACCCAATGCCATTCTTTTATCAAGGATGGTCATGGATTGATTGAAGAAATCAAAGGTGCGCTCATTGATCTGATCGTCGATTTGGGTTTCGTACTGCTTCAACTGATCAATATCGGCCTGGGTAAAGTACCTTTTGCCCGCATCTACGCGCTCCAGATAGGTTTTGAAGACAAATTTTGACAACTGATCATCGATGGGTTTGGGTGAGTAATGCACATTTTCAACATATTGAAGCATGGCACTGATGATCAGACTTTCTTTGTCGTTGCCGGTAATAGATGGCTGCAAAGATTTGAAACCTACAAAACCAAGGATCAGGGCTACAACCACAGAACTTTTGTATATCATACTTTTTTTCAATTTAAACCAGTGTAATAACTTTTAAAAGAACAGCTAAGTTATGTGTTTTAGCCTATTTTAATTTGTTTTTAACGTTATGCTAACATCCATCATCTCAAATCGTCTTCTGCCTCAAACTCATCTACAGGCTGTTTGCCAGACGCAGGCTGGTGATTGATGGCGTCGTATTTGCTGCAATCCAGTTCGACATTGAGTTCTGCCGGCACCATAAAACGGGCCGTTTCATCAAAATCTATGGTATTGTCTTTTTCAACCCTGGTAAGGAATTTTTCAAAAAAGGGCCTCGCCATCACCGCTCCCTGTCCATCGGCAAGGGTGTTGAAACGAATCCACTCTGCATCTCCACCTACCCATGTGGAAACAACAATATTAGGGGTAAAACCTACATACCAGCCATCTTTATAACTGTTGGTGGTGCCAGTCTTTCCTGCAATCTCACTTTTATATTTTTTGCCAATCACTTCCGCTACATATTTGAGCATGTCTACAATCACATAGTTGTAAGACGGATTGATGGCTTTTTTTTGCTCCGGAATTGCCGTATAAATGGTTCTGCCATTTTTATCGGTAATGTGGGTAACATAAATGGGTGTGGTTTGTATGCCATTGTTGGCAAATGCCGTATAAGCCGATGCCATATCATAGGCCGACAACTCAGGCGTACCCAAACAAATGGAAGGGGCTTCGGGGATTTTATTTTTGTCGATTTTCAGATTGGCTACAAAATTCCTCACCGCCTCCACACTGCCCAATTGTTTCATCAGGTAAACAGAAATTGAATTTTTTGACTCTTTTAATCCCTCTTTTAAGGTGAGAAATGATCCCGAAAATTTGCCATCCGCATTGGAAGGACACCAGGTACTCATCAAACCAAAATCTGAGTCGTTGGCCTGGATACAATACGAAATGTCCTGAACCTTGTAACAAGGAGAAATGGCCTGATCTATGATGGCAGTGCCATAAACAAAGGGCTTAAAAGTACTGCCTACCTGCCTGTTGGAGGTCACGTGGTCAAACTGAAAATATTTGTGGTTGATACCTCCAATCCAAAACTTGACCTCGCCTGTCTTGGGATCCACCCCTATGCTGCCAATTTGCATATGCATCTGGTGGTGACGTATCGAATCCCGGGGACTCATGCGCACACTTTTTTCACCACCGGTCACATAATCGTACACCTTCATATTGACCGGTGTTACAAATTGTTTGTCTGCTATTTTGCGCAATGCATTCCATTGTTTTTTGAGCCCCATCCAATGCTCTGATTTGAGGATTTCTTTGTAAACGTCTGCCTGGTCGCCTGTGATCGTTCCCTGCCCAACCCACTTGCTCAGCTTGCCCTTGTCTTTTTCGGCATCAAAGAGGCGAAAGATGTCCACATCATTGAGCCTGGCATTTTCAATCTGTTCTACTATTTTATTGGTGATGCTACCCAGATAGGCAGCCCTCAAATCCCGAAACCGCTGCGACTGACGATACTGTTCATAGAGGTGATTTTTGCGAATGGCTTTTTTCTCGTCATCCGCATCGTAAGTCCATGGGTCTTTACCTGACCACACTGTGAAATATTTTTTCTGAAGTGCAATCATGTGTTCACGCATGGCAGCCTCAGCATGCACCTGCATTTTGTAATCGATCGT
>CALMWS010000194.1 GCA_937870795.1 uncultured Bacteroidota bacterium | reverse complement strand
TGGTGTAGGGGTACCGATGCTTGCCCCTATGCCAGTTTACTGGTGTAGGGGTACCAATTTATTTATGGCTGGTAGGTCATTGGGATGGGAATTACCCAATTTTATTTACCAATGAATAGCTAACCATGGCATTCTAATGACATGGAAAATGCATTATTTGGTCTCAATTTTCCAAAGAAATCATATATTGAAACACCTGTGGCGTCGCAATGCATTGCGACGATAACCACAAATTCTTAATAAAAAGTGCTCATTTAATCCACAATCCTGTTATTGCCTCCATGTTTAAAAATTTTAAAAAATCTACAATACCACTGACTACTAATATTTTACATCAAATTCATTTGAAAAAGAGTGTAACAAAAGTTATATAGGTTAAAATTATAATAAATAATATCTTGCATCAAAAAAAATGAATTTAGTTCTACAAAGTATTGCTATAGTTTTTTTTGTTGTAGGAGTTTTAATGCTTCTTATTACCAAAAATCAACCCTCATTTAATGAATTTAGTTCTAAAACATTCATAGGACTAGTTTCTTTGGCATCAGCTGCAGTTTTGAGTATTATTTCAGGGATCTTCTTTCTTTCACCGAAAAACCAACTTAATATACAACAATATTATGCAATTGATGATTTTGATTATGATAAGATAAGTGGAAACAATACCCTAATTTTACGAAGAAGTTATAAAACTCTTTATCCCTCTGACGAAACTGATTTCACTTACATTGGGGCTGAAGAATTAATTAAGTCCATAAATGAATATCGGGAAAATGAAAAGGTCCCAGATGATTCTGAAATTATGGTGGGTATAACTTCTATAACATATGATTCAATATTTGCAAAGCAATATTTAGAGCATATTTTCAAAAAATACCCCTCAACCAAGAAGAACTTCATTTCCTATTATACTAAGAGAGGATATCCTTTTGATGAAACTACAGATGTACGAGAGTTAGCAAAGGCTTTACATAATAGAAATAGCCATAAAATCACATTGTCAAATAATCAGACAGCATATGCCGAACACTACGACATGGGCCGCCTATGCCCCCCCAACTGCCCAGACTAAAAAGTGTTATTTAAGGCAATTACCAGCATTTTTCCTTATCAGGCTATCCTTTTGGTTGCATTAGGTGTAGCCTTTATTCGGTATAGAAAAATTCCCCTTAAAGCCCTTTTGCCTTGGCTATTTTTTACCTGTGTTATTGAAATTTTTATCAGCTATTATTTTATGGTTACTTACAGAACTAACTATCTCATTGTCAACCTGTTTTCATTTATTTCAATCTATTTTTTTTCTTGCCTCTACATTCCTGAAATAATAAATAAACCTATAAAAAAAATCATTATTTCAGCCCTGGTTCTTTGGACTTTTGTAGTAGTCAGAAAAGTGATTTATATGACGATATTTTCTCCATTAGAAAATCAACTGTACTTAATTGGTTTGTTGATAATTATGTTTCAAATAATAGTTTATCTATATGAATTTATCAATGATAACTATTCGGATATAAAATATAGCCCCAAATTGATACTTGCAATTACCCTTCTTGTATTTATTACGTGTAGTTTCCCTTTACTAATATTTATGAATAGCTTTTTGCATTTACCCGATCAGGGCAAAGCATTTACGAATATTCTTGATATTGGCAACATTATTCTATCTTTAGGCTATCTAGGCGCCGCACTATGTATCAGGAAGGAACAACCATCTACCAAATAATCCTGGCATCCTTCGTGATGCCCCTCATCCTGTCTGCCATCCTGATCTGGTTCTTTCTGGCCTTCCAAAAAAAGAAACACCAGGCGGAGAATGCTGCCAAGGATGCCCAGCTGCGCGAACAGGCGTTGATCATTGAAAAACAAAATGCCCTTGAAAATGAGCGCAACCGGATCTCGGCTGAGATGCACGATGATCTGGGGTCTGGTCTTACCCGCATCCGCTTTCTTTCACAAAAGGCGATGCAGCATGCTACAGATGTGGAGAAAGAAGAAATAGCCAAAATAGCAACCTTCTCAAATGACCTGGTCCAAAACATGGGGGAAATCATCTGGGCCATGAATTCGCGCTTTGACAATACTGAGAGCCTCGCTGCTTATATCAGAAGATACGCCAGTGAATACCTCGAAACCTACCAGATACCTTTTGTCTTTAAAGATCACACCTCCCACCCCACTTTATCCTTATCAGGAGAAAAAAGAAGGGTGCTGTTTCTGGTCATCAAAGAATTGCTGCACAATGCCATCAAATACGCCCAATGTGAGGCCATTCATATTGATATTTATGACCAGCCACAAACCAAAATTGTTTTTACAGAAGTGGGAGCCAAAGGTTTTGATCCTGCAAATGTCAAATCTCTGGGAAATGGTCTGTTTAATATGAATAAACGTATTGCCGGCATCCATGGTACGCTTATGCATGAACGCATTGATAGAAACATGGTGAGTACAATTGTTTGGTGATATTTTGACTAGCGACGGTGACGAGGGACTTGCGACGGGCGACTTGCGACGGGCGACTGGCGACTTGCCACGCGGCTTGCGCTTGGTGCTCCGTGAGATTGCAAATCTTGATTTGCTAAATCGAACGATGCTGAGCTTGCCGAAGCACTTCACTAAATTGATCTGCCAATCAATTTTTTTGGCAAAGCCAAAACCGTTCAGTTAACCTAAGCAAAGCGCATTGAACTAAGCGAAGCGCATTGAACTAAGGCGCAGCCGTATTGCACTAAGGCGAAGCCGTATTGAACTGAGGCGCAGCCGTATTGAACTGAGGCGCAGCCGTATTGAACTGAGGCGAAGCCGTATTGCCCTAAGGCGAAGCCGTATTGAACTGAGGCGAAGCCGCATTGACCTAAGCGAAGCGCATTGACCTAAGCGAAGCGCATTGAACTAAAGCGCAGCCGTATTGCACTAAGGCGAAGCCGTATTGAACTGAGGCGAAGCCGCATTGACCTAAGCGAAGCGCATTGACCTAAGGCGAAGCCGTATTGCCCTAAGCGAAGCGCATTGCACTAAGGCGCAGCCGTATTGAACTGAGGCGAAGCCGTATTGCATTTGCTCATTTTTGCAACAACAAAACTTAGATTCGCTTTATTTTTTTATAAAAGTTATATTTTTACAAACTTTTCAGTATACACTTTTCCCTCGCCACCAATGTTTAAAAAATATAACCCTCTTTGAAGCATGGAGATATCAATTTCTTGGCCGGGTATGTAATCTTGATGGGTTAGGGTTTGACCTGCAGCATTTACAATGGAAATTTGACAGCTGTAGCAGGTATAGGGTAAATCAATGTACAATTTGTCATTCGCAGGATTAGGATACACCACCGGCTGTTCATCCCTTATCACACTATCATCAGAATTAACCAATCTGCAACCGCTCACCTTACACCCATCCTTGTCATACTTTAGCATGTAAGCTGTATTCCTCCAAATGCCTCCTTCATCGGGGTTGGGTCCTGCATAATGACCTGTGATAAATACACTGCCACTGGAAGAGACCGATACTCCTGATAGATAACCAGCATAGCCATGGTACATACCGTCATGAAATACAGTATCTATAGTGGTCCACAGATGATTGTGCTCTATGTCAAACTTGGTAATAGAAAATGCTTCTATAACCTGATATAAGGGCAAATTTTCTTCAAATGGCAGAAATTGAATCGTTGCTATATAGATATTGCCTTCACTGTCCTGTGCCGACTGATAAGGTTCTTCAACATCACCTCCATTGTATCTCTGATCTGCATTGATACCAAAATAGTCTTTTCTTACTACTTTAAAACTATCATTAAATACAACCAATGCCGGGAGTAAGGCGGTTTGATTTTCATTTGACATGATGCCCACACCGATAGGAGAGTTGAAATGACTGCTATAATACATTGAATAGGGTTTAACTATATTTTTTGTTTGACCTAGTACTTTATCTATTCTCAGTACATTTCCTGTTTTGTGGTCAATGTGAAAAAACACAATATCACTATATCCCTGACTCCTATAACTTCCATACAAAACAACCTCATTTTCGTTAATTGGAGAATAATATAAAGTACTGCCGGAAAACCAAAAATCCTTTTCACCATAATATTTTAGGTAAATTTTATTTCCATGGCGATCAATCTTTAAAATAAAAGATTTCACTGTCTCTGAAGAGTATTGCACCTGGCCCGAAATCAAATAACCATCTGAAACTTTTAGTATGCCAAATAATCTCTTACTCTCTTTTGACGAGGCTACCTTATATTTCCCACTACTCAAGATAATGCCTAAATTTGTAACAAAATGTACATCAATTTCATCATTCTGGGAATCACTAACTGCCATAATATTGGTATTACCATCATTTCTAATAACTAGTTTTGAGTTTTCCGCACTCCAAGAAATTTGTTGAAATGAATCTCTTTCGTGATCATAAATATTTATTATATTTCCATTTGTATCAATGCTGATTGCGCTAAACTGCCAACCTTTTATAAAATCAGTGCTAGCACCTAAAACTAGGAGTGTATCATTGTTGATTACACTACCCATATAAGCGTTACTTTTGTTCAAGTTGAATTTTTTATTAAAGCCAATCTGGCTATACAAAGCAAAGCTTGTAATAGTCAATAAAACCGTAACAAATATTCCTCTCATGTCATTTGATATTTTATTCAATATAATAATTTGGAGGCTGCCTCAGGCAACCTCCAATGTAATTATCTAATCCACTTTAATAAATTTCTTCTGAATCCTGGATTTACCATCATTAAATTGTATGATGTAAACCCCATTAGTCCAGTTGCTTATATCAAGAGTGGTAGAATTTGCCAGTTTTTTAGAAAAGACATTAACTCCACTCACATTGGTAATATCAACCCTTACTTCATTTACCCTCGATGGGATATTTATCGATATAGAACTGTTAGCAGGATTAGGATACACCACCGGCTGTTCATCCCATATCACACTATCATCTGCATTTACCAATCTGCAGCCGCTCACCTTACACCCATCCTTGTCATACTTTAGCATGTAAGCTGTATTCCTCCAAATGCCTCCTTCATCGGGGTTGGGTCCTGCATAATGACCTGTGATAAATACACTGCCACTGGAAGAGACCGATACTCCTGATAGATAACCAGCATAGCCATGGTACATACCGTCATGAAATACAGTATCTATAGTGGTCCACAGATGATTGTGCTCTATGTCAAACTTGGTAATAGAAAATGCTTCTATAACCTGATATAAGGGCAAATTTTCTTCAAATGGCAGAAATTGAATCGTTGCTATATAGATATTGCCTTCACTGTCCTGTGCCGACTGATAAGGTTCTTCAACATCACCTCCATTGTATCTCTGATCTGCATTGATACCAAAATAGTCTTTTCTTACTACTTTAAAACTATCATTAAATACAACCAATGCCGGGAGTAAGGCGGTTTGATTTTCATTTGACATGATGCCCACACCGATAGGAGAGTTGAAATGACTGCTATAATACATTGAATAGGGTTTAACTATATTTTTTGTTTGACCTAGTACTTTATCTATTCTCAGTACATTTCCTGTTTTGTGGTCAATGTGAAAAAACACAATATCACTATATCCCTGACTCCTATAACTTCCATACAAAACAACCTCATTTTCGTTAATTGGAGAATAATATAAAGTACTGCCGGAAAACCAAAAATCCTTTTCACCATAATATTTTAGGTAAATTTTATTTCCATGGCGATCAATCTTTAAAATAAAAGATTTCACTGTCTCTGAAGAGTATTGCACCTGGCCCGAAATCAAATAACCATCTGAAACCTTTAGAACACCAAAATAGATATAATTCTGGTTAACCTTCGCAATCTCAAAGGATGTTTTTTTTGTTATCTCTCCAGCATTGTCAAAAAAATAAATTTGCAGCTCTCTTCGATGACTTTCATCAATTATTGCTATATTTTTACCAATACTATCACTTATCAGTAATTTTGAATTATATCCTCCCCATGATAGTAATTGAAAGGAGTCCTTTTCGTACTTATGCTCATTGATTATTATCCCATTTGTATCAATCGCAATGGCACTAAACTGCCATCCATTTACAAAATCAGTGGTGGAACCCAAAACAAGCAGCGTATCATTATTGATGGTATTGCCCAAAAAAGCATTGCTTGTTCCCAAATTAAATTTTTTATTAAAACCAATCTGGCTATACAAAGCAAAGCTTGTAATAGTCAATAAAACCGTAACAATTATTCTTCTCATGGCATTTGATACTTTATTCAATATAAAAATTGGAGGTTACCTCAGGCAACCTCCATTGTAATTATCTAATCCACTTTAATCAATTTATTGGGCATTAAATTATTCTTTAGGCTCTTAATTGACATTTCGGGTAATTCCGTACTTCCTTCACGACTCATTGGGTGTAAATAGAATGGGCTAATACTAGGTATAAAAAGGTGGTATATCCATAGTCATTGAGTTATAATAAGAGAATGATATTTCGGATCAGCAAAACAAATATAAATTGTAATTCCTAAATTATAATGTTATTTTATAATAAATTATTAAATTCTTTACTTTTTGAGTATAAATGGTAGCTTTCACGGATCATTTATAATTTAGGAAAAAGGCCATCTTTTCCATATCTTACACTAAATAGCTCCAACTAAAAACCAGAACGCCACAATCGAGTGAAGTTGGTTAAAATTGATTCCAATAAAACAGAGGCTCCTATGGATCATTTTTTTTTTGGTAAAGCCAAAACCGTTCAATTGTGACGAGCCAAGGGGGGGACGGGCGACTTGCGACGGGTGACTTGCGACGGGCGACTTGCGACGGGCGACGGGGGACGGGCGACTTGCCACGCGGTTAGCGCGTGGTGCCTTCGCTAAATTGATCTGCCAATCAATTTTTTTGGCAGAGCCAAAATCGTTCAGTTATGACTTTGGAGCAAATCGAGTGAATGATTTCACTCGATAATGAAGGAACCGTGCAAAACCTTGCACGGCATCGACCAAATTTTTACAGAAATGTTTTTATTTCTAATTATTGACCTAAGGAAAGCGTATTGACCTAAGGCGAAGCCGTATTGACCTAAGCGAAGCGCATTGCACTGAGGCGAAGCCGTATTACCCTGAGGCGAAGCCGTATTGACCTAAGCGAAGCGTATTGACCTAAGGCGCAGCCGTATTGAACTGAGGCGAAGCCGTATTGCCCTAAGGCATGACCGCACGATTTGCGCAGCAAAAAAATGGTCCCTACAGACCGATGGTATGTAGGGATCATTTTAGTAAGGGAACCACGAGCACCGGGAGTGGCAACAACAAATTTTGTTGTGATTACTAAAATATTTTTATTTCTAATAATTGACCTAAGCGAAGCGCATTACCCTTACACCAAATTTCCTACTCTTGATATAACCAAAGTTATATTTCCCCCTACCCTCCCCATCCTACCTTTGACCCATCGGTCGCGCGACGATGATAACACCGATTGTATAAAGGATTTTAAGGAAGCTGTCTTTTTCTAACAATTTAAATGCACAAAACATGCGTAACAAACTCATGGCAACCATGGCCGTTGCCCTTATGGTATTTATTTCCTGTCAAAAGGAAGAAACTGGAGCAGAAGTCAAGAACCAGACCACTGCCTCGATGAGAACATCGGGAGATCTTTCACTCATCGTACAGTACAACGACAACCAAACCGACACCATTGTGGTAGATTCCTTTATTACAGTGGTATACGGGCTCAACCAAATGTCGCTCCATGCATGGTACGGTGGCAGCTCAGCGGGATCTTATATTGCTTCTACTGTAACCGCCAACCACAGCGGAGGGGCTTTGGGTATTCATGTAAATCCGGGGAGGGGTGGTAGTAGCTATACCTACAAATCCTCGGCACAGCTCAGTGTCAGCCAGGGCAGCATCCAGGCGTTGATACAAAGTGGCAACATCCAGACAGGTGGCACCAGCATTGTGGGCGAAGATATGGATGGTATCTGATTAACTTTTAAATTTTCCATCAATGACGTCCCTGCACCAATTTCTGAAAATGATGACATCGTAGTCTGACAGTTGGATTTTGGCAGGGACTTCTTCATCACACCTTTTCATAAAATCCAGAAGGTTGAAATAAGTCTTAAATTCATGGGGTGTGAGTTTGTCTTTATTGCGGTTCAAAGAATTTTTAAAACTTGAAATCGAAGAAAGGTACAATTCCACCTCCTCTTTTCTAAACATAAAACACGCTATGCTGTGCAGACACTGTGCCAGGATTTTTTGAGAAAAAAATTCAAAATCAGACCGCCAGGTATAACGTAGGATTTCCTTAAATCTTTGGTGATAAAAACAGTTCTGTGCACTGGCCAGCGCCAGGGTGGCTTCTGTTTTACGGGTATTGACCCTGGGGGCCCATTTTGAAACAAATTCATTTACCCTTTCAAAATCACTGTTGACACACATGGTCATGACAAGATTGTGAAAACTAAGTGCACTCAATTTGCCATGGCTGGAATACACACCATTTTCCAACCCATATTCTATCATTTCCATAAAATAATGTCTTGGAATGTTTTGACCGGAAACGTGCATTTTGGTAAGTGACCGCGTAATGTAAATGGTGGATATTGTATGTAAGACTTCATTTTTTACCAAAGCACCTGCAAACAATCTTTCCTTGAGGGTTTCTGCGGTTTTTAGATTTGGCTCTTTTACCAAAGCCACTAAATCATACAAAAATTGTCGCTGATTGGCTTCCAAATCCGTTGCCACCAGGTTCGACAACACGGACATTTCCCGTTCAAAGTTGTGGTCCTGGATTCTGCCCCAATTGGAAAGTTCACACAAAAAAACCAGGCTGGAGTTGATCACAAAGTCGTGAAATGCCAAAACAGCGTGTTGGAGGATGGACGGACCTACTTCGTTTTTAATGTTGTTGTGGCTGTAATGCTGGTTGAAATTGGCCTGCATTTTTATAAAGGGTTGGAAAAGGCTGATGCCTTCTTCGTTGGACATCTGTTCATGGATGTTGGCCGCAGTGGCGTTGGCAAAGGGATAAAGTCCTCTTTCATTGTACCAACGCAAGATGGCAAGATCTTTTTGGTGGGCTTCACGGCTTAATTGGTTAAGCACAATCCAGTCTTCGGTCCAGATTAAGATGGTAGAAAGTAAATTGGACACATATTTAACCGATCGCTGTGGAAAATAGAGTGATTGGAGGTCTTCCGCCTGTCCTATTTCGGACAATCGACTCCTGTTTTTTTGAATGATTTCTAATAACTGCCGGGTTTCATGTCCCTCCTGAGCCTGGCCCTTGACCGTTTTTAACCACGAAGTCCACTCTTCTTTTTCCAGATGAGCTAGGATAGCAAATAATTTGGGTGTGTGCATTTTCAGGAAAATTCGATCACTAAAATACTGTTTTTCAAAATATTACAAACGAAAGAAGTCGTTTTTTTTCAGGAAAACCCGAAAATTTCAGCTTGACAGAGAGCAAATCCCTCATTTCCTTTGTATTACCAACTTTAAAACTAATGCTATCATGGAATCGGTAAGTATCACTATCTACTCTGCTTCTGCCCATGAAAGCAGGATCAAAACCTTATGGAAAAACGGAAAACTCCGTTGTCCGTGCACCTTTGAAAAATTTACGGGTTCCGAAAAGTTGGGACCGGGCACCATTTTAATACTGGATGTGGGTGAAGACAGGGATTTGCACATGTTAAGGACCGCCACCGAGGCACGAGCATCAATCCTGGCAGTTTTGACCAATCCGGAGCGATTAAGGGACCTTATTAAAGAAGAATACTGCGCCATGCTTTTACCGGTTTGTGACAAAGACGAGGTAAATAAAGCAATATGGAGAGCCATTCGACATTGCGTTGAAAAACATGACCCCAAAAAAGTTTCAACCACGCACGAGGTCATTCGCAATTCCTATGCAAAGATTGACACCCATGAACACCCGATTCGCATGAAAAATTATAAGTACAATCTCCCTCTTTCTTCTTCAGAAGTACCTGAAGTTTTCCTCACTTCGCACGAGGTGGGGCTGCTCGGTTCTTTGGCAAAAGGCAGGTTGTATAAAGAAATTGCAGACGAGTTTGGCATCACCATCGGAACGGTGAAACAAAACCTGCACCGGATCTATGAAAAAATAAAAGTAGGCAACAAAGTAGAGGCCATCAACTATCTGCATAAGTATTGTATGTGATTGCTTAAAAAGTCTGCTTTATGGAAGAACGCCCATCGGGTTTTTATGGCCTGACCGCGCGTGAAATGTACATTATGGGCTTACTTCAGCAGGGACTGAGTTATGAAGCCATTGCCCTTGAAGGCCGCATCACCCTTGGTACGGTCAAGCAACACGTACACCATATTTTGAAAAAAACATCTTCCCCCAACAAAACCGTAGCCATCAACTTATGGCGTGAATGGATGAAAGATCAGGATGCCTTTTACAAAAAAAACCCTCATCCATGATGCCAAAAATACAGGTTGCTATCCTCGAAGACCTATCAGAAGTAGCCTCAGGACTCAAAGATTTGATCAATCAGGATCAAAACATGCACTGTATCCACATTTACCACAATGCAGAAGATGCCATCACCTTCCTTCCCTCCCACCCCGTTGATGTGCTCATTGTAGATATTGGCTTGCCCCGCCAGAGTGGCATTGAGGCTATACAACAACTATCTGTTAGCTGTCCCCACACCCAGTTTTGTATTTTCACCGTCTATGAAGACGATGAAAAAATATTTCAGTCCATCAAAGCGGGTGCCAAGGGCTACCTGCTTAAAAGTGCCACTGCTTCAAAAATGATAGAAGCCATCCACGAATTGTACGAGGGTGGATCACCCATGAGTCCCAGCATTGCCCGCAGGGTATTGGAGTCACTCCATCAACCACTTTCCAGCCCACTGCCCCTTTCACCCCGTGAACTGGAATTACTTCAATTGCTGTCCCGTGGCTTTTTGTACAAAGAAATTGCAGCGCAGTTGTTTATCACCACAGGAACCGTAAAACAACACATCCATAAGATCTATGAAAAACTACAGGTGTGTAATCGAACGGAGGCAGTAAACAAGCTAAGAGGAAACTAGCCCCAACCCCCTATCCCCTAGCCCCTATAACAAGTTAATTTTATCCTAAAACCGCAAGAGTAGCACCTAAATAAGCAGACTGCAGGAAACAAAATGCTTATCTTTGAACTTTATCTTAGGTCAAAACTATCAGATGAGGTCATTGTGGATTGTAGGCACTATCATAGTGCTCATGGTATTAGCCAAAATCTTTTTATTCCCAGCTAAAGAAGAACAAAAATCAGGACCGGGCGGACCCGGAGGAGGCAAAGGCAAGGGTGCAATTGTACCGGTCGATATCTTTTTGGCCAAAAAACAGGAAAATATCCAGGAAATTTTTGCCTCTGGCACCATGGTTGCCAACGAAGCCGTTGAACTGAGACCTGAAATGTCGGGCCGGGTAGTGAAACTCAACATATCTGAAGGCAATCTGGTACAAAAAGGACAGCTCATTGCCAAAATCAACGATGCCGACATCCTCGCACGATTGAAAAAAATCAAATACGAAGAGGAATTGGCAGCCCAGGTGGAAGCCCGTCAAAAAAAGCTGTTGAATATCAACGCCATATCTAAAGAAGAATACGACCTTGCCCTCAACAAGGTCAATACCCTGGGTGCCGATCGGGAGGCTTTGGAAGTGGCCCTGGCACAAACCGAAGTAAGGGCTCCATTCTCTGGCAGAATAGGACTCAAAACCATCAGTGTGGGTGCTTATGTTACCCCAGCTACCACCATTGCCACTCTGGTGCAGACCAATCCTATCCGCATGGACTTTTCCATACCTGAAAAATATGTTGCCAATGTGGTTAAAGGCAACAAGGTAAGTTTTGACCTCGATGGCAGTTCCCAAAAATATGAGGGTACCATTACCGCCATTGATCCTTCTATCGATGAAGCCTTACGGACGCTGAAGGTAAGGGCTACGGTAGCCAACGCCAACGATAAGTTCAGGCCGGGTATGTTTGTGAAGGTCAATGTGAGGTTGGGCACTACCCTCTCCATCCTGGTACCCAGTGAGACATTGATTCCCTTTATTGGGGGCAAAAAAATCTATGTCATGAAAGGAGGCAAGGCCATAGAACAAAATGTGCTAACAGGTCTGCGCACCTCCGATAAAGTAGAAATCGTAGAAGGCGTAAATGTGGGCGACAGCATCGTGGCCAGTGGCATTATGGCGCTGAAAGACGGTCAGGCGGTAAAAGCCAAAAAAGTAATCAATCCGTAAGCCATGTCGATCTCGTCTCTTTCTATTAAGCGGCCTGTATTGGCCATCGTCATGAACCTGATGATCATCCTGTTTGGCATCATCGCTTATCGTTCATTAGGAGTTAGGGAGTTCCCGTCTATCGATCCACCGGTGGTGACCGTAAGGGCCAACTATCCCGGAGCCAATGCCGACATCATCGAATCTCAAATTACAGTGCCCCTCGAAAAAGCGTTGAATGGTATAGAGGGCATACGCACCATCAGCTCTGCTTCCAATCAGGGCTCTTCCAATATCACCATTGAATTTGAATTGGGTGCCAATATGGAAAAAGCCGCCAACGATGTACGCGACAAAGTAACCCAGGCTGTTAGGGAACTGCCCCGCGACCTGGATGGCTTACCCATTGTCAACAAATCGGACTCCAACTCTGAGGCCATCATTTCCATGACCCTCAACAGTCCGACCAAGACCATTCTTGAAATCAGCGACTATGCCGAAAATGTCATTGCGCCACGCTTTCAAACCATAAACGGGGTTAGTAATGTACAACTTTGGGGACTCAAACGGATTGCCATGCGCATCTGGATGGAACCCGCCAAGATGGCTGCCCTCGGCATCACCACCCAGGACATCAAAAATGCACTCGACCGCGAAAACGTTGACCTGCCCAGCGGAAAACTCCAGGGTGATATGACGGAACTCACTGTAAAAACAGCGGGTAGATTTCAGACAGCAGAAGACTTCAATAACCTGATCGTCAAGTCGGACGGAACCCGGCTCATCAAATTGGCTGATGTAGGTTATGCGGCCATCGAAGCAGAAAATCAGGAGACCCTTTTAAGAGTCAACAAACAACCCATGGTGGGTGTGGCCATCCAACCACAGCCGGGCAGCAATTACCTTGAGATAGCGGAAGAAGTAAACAAACGACTAAAGGAGGTGCAGGCAGATCTCCAGGGTGATTATCAGCTGACTCCTCTCTTTGATACCACTATCTTTGTCAAAAGATCCATCGAAGAAGTAGAAGAAACCCTGCTCATTGCCATTGGGCTGGTAGTCATCATCATTTTCATCTTTTTCAGAGACTGGCTCATTGCCATCAGGCCGTTGATCGACATTCCGGTATCATTGATTGGTACCTTTTTTATCATGTACGTTTTGGGTTTTTCCATCAATGTACTCACCTTGCTGGCCATTGTGCTTGCTACCGGGCTTGTGGTAGATGACGGCATAGTGGTGACTGAAAATATTTACAAAAAGATAGAGAAGGGCATGAATCCCATCCAGGCGGCTATCACGGGCTCTAATGAGATCATGTTTGCCGTTTTGTCTACCTCTCTTACCCTGGCAGCAGTGTTTTTGCCGGTGATTTTTATGGAAGGTTTTGTTGGCACTCTATTCAGAGAGTTTGGCATCGTACTGGCTTCTGCGGTTTTGATTTCGGCATTTGTATCGCTGACCCTTACACCCATGCTCAATGCCTATCTGGTGCGCAAGCAAAATAAACATACCCGGTTTTACGAAGCCACAGAGCCATTTTTCCAAAATATGGAAAGTGGTTATGCTTCGGGTTTGCGCGATTTTATGAAAAGAAAATGGGTAGCCCTACCCATCCTGATGGTAACCATGGCAATGATCTACCTCTTTGGCAAAAACCTGCAATCAGAGCTTGCCCCCCTTGATGACCGTAATTGGTTGAGATTGATCATGACTGCACCGGAAGGATCATCTTACGATTACATGGACAATTATGTAAGAAAGGTAGCCGATCTTGTGACCGACAGCGTAGCAGAAAAAGAGGCAGTCCTCACAGTAACGGCCCCCGGCTTTGCAGGATCGGGCGCACCCAATACTGCCTTTGGCCGGGTCATGCTGTATGACAAAGCAGAGAGGCAAAGGTCACAACACGAAATCAATGACTACCTCAACGGTCAACTCCGCAAACTGCCCGATGCCAAAGCATTTGCCAGTGAACAACAAACCATTTCTCTCAACCGGCGGGGAGGTCTGCCCATGCAATATGTTTTGCAGGCTCCCAACTTTACCAAACTCAGGGCCTATCTTCCCAAATTTATGGAGAAGGTCAATACCGATCCTACCTTTGTGATTTCTGAAGTAGACCTCAAATTTAGCAAGCCAGAATTGTCCATCAACATTGACAGAGAAAAGGCAAAAAGTCTTGGCGTTTCGGTGTCGGATGTGGCACAAACCATGCAACTTGCGTTTGCAGGCCAGCGATTTGGTTATTTCAATACCAACGGCCGACAGTACTCGGTGCTCGGCCAATTTGAACGCAGTGATAGGAATGAGCCCATCGACCTCACAGCCCTGTATGTAAAAAACAACCGCGGTGAACTGGTACAGCTGGACAACATTGTAAAAGCGGAAGAAGAAAGTAGTCCGCCACAGCTATATCACTACAACCAGTTTATGTGTGCCACCGTATCGGCAGGCCTTGCTCCCGGAAAAACCATAGCCGATGGTATCAACGCCATGAACAGGATCAAGGCAGAGCTCAACGATCCGTCTATCAAATCAGATTTGACGGGAACCGCCCGTGATTTTGCAGAGTCTTCTTCCAATACCTTGTTTTCGTTTTTCCTGGCCTTGTTGCTGGTTTATTTAATTCTGGCGGCACAGTTTGAATCATTTATAGATCCGTTTATCATTATGCTTACCGTGCCTCTGGCCATTGCCGGAGCCGTGTTGTCGCTTTGGTTTTTTGATCAGACCCTCAACATCTTTTCACAGATTGGCATCATCATGCTGGTGGGACTGGTAACCAAAAATGGTATCCTGATAGTGGAATTTGCCAACCAGTTGCGGGAACAGGGCATGGACAAATTTGAAGCCGCCATCAATGCAGCCAAACTTAGGATGAGACCTATCCTGATGACAACACTTGCTACGGTTTTGGGGGCAGCACCGATCGCCTTTGCATTGGGAGCAGCGGGTGCCAGCCGAAAATCAATGGGCATTGTAGTAATGGGTGGCCTGCTCTTTTCGTTGGTGCTGACCCTGTATGTAATCCCCGCCATGTACGCCCTGCTGTCGAGAAACAAAAATTATAGTGTAAGAAAAGAAATTGAAGAACTGGAACATGCGGCTCATTAAAATGAAATTGACAACCCTTTATTATACAACCGTGTTTACGGTATGCGTACTTAGTACATCATGGGCGCAAAATGTATTGACATTGGCCGAAGCCAGATCGCTGGCCCAAAGTGCCAATCTCGACATCCAGGCGGCCAATCTGGAAGCCCAGGCGGCCGGCATGCAGGTGTACAAGGCCAATGCCGGCTTGTTGCCCAGGATCGACTGGAATTTTAATACCAATGGCTCGTTTAACAAAGTCAATCTCGAATTTATCGATGGCAGGACGCTCGACCGATACGGACGTTCGTTTGCACCAGGTTCCAATGTGAGTCTGAGCTGGACCCTCTACGATGGCAACCGCATGCAAAACCGATACGATATACTCAAAAAACAAAGTGAATTGGCTGGCATCACAGCCAAACAAACTACAGAAGAATTGCTCAGAACCGTAACCGAAATGTACTACTCCATTGTACGGCAAAAATACGTACTGGAATACCTGCAGAACAGCCTCAAATATTACCGTGAGCGGCTCACCATCACAGAAGAAAGGTGGAAGGTAGGCAGGGGATCAAAGCTGGACTACCTGCAATCACAAAATGACCTCAACAGTCAGCAAGCTGCTATCCAAAACGGTGAATTGGCCTTGAGCAACATGAAAGTCAATATGAATCTAATGCTCAATCGTGCTGCAGACACAACGTTTGAGACAGAAGACATTCAAAACGATCTTACGCCTTATCAGTATGAAGAGATGTTGCAAAAAGCCGTTGTCAACGATGAGACCCTGCAATTGATGGATAAGGCCATAGAGCTCAATAAACTCACTGTAAAAGACTGGGAAGGAAGCAGGATGCCGAGGGTGGGATTTACCACCGCTGTAGGATACAATTACAGCCAGACCAATGCCGGTCAGATCCTCAACAGCCAGACCCTGGGCATCAATGGAGGCCTTACCGCCACCTGGAATTTGTTTGATGGCGGGCACACCACCAAACAGATTGAGATAGCCAAACAACAGGGCAGCATATTGGAGACCCGAAAAACACTGCAACTGGCGCGGGTACGCACCAACATTACGCTTGCCCTGCAAGGCATTAAGGCAGCAGATACCAACCTCAACCTCGAACAACAAAACAAGGTACTGGCAGAAGAAAACCTTTCTATAGCACTTGAAAAATTTAAGCTGGGCGCATCCACTATTCTCGAGCTCAACGATGCCCAGCAACGATACGATGCATCCATTCAGCGCTACATCGACTCCGTCTTTGCCCTCCATTTTGCGCGTTTGATGGCCAAAGAAATTGTAGAATAGTCAAATGACTTAAAACGGCAATGGTGTGCCGTGCTTTAAATGCCTGCGCCAATAAAAACAAAGTTTTTGTTTGGAAGAGGGCTTAAGCATTGTCGTTTTTAAGTAGTTGGAAATTGGAAACTTTCAATATATTAGCTAAAGGAGTGGCTAAACGGGTCAAAGCCTAAAACAATTCATAAATCGCACATAGATACAAAAATGAAAAGATACCTTACAATCACAACCGCGCTTATGTTGATGGTATTGATGAACGCCGGGGCACAGGAAACGGCCAACGTACAGGCGGGCCCTGTGGTACCCAAACAATCAAACCTGGTTGTAATGGATGGGGGCAGGATGTTTAGGGATTTGAATAAAAACAACAGATTGGACATCTATGAAGACATCCAGCAGAGCATTGAAGCCAGGATTGAAGATTTGTTGTCTCAAATGTCGGTAGCAGAGAAGGCGGGCATGATGTTTATCAATGGGGCGCCTGTAAGTGAAGATGGACTGCCCGATGGTAAGCTCAACATCAAGGGTCCGGCAGCCAGGATGCCTTCGGTAGTAGAAAACATGAATGCCCGAAAGATGAACCATTTCAATATTTGGGAAATACCCGATAATCCTGAAATCTTTGCCAAATGGTACAACAATACCCAAAGAGCAGCTGAAAAAACGAGGCTGGGCATTCCTGTGACCATTGCTTCGGACCCGCGCCATCATTTGGGTAAAAATGTGATCAGCATGTCGTCTACCGGCTTCAGCCAATTTTGTGAAATGCCCGGCTTTGCTGCCCTTGGCGACGAAAACCTCGTTAGAGAATTTGCAGACATCGTACGCAAAGAATACATGGCCATTGGCATCAGAGAGGCATTGCATCCACAGATCGATTTGGCCACAGAGCCACGTTGGGCCCGCATCAGTGGCAACTTCAGTGAAGACGCCAAATTGACTGCCCGCCTTGCACAAGCCTACATCTCCGCCATGCAAAGCAGTGAACTTAGCCAGGGAGTAGCCTGTATGACCAAACACTTTCCCGGAGGTGGACCCCAAAAAGAAGGACTCGATCCGCATTTTGCCTTTCAGAAAGGACAGATCTATCCGGGTAATAACTTCGATTATCATCTCATTCCTTTTGAAGCTGCTTTCAACGCCGGTACTGCTGCCATTATGCCTTACTATGGTGTACCCATGGATCAGACCGATGAAAATGTGGGCATGTCGTACAACAAGACCATCATCACAAAATTGTTGCGCGAAAAATACAGGTTTGATGGCGTGGTTTGCACCGACTGGGGTCTGATCAGCGATGTACCTATGGGGCCCGGTGTAGTTTGGGATGCCAGGGCCTGGGGCGTAGAATCGTTGACTCCGGTGCAAAGGGTACAAAAAATACTGGAAGCCGGCTGCGATCAGTTTGGTGGTGAAAACAAACCAGAGCTGGTGGTTCAGTTGATCGTAGAGGGTGCCATAACAGAGAGTCGGCTGGATGAGTCAATCCGTAGATTGCTGCGACAGAAATTTGAATTGGGACTGTTTGACAATCCATTTGTAGATGAAAAAGCCGTGAAAAACATCATCGGCAGTGCTGCATCCAGGGCATTGGGAGAAAAGACCCAGCAACAATCCATGACGCTGTTAAAAAATGAAAAGAATACCCTACCCCTGCAAACCAAAAAATACAAAGTTTACATAGAAAACATCGACAGTGCCACGGTGGCACAATATGCTACCATTGTAAAGAAACCAAAGCAGGCTGATTTTGCCATCATCCGTCTCAATACGCCCTGGTATCCGGTAGAGACCAAAAATACATTTGCCGCTTCATTCCATCACGGTGATCTGGACTTCAAAGGCAAGGAGAAAGAGCGCATCCTCGACCTACTCAAAAAAGTGCCCACCATTGTAGACATTTACTTAGATCGTCCAGCGGTTATACCAGAGATAGCCAAAGCAGCCAAAGCCCTGTTGGCAGATTACGGTGCCAGCGACAAATCGGTATGCGAGGTTATTTTCGGCAATGCATTGCCGCGCGGCAAGCTGCCCTTTGAACTGCCCTCGTCTATGGAGGCTGTGAAGAACCAAAAAACCGATGTGCCTTACGATAGTGTAAATCCGCTGTTTGGATTTGGGTTTGGGTTGGGGTATTAATGATGGTGTTGAGGTGAATTTAAGCTAATGCAGGGTTAATACCTGAATTCAAACTAGTTTTAAATTTTTTAAAAAATATTTGCGAAACCGAAAAGTTGCACATATATTTGCAACCGATTAGTTTCATATATAGTAGCAGTCAGATGCGCAGAGACATATTTCAGGCGGTTGCTGATCCCACCCGGAGGGCCATCATCGTAATGATTGCCCTGAAGGCAATGACACCCAATGCCATTGCTGAAAACTTCCAAATGACACGACAGGCAGTGTCGAAACATTTGCGCATACTGGCTGAATGTGAGTTGGTAACACAGGAATACCAGGGAAGAGAAATTTATTACTCTCTCGACATCGACAAAATGAAAGAAATAGATCTGTGGATGGAACAATTCAGAAAGATTTGGGAAAGACGCTACGATCAATTAGACACCCTATTGGCAAACCTTAAAAAAAATAAAAAATGAAGCCATTACTTTTTGATTTTAATGTTGATAAATCGACCAAAACAGTTACCATCGACCGGGAATTTGATGCAGAACTTTCACTTGTATGGGATGCATTTACCGTAAAGGAAATTTTGGACCAATGGTGGGCGCCCAAACCCTATGAATCCAAAACCAAAGTGATGGACTTCAGGGTGGGTGGTCGCAGGTTTTATGCTATGGTAAGCCCGGAAGGGAACGAGATGTGGCACTTACAACAATATACTTCCATTACTCCAAAAACCAACTTCAAATATTTCAGTGTATTTGCAGATCAGGATGAAAACCCCCATCTACCCGGGTCTGATTGGGACTTGACTTTTAGTGAAAAAGATGGCATTACCCTGGTTAGTATATCCATATACAATGACTCCCTCGAAAGAATGGAAAAAATGATTGAAATGGGCTTCAAAGAAGGATTTACCATGACTTTGAATGAATTGGAAAAAGTAATAGGTGCTAGGGGCTAGGGGCTAGGGGCTAGGGGCTAGGGGCTAGGGGCTAGGGGCTAGAATTTCGTAATTGAACAT
>CALMWS010000193.1 GCA_937870795.1 uncultured Bacteroidota bacterium | reverse complement strand
GGTTGAAATTTTTATTCTATCATCTGCACTCAAAGTATCGAGATGAATACTAGCAGTTAGATTGGTGAGTTGCTCAAGATACACTTCATAAGAAGATGATTGATCAATGATGTTGAATAGTTTCTCCATAACATTCCGGAAGTTGTCTGAAACTCTTGGATCTGTTTGGAAATCAATAAAAAGTTCAGATGCTTTGAAATGATTAGAATCAAGCGACGATGTTGATTTTCTATAAATGTCATTGATGGTAAACAGCATGCTTTTATTTGTGTATAACAAAGTATCACACGTGCTTAAGTATGCATCAATATTAGATTGATGTTCTACATATTTTTGAAAATACGAACGATCATAATCGAACCTGAATTTGCTTGACTGACAGGGATTGTAATTTAACAAAGAATTGTTTGAAGGAATTGCTACCGAAGAATGCATCAAATTGGATGACACATCTTCTTTGTTGCAAGACACGAAGCAAAAAAAAGCGAGCATGGCAAAAAGCGGGGCAATAAGAATTTTCATGATTTCATAACGTTTAATAATGAATAATATAGGTCATAGAAAGAATCATAAGGTCTTTTATTGGCCCAAAACCGAAACCAGGTATGCTCTGATTTAACGGATTGCAATAAATAACCTAATCACTAACTACAATCGGGTTTTGCAAATATGTATGGATATAATGTTGATGTCAAGTATAATTGAAGTGATTATGAAAAGTTTAACTTTTTAGGTTAGGAATGAAAGCACAATAATTTATTAATGGGAGGCAAATTAGTTGAAATTCAATACGGGCGAAGGTAAATTTAGGCCATCGTAGTAAACTATCCCGTGTCACTATAACAAAAGTTATAGTGTATAATTAAAAGCAGGACTATAATTTTGTTTTTTATTTTAATATAACAATGCATGGTCCACAAGGGACTTTTGTGATAAATTTATAAAATATATTTCATTCTTTTAATTGTGTTACACCAACCAAAATATAACAAAATAATCTAAAAAAATCTCCTTTGCCATTAGTCCCTAACAAAAGGCAAGCGTATGGAGTCAAATGCCATTAAGATTCCGCAAATAGAGATGCCTAAAGGTAGTGATGCCATAGAGGGTATAAATTGAAGGTTTTCGGTCACTGCGGTGGAAAGCGTGTGACGGTCTGATACGGATTACCAAAATATAATAACAAATGAGTAATAAAAAACAATTAAAAGTATGTCTTGCTATGGGAGGTGGAGTCTCTCTTGGTTCTTATTCAGGCGCCGCATTGACCGAAGCGCTAAAATTATTAGTTTTATATGGTCAGGATTATGAAGGCAACTCCTATGAAAGTGTGGAGGTAGACGGCATGAGTGGGGCAAGTGCTGGTTCGATAGCATTAGCAATTATGATGCGTTGTTTAATTGACTATAAAACATTGTTGAAAAATAAACTTGTTCAAGATAAAATATTGGTTTCTATTAAGGAATTAAAGGACCAAGGTGCCGTTTACCAATTGAATGACACAAGCAGTGATATTTGGAATGAAAGATTAATGTGGATAATTAATTCTAGTTACAAAACGGTTAATAATACGCATAAAATGGATCAGCTTGTAGCTTTGGAAGTAGCGCAAATTGTGCAAAGAATAATTTGGGTAGATAAACTAGATGTTAATTTATTATTTAAACCCGAAATGGATAGTGGAGACGACTTTAAACGTCAATTTGGATTGTTGTCAAGAGAAAGCGCAATTAGTGCTGCTAAAGAAGTACGTTTCCCACATCTTGAAGAGATTAACGTTGCTGAAAATAAGAGAATTTTGTCTGATCGAGCCTTAATGGTTTTTACTATGGCAAATCTAACTCCTATTTCTTATGGTGAAAAAAGGACAGATCAGACGGATGTACCTATTCTTGTAAAAAGTTTACAAAATGCCACAACTATAAATAATCATAATGAGCTCAGAGTCTTTGATTTTTGGTTTTCTAAACAACGAGATCCTGATAAAGAAGACGTGCGTTTTATTACAATTCCCGACAATAAAGGAAGAAAATATACAGATAAAAATACATGGGCGGAAATTTTATCAAGCTCTATCGCTAGCGGGGCATTTCCTTTTGGATTTCCGCCTGCCATAATAACAAGATACAAAGACGAGTATGACACTGGAGTATGGCCAAACATCGAATTAATAAAAGGGAATAGTGGTGATATAAAAAGTTCTCCAGACTACTTAAATTTTTCATATGTTGACGGTGGAACTTTTAATAACGAACCTATTAAAGAAGCATTTAAATTAGGGGCATTTATTGATTTTCAAAAAAAGGACCCAAAAATACGAGAAAAGGAAGATAGATTGATACTATTTGTTGATCCATCAGTACCGGCTGGAAATAGAGCCAACCAGTTAAAATCATTAGATCCACTAAGAGAAGTTAAGGGCATTGACAATCGAAAAAAAGCAGAATCATTTAAAATGATAGATATGGCAATGGATATGGTGAGTATGGTAGTAAGCCAAGGTGAGATCAATGAGGAAGCAAAAATTCAGTCATTCTACAATTCTTCATTACTTAATAAATCTCTTTTTGAATATTTTGACAACCTAGATATCTTTGATGTAAAGCAGCTCTTAAAAACATCTTTATTAAAAAACGTTTGGTCAAATTTGGAAAATGGGTTGAAATCCAGACATATATCTGTTGGCACTAGACATGGTCACAGGTTGATTTTTTCAAAATATATAAAACTATGTAATGCCAAAGGAGTTGAAACAAATTGCCTTGATGAGAATTCAATCCAAACCATGTATAATGAATTATCAAAATTTGCAATGAGTGGTCATCCTAATAGTCCTGAGCAGGTAGAAAGTGCTTTAAGACAAATTGTAAATGATGCAGGCTGTAATCCTGAAATAGAAGTTCGGAATTTTGGCATGAGCGTATTTTTAGCAATTTCAGAAATGGCTTTAAATCAGTACGGAAAAGATTCTTCAGCCGAAAGAGCTGGAATTTTTCCAGTTAATAAGGATCTAAAAATAGAATCATTGCCTGGTTCAGATTTGGCAGCATTTGCTGGGTTTGCAAGCCAAAAGGCTCGAGAAGTTTGCTTTGCGAAAGGTAGGTTTGACAGTATTGTGTGTTTAGAATCAACTGATTTTAGAGATTATCATCACAATAAAATGCTAAGGGAAAATTATAAAGTAAAGTCTTATATCAATAACCATAAAAAAATAAGAACTGCTTTTGAAAATCACTACAATTTTTTTGTTAAGCAGCTAACACCCGTAAAATATGTCAAGGATTTAAATGATAATTTACGGCCAAATCTTGTAGAGAGAATCGCCTTTATTTTTAATAATATTATCAGCAGTGTTAAAGATAATATGGAATCGGGTAATTTTTGTGCAAAATTAAAAACAATAATTGAGGTGTATAAAATTTGGAAAAATGAAGACAGCATTAAAGCACTTAATAAATATTTTAATGCAGATGTTCTTGAGAATTTAACACAATCCAAAAAGAATTTAGCAATAAAATTAAGAGTAAAAGGTAAAATTGATACTGTTCAATTTGATAATAAAATTTCAATGAAAACAGTGAATCAAAAGGAGAATAACGAAGATTTTACTTATTTCAAAATCTATCTTGTTATGGTTGATCACTTATCTGATTTAGATAAAGAATATGAATATAGTGATTATTGTTATCTATCTACGAGCAAAAAGACTAAAAAAGTACTTTTTGAAGGATTAACTGATCTTGGAAATATTAGTGATTCAGATAGAATTGATGAGATATTAATTGGAGGTTTCCCAAAAGTTACTTCTTCGAATTTGTTAGCGGCTTTTAAAGTCAACTTCTTTAAATTTAAATATGGAATAAATCCTGTTTTTGATATTGACAAGCAGGGAAATATCACAATTGATGACTTAAGTGAACCTTTAGCTAAGTCCATTGAACCAGAGTGGACACCATTTGTATAGACAGTGTAATTCAATTTTGACTAACTAAAATAAAAATATAAAGTCTAACAAAGATACAAAAGAATCAAACCCTTTAGTCAGCTCATCTTTGACCAACGGCAAATCGACTTAATCAGATGCCATAAAGATTCCTAAGATTGAATAGCCTATGGAAGGTGTAAGGCTTAAATTGAATGTTGAAAGTATGAGATCAATACCTACAACGACACTTCGAATTTTAATCTTTTCTTAATGTTGTAAAAGGGTTCAGTGCAATTGGTAGTATTATATAATTTGGGTTAATTTTGAAAACAATCATTGCATATCAAAACTAATTTTTATCATTTTTCACTTACAATTCTCTCTACCAAAGGCAAGAGCGCTTCATCTTTTGTCCCCCGCAGCTTTGTGATAAAACTATCGATATTATTATCCCGAAAATCGTTTTGCGTATTGACTTTGAGATTGTCATAAATTTTTTCTAGTCTGGAAATTTGAAATTCTTTTGGGCAAGCCAATATTGCGTTTATTAGATATTCACAAAACAGAATTTTTTCATTGTTGGGGAAGTTGTCGATAATTTGATCGATAAAGGGGATAAATGATGGATGATAGAAATGGGAAAATAAATTTGCCCTTAGGCAGTCTTCTGAAAAATATTCATCCGTTGGATATTGGGTAAAGTTGATGATGAGGGGGATGTCTTTTTCGTTTTTGTATTTTGTTAATGCAACTAACGCCCAATAGTTGTTTTGGTCTTGGGCTATGGATTGTATGTACGAATAGTATTGAGGATCCGGAGCAAGTTCGGCCAGGAGACCATCACGGTACGTGGAGGGTAATAGAGGACGTTGATTTAAGATAAGTTGGTGAATGTGTTTAAGGGCATCTTCGTTTTCAAAGGTTTGAAGAATCAAATCAATATATACATCGAAAGTGAAGGCGGAGTCTGATAGACACCATGTGCCTGTATTAATTCGTGAGATATCGCTGCAGTTTGTTGATATGAACATTTGGGCTTGCTCTTCATTCAGGTGCTTGTTTTGCAACAAAAAGTGAAATGCATAAACACGCAAGTATGGATTAGGGTGTTTGGTAAGATAGAGTAACTCCTTTTTGGGTATATGGTTAAAATATTTCTCAAAGCCAAAGGGTTCATCAAGGAATTGATTGTGAAAGCCTATTGCACAGTAATAGCTGCTAAAAGCGCT
>CALMWS010000192.1 GCA_937870795.1 uncultured Bacteroidota bacterium | reverse complement strand
AAATGAAGGTAATTAAGGTAACATCCCTTCATACCACCCAAGCCCTTCATTCTCTCAATTCCCTAAATGTTTAAATCCTTCAGAATCTCTTTATGATGACAATTGTCTAAGTGTGGGAAAATCCCTTCCTACATGCTGCCCAAAAAATTAGCTATGAATGTATTTACTTCCTCCGGCTTTTCAAACATCACAAAGTGACCACAATCCTTAATCATCTCCAACTTACAATTGGGCATGCGGGAGGCACCCGCCCTGGCATACTTTTCCGTTTTGCCGCCATTAAGAAATCGATTGGGAATCAAATTGTCATTGGCACCATAGATACATAAAGTAGGCTGCAGAACATGTGGTAAAAAATCGTAAACAGGTGTATTAACCATGGCATTGACACCCTGCGTAATGTGGTAACAATAATCTCCAAAATCACTGGCAGAGCGGATGGCGAGGCGATCATCGATCATAAAAGCAGCATCATCCGGCATATTGTAAAAGTTGTAGGCATAGTTGATTCTGATTTGTTCTGCGGTGGTGAGCCTTACCCCATCTGCCGTCATCACATCCCTGAACCACTGCCTTTGACCCTTGTTAAATGTTTCAAATCCGGCAGGGGCAATGAGCACGAGACGAGCTACCAATTCAGGATATTTTAAAGCAGCAGAAATGGCTACCTGGCCTCCCATGCTGTGGCCTACCAAAACCACTTGACTAAGCTTCAACTGACTACAAAATTCAGCAACCACATCGGCATAAAATTCCATAGATACCTCATAATTGCCTTTATCAGATTTGCCATATCCCGGAAGATCAAGGGCAATACAACGATAGCTGTCTTTGAGCACAGCAGTATTTTTTTTCCATGCCGGCAGGTAAGATGCAAGACCGTGTATAAAAACCAAGGTTTGTGCTCCTTTCCCTTCATCGGTATAGGCTACTGATATGTTGCCTTTTACTTTTATTGTTTTGACCTCAACACCATAATCTATGTCCTTCATACTTTTAACCATGGTTTGGGCATTTACGGAAAAAGCCATTAGAGCGGCTAAGGCTATAAAGAATATCGTCCTCATTTCTTTGAATTTGGAAAGTTAAAACATCAACCACTTGAGACAAACAAAGCCCAACCATGGGTTTACCGGCCTCGTATCTACATTGCCATTGGTCAACTTGCTATCGTAAAAGTTGCCTAAGCCCATGTAAGCACCGTGGGCTTCTACAGTGAGGAAAGCTCCAAAATCGTAACCCAGCTTGGCATTGACTTCCCAACCCATAAAATTGCCACCGCCATTGGGGGCGATCACAGAAAAGCCTCCTGCTCCTCCAATTTTGGAGTGAAGTTTATTGGGAATAAGGTCTTTGTGCAGGTTAATAGTGCCACCCGTTACACCATAACCAATGTTGGATATATCAGTAACCGCAGCTACAAATCGATTGACCACATTGCCGTGGGGAAAAAGCAAATAGCCGCCATGCCCAATGAAGATGCCCCCGGGACTGCCCCATGTATTGGAGGTAATTACCCCGGAATATTTGCCATCAGCAACGCCATTGTTGTCTCCTGAAGTAAATATCATATCTGCGATTACGGCATCACCGGTGGTTTGTCCATAACGATAGCCTGCCCTTAGGTTTGCAGCAAGTCCACCGATTTTTGTCTTTTTACTGTAATTTTCACTGCCCGTGGGTTTTTGTCGGATAGAACCGAGGTTGTAGTTGAGGAAGCCGGATAGGAAAAACCGATCCAGCATCATTTCTTCATTGCGTGCAAAATAAGTGCCCAACCACACCACATCTGAATGGTAGGGATCGGCCCCAATGGGAAAACGAAACGCACCGTTGTAAGCGGTAAGCGGACTCGCATAACCCTGACCCAGGATGCTCACGCCACCTTTACCGGATGAATTGTCTTTGACCCAATAGACAGAGGCACCTACGTTCCACTTCGGAGCTACATTGTATTGCGAATTCAATTCAAAGAGGGTCACATCATCATTGAGTTCTACATTGTTTTCATAGAGCTTGTAAAACCCTGCCTTGAGTTTGTGTCGGTCACTTTGCCTCCTTACGCTAATGCCAACACCATCGGTGCCAAAGAAAGCCAGGCGGTAACCTGTGGTTGTAAATTTTTCAAAAAAGGTCCGGTACAAATCGTGAGGAGTGTCAAACATGCGTTGCAAACCTACATTGATGGTCCAGTATTTGGCGGGCACAAATTCTACCTCCAGGTTTTGTGTCTGGAGGTTTACCTGATCAGCAGAGATGGCAGATCCAAAGTTACCCCCGGTACCATAAGCAACATCCCCCCAGGTCCAGTCGATTTCAAACGAAGCCCTCAGGGTCGCCTTACCATCAAAGATGGAAGGGGAGTAAATGAAAAAGGGAATGGCTCGCTGCTCGGCATAGAGGGCTGTAAATTTATTGGAGGTGGTTGTTGTATTGGCACCAAACAACCTGCCCACAATCTGACCCTTGAGAAAGTCGTTTTCAGGGGCCATGTTCATGGCTACATTCTGTTGGTAAAAATAGACAAAGGCCTGCAACTGCTTATTGGCCTTAGTTGGCACCGCCTTGTCGAATCCCTTAAATCTTGTATCTCCTGCTTCCTGCGCTCCCAGCCAAAATGGCATCATTAGCAAACACAGTGTCCATATCCTTTTATTCATTGCAGCTTTGTTGTTGGATAAAATTAAAAAAAAATAGTGGGAAGAGAGCCACATTTCTCTTCCCACAGGGCTTAATAAACCCGATTATTTTCTTACGTAGTTCTGTACGTTGTTTTGACCAAACGCACCATTGGAAGTACTTCCAAATCCAGCAGTTGCGGTAGGAGGAGTTACACCCGGAATAGCAGGTGTGATTTGTGCAACCTCATACTTCATGCTCTTGTTGTCTGATGATACTTCAAAAATACCTTGTGCAGTAAGTGAGGTAGGGGAGGTCTGATTCAAAGTGATGTTGTAGATATTACCAGTTCCTGATTTGGTCTGGGTATAGGTACCTGTCAATACCACTTTGGCACCACTTTTCCACTGATCAACTGTGTATGTGCTGTTGGTCTTAAATTCTGCAATGATTGAATCGGCGAAAGTCGCAAGGATTGGGGCTACCGGACTCGACTTCCAGGTGCCCTGCGCGCCTTCCAGACAAGCGGTGCATACGCCACCACAATCCACTGCAGTCTCATCCTGGTTTTGGATGCCGTCGCTACATGTGCCCTTGTCTTCTTCATCACCGCAACTTACCATAAACATAGATGCAGCAAAAAACATCATAATAAAAAACTTAACTGACTTCATTTTATTGATTTTTAATGTTGATAAAATATTATTGTTGTTTTAATTTTTTACGATCAATTTTTCCACTGTCTGTAAGCGGCAAGGCTTCCAGTACAATGAAATATTTGGGTACTTTAAACTTAGCCAGTCGTTCGGTACAAAAGGCTTTTAGGGAAGCTTCGTCAACTGGCTGCTTCAAGACCACAAAGGCCTTGCCCACTTCTCCCCATTTTTCATCTTT
>CALMWS010000191.1 GCA_937870795.1 uncultured Bacteroidota bacterium | reverse complement strand
ATCCAGGTGCTTTTATTGCTATAACTGAAGTCTAAGCCAAAAATTTTATTGTTGATAGGGTCATCACCCAGGTTTACCTTTTGGGTAAACGGCCTCTCCTGCAGTTTGAGGAAGGTAGCCCCCATGGTAAACTTTTTACTAAAGTCGTAATCTACCCTGACACCATACATCGATTTGTTGAGCGATGAAAAAGTAGACTGGTCTTCAAAACTTACGTTGATAGGAGTTCCCTGTGCCAGGTAAGCAGGATTGAGGATACGCAATTTACCCAGGGAGTAATCTATTTCATAGTCTACTCCTTCTATCAGGGTGATGGTACCCGCGGTCACTTTTACCCCATTTCTGGGTACAAAAGGTCCCAGTGGAATTTCTCCTGTTGAGTTGGATTTGACCCTGCCCACCATCACAAATTTGTTTTTTTCTGGGGTAAGTCTGGCAACCGTTACAGTTGAGTCATACAACTGCTGGTACTTGTATTTTTCAGGATTTGGTATGCCTTTCAACAAGGAGTCCAGCGAACTGCCAAATGGTTCCAGTACCGGAAACACAATGCTACCCGACTTCTCTATCACCGTTAATCCGGGAACGTAATCAAATATACCATCTGATTGTGGATCACCAAATCGGTTGAGCGTATCCAGGTTAAATATGTTGAGCAAAGGAATATCAGGTCTTTCGGGGATAAATTTTTTCAACGAACCATCGCTGAAATCATCTTCGTAATAAATGTCAAACTGAAATCCATCTTTGTTGAGCTGATTGGTTTTGAGGTTGTACACGTTTTTCATCATCAAATCCCAAGATGGCAATCGTACCTGCTGATTGCTGGATTTGAGCAATTTTACAAACAATACTTTACTGGGTGAGGCATCTTCTTCATTCTGGTTGGGCGAAGAGGTGCGGATGTCGCTGGTCTCCTGGCTTTGCCCTGCCAACTGACCTACTGTGAATACAGAGTCACATTGTTCGGTATAAAAATATTTGTAGGCTACACCCAATACCTGATTGGGCCTGAGTTTGATGTTGAGCGAGATGTAACCCAATTGCGGGTGATAAGTATATTCACTGGCATTGAGCAACCGACCCCTGAAGATCTCAAAGTCACGAATCTGGGTCATTCTAAATTCATCTCTCAACAAACTGGCGGTCTTGTCCTGGCTGGAGATGGTATCATTTTTTACCAACTCATTAAACAAGCCATTCACCCTGTTGTCTGCCAGTATTTTCCCTTCTCTGTCTTTGAGGTAATCCGGTATAAACGGACTGGGAGGATACAAGGTGCCCGCAGGGTTGTTGTATTTGTTGATGTTCGATTCTGCTATGTCCGCTATGGCTGCAATGTATGTTTGGCCGGGCTGATAATCGGGCCTGTCGTCAGAAATCCATACTTCCAGTTGTGCAATTCTAAAAGGGGTAAGCACCTGAGGTAGATTTTTTAGCGAACGTTCGTAGGTCTCCCTGTTGAAATGTGACAAAAAGAAGTGCCTGTTTTCGTCGTACTGGTCGGCCGTGATGTCGTCAAATTCTACTACCGATGCGCCATTCTGCACTTTTACGTTGTTTTGTTTTGACTGCTGCTGCGATGCCAGCAAGGTCAAACGTAAGTGACCAAATTGTAAGTCGGTCTTGATACCCATCAGACTTTGCGCCCCCTTGATCAGGTTGCCCTTTAAAGGAAGACTTACATTACCCGCTTCTATCTTTTTTATGATGTCATCTTCCGAAAATGCCTGCGAGTCGTATTGCAATTTGATTTTCTGATCAAAGTTGAAACTTGACTGAGCATCATAATTGAAATTGAGTTTGAGCTTTGAACCTACATTGCCATCAACGGTAAGCCTCGGCTTGATGTCTACAGGATCAAGAAAATTCCACGGTGTGCGCTGTCCAAAATTGGATCGGGTCAAATAATAAGAGAAAAAACCAATGGTAAGATCGATACCTCCCTGTGGCTTCACATTTACTTCAGTACCCCCAAACATTCGGTCGACCAAAGATTTGGAGATGTCAATGCGCGACATGGGATCTACCTTGCCGGAGCCACTTTTTTTGTTGGACTGGATGCCGGCCAGGTTGGCAAAATAAGTACGTTCCTGTTCTTTTGCTTTCCAGTCGAGGTATTCTTCAAAGGTCATATACGTTGGCGTGCGGTAGTATTCGTCGCCTATTTTTTCGTAGATGATGTATTTGCCTGTAGCAACATCGTATTCCACTTTCTGCTCGATAATGCCGGTGTTGATGTCAAAAGGATTTTTTGACTTATCAAAGATAAAGTCACCCTTTCGGTCACTGAGGGGAATGGTGTCGGTAGTTATCGGTTTGCGAGAAAACTTAAAAGATGGGGCATAAGGGTCCGGCAAATTAGCTCCCTTCATGTTACCCGAAATCAAATAAAATGCAGCAACACTAAAAAAACACAAGATTTTGTAATGCATGTAAAAGTGTGATCTGTATGTCTTCATAGATAAATTCACCATAGAAACCCACTTTTTGGATTTTGTAGTGTGTATAGTCTCCTTTTTTTTCATCAGTTCAGTTGTTTTAACACATTTTTGATCAGTTCTTCCACACTTTCGATGCCCGGATTTTTGGAAATAGCCGCATTGATGTGTTTGTCCATGCCTGCTTTTGGAAAGCCAAGGGCCATAAGCGCAGCCAAAGCCTCTTCTTTAATGCCGGAGCTCGCCTTTATAACAGTAGATCCGGCATCAGCGCCTGCTGTTTTCAAAATTTTGTCTTTCAAATCCAGGATGATCCTCTTGGCCGTTTTGGGGCCAATGCCTTTTACCTTTCCAAGTGAAAATTCGTCGTCGTGCATAATAGCACGCCTCAACTCATCCGGGGTCATGTAAGATAAAATCACCCTTGCCGTGTTGCAGCCAATGCCACTTACGGAAATCAATTGTACAAAAAGCTGGCGCTCTTCTTCTTCAAAAAACCCGTAAAGGCTCATGTCATCTTCCCTTACGTGCAAATGGGTAAAGATGGAAGCCTCCTGCAGTCCCTCCAATTTGCCAAACGTGCTTAAACTGATGTTGATGTGATAACCCACACCCGCCGCTTCCAAATAAATGAATGCAGGGGTCTTGTGTGTTATTCTACCTTTGATATATCCAAACATATAAAAAAAACAATTCCCAAACCGGTCGTAACCAATTCAGGGTATTCAATGAATCAAATTACAAAGGTAGAATTTTACTCGATATATTACTATTTTAATTAATATATAAATGCAA
Source organism: uncultured Bacteroidota bacterium (assembly GCA_937870795.1). Lineage (GTDB taxonomy): Bacteria > Bacteroidota > Bacteroidia > Chitinophagales > Saprospiraceae > JADKBO01. The sequence goes on along the minus strand of CALMWS010000191.1, from coordinate 363 downwards.
TAATTTTAGAGTCTTTCATTAAAAATGAACAAGATCTCTGAATTGCTGCACCCTGTTTTCAATTTCTTCTCTGCTAAGGTTCTTTAATCTGTTGATTGCGAACTCTTCCACGCAAAATGAAGCGAGAGCGGATCCAAAAATAATGGATTTTTTCAAATTTTCATAACTGGCATCACCGGTGCTAGCCAGGTAACCCATCATGCCGCCGGCAAACGTATCACCAGCTCCTGTTGGGTCGGTCACAACAGCAAGTGGCAATGCAGGTGCATAAAATATCCTTCCTTCGTGAAACAACAAGGCACCATGCTCTCCCTTTTTGATTACCAAATACTTAGGACCCATGGCATGGATGACTTCTGCCGC
>CALMWS010000190.1 GCA_937870795.1 uncultured Bacteroidota bacterium | reverse complement strand
AGCCGCCCATCATGCCTATAATGCGACCGCAAAAATGAGCTATGAGCATGTTGAGGAGAATGATAGAAAGGTATTTGGATCCTCCGGAAAAAATGTTCTTTTCATCGATATGGGACTTGGATATTTGTTTTTCTCTCCCTGTCAGGTTTTCCTCTTTTTCGGCATCGCCGGCAGATGCAACAGTATCTGACGCTATTTCGGCTTCTTCTTTTTTTACCAGCGTGTCTTCATTCTTTTGATGATGGGTGTCTGTATTTACAGTCATTGCCACCACACCTTTTTCCAATGAATCTTTGTCTAATGATATTTTAGCATTCATTCCTTCTTTTTGTATTTCTTTCTCAATGCTGTCTGCAATGTTGGCACCCAAACTTTTTTTGGCAACATCCATAGCCTGGTTTTTTATTTCTTCTTTTATCGTATTAACTGGTTCAGGATTAAAATAGGAATAGGTCTTATAGGAAATGACCAACACCAGTATGATAGACAAATAACTCACGGGGCCGTGAGCAAAGTAGCCCTTCCACAATCGATTTCTCCACAATAAAGGGATGGCATCTTTAAATGACCTAAGTAATACCGGCAAGTCGGCAAAACCATGTGAATCCATAGATTAAATTTTTACAATAAGTTTTTTAAACGTGCGTTGTCCGATGGTAAGCTCAATTATATAACTACCAGCACCCAGGTCGGTTATATCAAGTGAACTGCTGGCAGCCCCTCTTCGGACAAGACCTCCCTTTATATCTTTTATACAATATTGGACTTGACTGTTGTTGAATGCTGATGTTTCCCATGTTAATTGCCCTGAAGTAGGATTTGGATATATTAGCAAATCATCACTGTTAACATCAGTCACCATTGTACCAGTATTATCGATGGGTATTCGGTAAAGCTGTAATCCGTTGACTTTTTCCTGTCCCATGAAGTACAAATAAGAAGCTTGCACCAAATGATCATTTTTGTAAATGGGTGTGGCATCATATAAGGTCTTTCTTGCCTTTACATCTGAAGTTAAGCTTAATAATCCTCCTTGCACTAAAGTGCCCGACAAATGTTGACTGTACACCAATCGGGTATTACCACTTCCTTCTACATTGAGTTTACTCAAAAACCAGCTGTTAGGAAAATTTTCCAGTGGACTCACTTGCGTAAATTGTGAGTGGAACCGATAGGTTTTGATTTGCATGTTAACGCCCTCCTCTGCATAGCTGTAAAGGATGGTGTCATTCGGCGTGATGGCTATGTTGGTGAAATGTTCTCTTTCAGGGCCTGGTTCTATTTTTCTGAGTCTCAAATCCCGCATATCTATCAGATAAGCTGTTCTGTTTTGGTATACCCTGCCCAGAATGTAGTCTTTTTCTATGGCCACTTGTCTCATGCCCGGAGGTGTGCCGGCTTTTATTATGTTTGTTCCATCCCATACCAGGAGAGAACTTTGCTGATCATTCAGGTATATAAATGTTTTACCATGCTCTTCACTGCTATAAACAGCATTTAAATTTTCATCACTTTGGTAAAGTTTTATCAATTTGTCACCCGTGATCTCATAGAAATTAAAGCTTTCTGAATTGGTATATAGGTAATTCCTTCCACGGTTTGTGAAAATATAAGTTAGGGCCTTGAATTCTTTTGATTTATGGACTGTTTTTATAATGCCGTTTTCATCCATTGACAACAATAGGGTGTCACGGATGTATAATGCTTTCCTGCCAACCTGCCCCAGTAAGGTATAAAAACTGTAATCGCTTGGACTGCCCTGTAATAGACGGGTATTGGATGATGATTCTTCACTGAAAATCTTTTGTCCATCAGTCTTGTATATTGACAGATTGTATTTTCTTTTGTATTCATAAACATAAATACGTTCTCCCAGACCCATCACTTCATAGATTTTCGCATGGTGGGGAATTTGTCCAAAACGTACTGCTTTGCCACCCGTGTGATGCCATACAACCAATTGGTCGTTTTCGAGGGTGTAACTTTCCATGATGGTGTCTCTCGGCATGCAGTACACATTTCTGCCTTGCCCAAAGTTAAAATTCTGCCCCCAACCGCTGCTTTGCGATGGAAGTTTTTCCATTCCATTTTCTGTGAGATAATACAAACCATTCGACCACAAATACAACCTCGATCCACATCGAAAAAACCGACTTGATTCATCCATACCCCTTGGACTTTTTGTCGGGTTGGCAGCAGTTGCAATTGAGTTTTTGAGGTCTATCCAATAGTGATTGGTGGTGCGTTCTAAGTTTACAAGCTGCAACGCCAACACCCTGCCATCATCCCACTGGAAGGTTGTAAAATTTTGAATAGCGGGAATAAGGGTTCCTGTATCTATGGGTATGAACATCGTGTCTGCTTGCTGAAAACGTATTTTCGTAAATCCCTTTCCATTGTATAAGTAGTCTTCATTTTCCCTTACGTTTGGTATGATGTTGGACAGTGGATAGGGAATATAGCTTACCTTGTACTTACGTACGAATCCTTTTTGATAGTCAAATTGATACATTCTATTGCCCGCATCAAAACAAAGTAGATATTGGCCATACAGCCTTACCTTTTCTGTCATAAAATTCCCTCCTCCAGCTACCCCCTGGCTGTTGCTTAAAATTTTTGATGATTTTGTATCGTAACAAACAATTTGAAAATTGCTGGGCACCCCACCCATAACAATCAGTACATCTCCCTTTTTATGAACACTCGTGGAGCCGTAATAGCTTAGTTTAATAGCTTCATATTTTTTCAACACTGTCGTAACAGGATCAAAGCTGCAGGGTACGTTTTGAACCACAAACCAGTAATGCTGGTCATAATAATTTACAGTTGGTTGATTGGGCAGGTCTTTGACCATTAGTTTTTGGTCTCCTGTTTTTATATCGATTACATTAAACTTTGAAGTGGTAGTGCCGTTGGCATAATCAAAGGAATGGCACACAAACTCATGGCCATTTCTGCACACAGGGGTGCCGTAAGACGGGGGAAATTTTTCTATGCCCCGGTCATAGTCCAGAATGTAATAATAATTTAAATCATTGTTCTGGTCTTCAAAGCGCAAAATACAATAGTCTGCAGCGTGCAACATACTTTCTACTCCATTGTCAAAAGGCCCGACAGGTAAATCATATTGGTAAAGCTGACGACGCTCCAGATCGTAGGTATACTGTTTAGTGCTGCTCTGAAAGATTACCCAATTTTCGTAAAAACGGGTCGTGAATGCCAAATTGTAAGCAGAGGGTATCAATTGCTCAAAAATTGTCCTCAAATCATCTGGCCCCTTAAATTGGTAAATGCTCACCTCTCCACTAACAAGAAACGAAATTATATACTTGTTGTCATTCCATTCGAAGCCTTGCTCATACGCCGATTGTTTGCCGTTGTTGAATTGGCTTAATCGCTCCTGCCCATTGGAGGATAGAGACATAATCAAAGCTAGGCTCAACAGCCAATTTTTCATATTTTTATTCTTCTTTCTTCCAAAGATAAGTTTCCTTCCAGTACGAACAACTGCTTTTTCGTTTTTTTTTCTTCTACTAATTTAGGCTTATGTAACTTCGATTACCTCCATTTTAGCTATTCTCTGTTAAATTCGTCTCAAATTTTGTAATGAAGCAATTGATCTTTTTAATCAGTATTTTGGGTATCACTTCCTGCGCCCCTCAGCAAAAAAAACAGGGGGTAGATTACAACTCAATGGTCATGGCCCCTGCTACATATCGCCCTCAGGAAATTTCCGCCTATATACATAGCCAATGTTATACCTGCCATAGTTTTACCGCTCCGGAAAAAGAGGGTAGGGTAGCGCCACCGCTCGTAGCCGTCAAAGCCCATTACCTCCAGGCTTTTCCTAAACGGGATGAATTTATCAATGGCCTGAGTCAATTTGTAATGCACCCTTCAACACAGACTTCTCAGATGAAAGGCGCCATTTCCCGATTTGGTCTGATGCCCATCCAGACATACCAAGACAGCATGATAGCAAGGGTGGCTGCTTATATGTATGACTATAAAATCGAAGAACCTTCCTGGTTTGCAGCCCATTGGCAAAATATGAATGGTGAATCCTGGAAACAAATTGGCATCACACCCCCGGCAGTGACTTCATCTGATCAAAACCCGGGTTTGAGTATCGCGTTGAAAGCAAAACAGGAATTGGGCAAAAACCTGATGGGGCAATTGCAAAAAAATGGAGTGGAAGCGGCCCTTGAATTTTGTAAGCTCAAAGCCATGCCAATTACAGATAGCCTTTCAAAAGTTTATCATGCTACCATTAAAAGGATCACTGATAAACCACGTAATCCTCTTAATAAGGCCGGTAATGTTGAATTGACTTACTTACAACAATTTGTTAGTGAATTGGCTGCCAACAAACAGAGCGAAGGTGTAACTTTGAAGGATTCTATGTACACTCAGTTCTATTACCCAATCACTACAAATAACCAATGTCTCCAATGCCATGGTTCTCAAAAGGACATACTCCCGGAAATAAAAAAACGGATCGACAAATTATATCCTACAGATCTTGCCAAAGGTTATGGTGCCGACCAGTTGAGAGGTATGTGGAGTATAAAATTTAGCAATAAAAATGAGTAAAAAGGAGATTCATATGATCATAATCGGGGTGATCCTGGGCAGCATAGGTGGCTACGCCTACTACTATTTTGTAGGATGTGCTTCAGGCAGTTGTGCCATCACATCCAATCCGATTAATAGCACAGCATACGGTGCATTGATGGGAGGACTTCTATTTAGCAGTATATTTGACGGCGGCAGCAAAAAAGAAACAGAATGACATCATTTTGGGACGAGCGTTACAGTGACACGGAATTTGTCTATGGAAAGGATCCAAACGTGTTTTTTGCAGAAAATTTGGACTTATTCCAACCAGGCAGCAAATTATTTTTTCCGGCAGAAGGTGAAGGCAGAAATGCAGTTTTCGCAGCTGAAAATGGTTGTGAAGTTCTCGCTTGGGATCAAAGTGAAGCTGCACGTAACAAGGCAATGCTATTGGCATCGGAAAGAAAGGTAGATATAACTTATCTGGTGGGTGATTGGCAAGACCTCCATTTTGCAAATCAGCGTTTTGATGCCATCATTTTGATCTATGCCCATTTCCCTTCTTCCATCAGAAATGCCCTTCACAGCCAGCTGGTAGATTGGTTGAAACCAGGAGGATTGATTGTATTTGAAGCTTTTAGCAAAGATCAGCTAAAGTATGAATCAGGAGGACCCAAATCAGCTGACATGTTGTTCAATGAAGAAGAAGTACTCAAAGAATTTTCGAATTTGAAATTTAAAACCCTTCGCACTGAAATCATTGATCTGAAGGAAGGAAAATACCATGTAGGTAAGGGTTCTGTGGTGCGGTTCGTTGCCATCAAGCCTTAATTATTGACTTCAATTTTGCTATAAATACCCAATTCTTACTTTTGACTTGAATCACAATCATGGTTGAAGGATTGTCGAAATCATTGTTTTTTGACTTCATAAGCTGCATCTTTATTCATGCAAATTTTAATGAATCCAAATGTCGACAGTTCCAAAAGGCTTAAGTTATGATCAGGCAAGTCGCTTGAGACTAAAATATGGATTTAATGAACTACCGGAAGAAAAAAACAAAGGGCTGATAAAAATTGCCCTTGAGGTTGTCAGGGAACCAATGTTTTTATTGTTGATAAGCTGCGCATCCCTTTACTTATTTATGGGTGATAAACTGGAAGGAATGGTGATGTTGAGCACTGTTTTTTTAATTA
>CALMWS010000189.1 GCA_937870795.1 uncultured Bacteroidota bacterium | reverse complement strand
AGATTTTATAACATTGTTTTATACAAGAAGATAAGTGTCGTTGGTTTCATAAGGATGGCGGTGATGATCATGGGGTGAAAGATCATGGGTATGATTAATAACTGTCTGATAAGGTAGAAGTAACATAACCATAAATATGGTCTGATCTTTTATTCACTTATCTGAGCAGATTAGTATTAAGCCGTCTATTTAACATGGTCAAATGCTTATCTTGACCGTAGCTTTAATGGGAATATGATTTCATATAACGCATTATTTCTTTGTAACTTCTTTGCTCCCTGTCTTCAAATACGGCTTTAACATCAATGTAAGGTGGATTGTGTGTTTTATATCCACCTGTAAGCAGGTCAATCGCTGTGAAAGTTCCGAGTGTAAAAACACCTTCAAAAATTAAAAGTGCAAATTCGATTTTTCGGCCAATTTTTACTGTCTTGGTGACATTATGAGAAGTCAGATCAAGGGTAATGCTTTTTTTAGGCTTGAATTTAATTCTCCGACCAACAAAATTTGTGATAGTTGTAACGTTGCTTCCGATAATCGTTTTGGATGTATAGCCTACTATACCTGTGTCAATTTTCACTACTTCACCGGTGTCATGGTTTTTAATAACCAGGTCTGCAGGAGCATCAATTAATGCAACGGGCTTTTTAATACCTTTATAAGTGCCGCAGCTTGAAAGACATATTGCAATAATTGATAGAAAATAGAGTGTTTTTTTTGGGAATATTTTCATTATTAAGGATTTTAAAATGTGTTTCTATTGAAGATTATTAATTAGCATAACTACCTTAATAGAATAAGGTGATGTAAGCTTCGCGTTTATAGTACAATTTAATTCTAAAACCATTTCTCGTGATTTGATCGAATCACAACTTAGCTAGCCAACCATCCAAGCTTTATTCTCATGCTAACTTATTTTCTAAAAAAAATTATGCAGTTGTTTTGACAATTTAGTTCTTATAGGTACTGTAAATGTAATTATTTCATTTGTAATTTAAAAGCAAGACATTGAGTTTTTACGCAATATTGGAATCACGAAATGTTATTTGGTATTTATGGTTTTTATGCGGGTCTGACGGTATAATATTGCGTATTTAATATTTATAGAGATACGTATTACCTGCTTCTTCAAAAATGTATTATGGTGTTATCCAAAGAGGACAAGGAAGAGGTGTACAAGGAGCAGCCTGTTTGTAGGTGGGGCTGGCTTTACGTTAGGGGCGTTTTGTTTAGGGCGTTATTTCTGAATGATGCATAACAGTTGGATCAAATCAGAGGGTATTTATTTTCCATTATTTACTTTCAGGTCGCCAACAATAGTCGGTGCTTGCACATAGTCCGGCACAATGGGCACGCCAAGTATCAATCTTTTAGTATCATCGGGCTGGGTGGAGTAGTCTTGGTGGGAGGCCAAAAGATCATCTATCAAGGTTCTCCAGTAGGGTATAGAGGATGGGGGACTAGGAAGATGGTGAAGGATATGAGGCTTCTCTATTTCATATTTGGTTCTTGGGTTTGAATGTGGCTTGGTTGCTAGTATAGACGAGGGTCAGTCCCGTTAGGGCTAACTCTTGTCCTTTACTGTGTTATAGTTTAGTGATTTTCTTTTTTACTAATTCTTTAAAATCTTTCATTTTAGAAATTTCATTCGCTGAGTCTACTTTGTGTTGAGGGATTTGAACTTTTTTAAATCGGTCAAGACTTTTGTCTTTAACCATCAGTGGATTTTTCTTTAAATCTCTTTTAGTTAATTCTTCTACTCTCACGATTTCTTTTTTAATTGTATTAAGAAAGCTTCATAATTGACACCTTTGGTAAAACGCAAAATTTTATTATTGAGTTTCCCAAAAATATCAAAATCTTCTGATAACTGTTCAATAAAGTTGCTAATAGCCATTTGATAAAGCCTTGTTCTCCCATTATCGCTTCCTTTAAAATGGAGTACGCAGTCTGAATTCTTAGCGAAAAATGCGTAAACTGTGTCTACAACTGAGGCTAAGACTTTATCTCTATCTCCATTGTTAGTAATACTGTCAAAGTCAATTTTATCAGATTCTTGGTCGTAATCCCCCAATGAGAGATTATACAATTGGGGTTCATTCATTTCTGAATACAGCACAATCTTTATTATATCACCTTTTGGACCACGACTTGTGAACCAAAAAACGGTTTGATCTTCATTTGTACTTATTTGATATCTAGGTAAATCCATCTATTCCAAAAACACTTTTTTTGTCAGATAAAGATAAAAAATTTCAGTCAGATTTTCTTTAAACCTAAGAGTTTTAATAGGATGATGAATTTTCAGATAGTGTGGATTGTGTTGGGCAGGCTTTTCAATCAATATGTTTGATATGCTTATAACTACTAGTTTGATCTTAACACTCTTTTCCAGTATCCAATCTCCTCGAGCCAGCATTAAACCGATAGAATCTTGTCCCTTTACCTAATTCGTTCTTTATCTTGGGTCTACTTATTATTCTGGGTCAATATTGATAGTCTTTTGTTTATTTGTCATGGTCAAATTGTTTATTAGGTTGTTATTTCTGCATCTAATAAACTTAAAGTCATACCTATGGCCTTCATTTCGGAAACCTCGGATTAGATTTTATTCTTCTGATCTGATTCAAATGTCTTTCTGTATGGGCTATCCAAAGCAGGGTATATTGATGCAGGTCTCTGATGTGCCAAACGCCCCAGTCGGGTGGTCTGAAAATGAAGTGTAGTCTGAAATCTGCTTTTGTGTCTTGCACCAATTGTATTACTTCTTTGCGCAAGAGTGTGAAAAAATGGACCAGGTCTGCTTTTTCTTTGAATCGACCCATGGGTTTTGCGATTAAGGGGGCCTGCCCTTTGTTGGGATCGGTAGCATATTCGATCATTATACTGTCTATTCCTTTTACTGCACTTACCAGATCAGGTCTTTCCTCAGTATATTGATTGTTGAGCAAATCCCAATACAACAGTTCTTCATAAATGCCAAGGTGTTCCATTACTTCTGCTATTGACCACTGGCTGCTATCCGGCTTAAAGTGAATTTGCTCCTGTGTCAAACCCTCCACTTCCTGCAGGAAATGGCTTTGACTTGTTTCTAAGCCCGAAAGCAGGTATTGCCGATCGGAGGGTGTCCACACTTGTGTTTTGCTTTGGGCCCGGCTTAGTGCAGGAAAAAGTAACAGGGTGCAAATGATTATTAGTGGTTTCATTGATTTTAGTCGTTGGCTACATTTATTGCAGATATCAATATCGGGTTTTGAAAAAAAAAGTCTACTAAAAGCTAATGACAAAGCTAAATGTTATCATGACAATTTTCCAATGAAAATTGCTTTTGCGGAGTAATCTTAGATTTTGACATAAGATTTGTAGTTGTCTCCATTAGTGGGAAATTTTTATTCCCGGGAATAGTGCTTTCTTGTAAAAATGTAGTTCAAAATTCCATTACAATCATAAGCAAAGGGAAAACCTAATTGCTGTTTTGCCAGTCTATCTCTTTCATTGCCTATAGGTGGCAATTTGTATGTTCAGCTTACTGAAGTTTAGTTCTTTAGCTGATTAGAATATTTGGCACTTACCACGGAACCTGGTATTTGATTTTATTCATCAAAATGGTAGTATACATTAGCATTCAGATAGTATGGTTTTAGATTATCCTTTTGCCAAAAATTATTGTCAATAATTCCATCCAGGCTTTTGGAAAATTCCAAACCAAACGATAAACAATTGCAAGAATTTAATTTAATCTTTTTACTTACTTCAAACGAATAAGACATGTCAAAAGGATCAAAATCATAATTATAGCTGGGTGGTGATATTCTTAGACTTTTAGTGGTAGTCCTGCCAAGGCTAATTTGTGTTAAAAAGAATAAGGAGGATGAAATTTTATAAACCAGACCCGTTGATATTTTTATCAAGCCAAAATTTACTCTTTTATTGTTTTCAATTATCAGGCTATTAAAATTGATATAACCTACCGATGCTCGAAGCCCCAATCTAGTCAAATATTTATCATATCCTGCTTTTAAAGTGAAATTGTAATCAGGTGAATACCTTTTCTTATAGTTGGAAGATAAATTAGAATAGCCACTACCCAATGACACAAACGTTTACTGTGCTTCTATGGTGTATGGAAGAATGAAAAAAAGGATTGATAAAATTGAAAATTTCATAAAGCCAATTGAGTTGACTAATATACACTTCTATAAAGATAAGTCAACAAAGTTATTGAAGGAATGCTTTTTGGGTTTCGTTTAAGATACTTGCTGTGGGTTTACACAGCAGTTAACCTATTCTTTTTGCTTTTTCACAAAATTGAGATAATCGTTTGCCAAATTGATGCATTAATTAATTTTTAAATTATTAAGGCAATAACAAAGTGGGGACGCAATGCATTGCGTCCCCACTGGTAGTTCCCAACAGGCAACATTTGGGCGGTTTGCCGGGTATGGATTGACCATAACTGGTTTGGGCTGGATTAGATTTGTTTAAATTGGTCTGTCGTTTTGAAGGATTTCTGGCTGTTTGAAGATGGTGGTTTCAATGGGGGGGGGTAGTGGGGTTTTGTCACCATTTTTGATAGCTGTTTCACATCTGTCAAAAATGTCGCCAAAACATATTTTCCCTCTCCACCCGCCCCTACATCAGCGTAGCTGATGTAGGGGCTACGAAGATGTCTCGCCGCTGGCGCGAGAAATATATCCCCAAATAAATGGGCAATACCATGGTGGGGACGCAATGCATTGCGTCCCCACGGGTAACTCCAGACAGCTTGCATTTGGGTGGTTTGCCGGGTAGGGATTGACCTTAACTGTTATAGGCTGGATTAGATTTGTATGCATTGGTCTGTCGTTTTGAAGGAATCCTGGCCGTTTGAAGATGTGGGTTCCATAAGGATGTGTAGTGGGGTTTTGTCACCATTTTTGATAGCTGTTGCACATCTGTCAAAAATGTCGCCAAAACATATTTTGCCTTTCCACCCGCCCCTACATCAGCGTAGCTGATGTAGGGGCTACGAAGATGTCTCGCCGCTGGCGCGAGCAATACATCCTCCGATAAATGGGCAATAACAAAGTGGGGACGCAATGCATTGCGTCCCCACTTTTGCAATATTTTGCATCGCTATGACTTTAAATATCCCAACCACTTGCCTATTGCCTCCGCCCGGTGGCTCATGCTGTTTTTAACGGCAGGGTTCAATTGGGCATTGGTGACCTCATAGCCATCGGGGATGAAGATAGGGTCGTAGCCAAAACCATTTTGTCCGATGGGTTCGTGGGTGATGGTACCGTGCAAACTGCCTTTGAAAAAATGGCTGGTGCCATGGTGATCGATGAAGCAGAGGCAGGCAGCGAAATGGGCAGTGCGATTGGTTTGGCCTTCCATGTTTTGAAGCACAAGCTGAAGGTTGGCTTTGTCATTGCCATGGCTGCCGGCGTAACGGGCCGACCAAATGCCGGGAGCACCGTTTAAGGCATCAACAAAGAGTCCGGAGTCTTCGGCCAATACTGCCTGGCCTGTTTTGTTGTGCAGGTATCTTGCTTTTATTGCTGCATTTTCTTCGAGGGTAGTGCCGGTCTCTTCTATATCGTCTGTAAAACCGGCAGCTTCCATCCCGATGACAGCATAAGGGCTATCCTTCAGCAGGAATTCAATTTCTTTTATCTTGCCCTTGTTGCGGGAAGCAAGGATCAATGTTTCTTTCATGCTTTTATCAAATCAAACATGACCTGTAATGACTTCCACAACAATCCTTTTTT
>CALMWS010000188.1 GCA_937870795.1 uncultured Bacteroidota bacterium | reverse complement strand
ATATTTGATGCTTTGCTTTGTGATAATCATGCACCTGCCGATGGGCCAACTTTCCGCCCAAAAACAATTTAAGGTTCTTTTGTTTTCGAGGACCATGGGCTGGCACCATGAATCCATCAAAGATGGGGTGGAGGCCTTTCAAAAGATGGCCAACCGACATTTCTTTGACGTAGAATGGCAGGAAAATGCAGATTGGTTTACAGATGAAAAACTAAAAGAGTATGATGTTATTGTATTTTTAAATACTACCGGTAATGTACTCAACGAATCACAACAAATGGCTATGCAAAAATTTATTCAGGGTGGCAAAGGCTTTGTGGGCATTCACAGTGCTTCGGATACGGAGTACGAATGGGAGTGGTATACCAAATTGGTAGGACGCATGTTTATCACCCATCCTGCTATTCAAACGGCTCGCCTGCATCCTTTGAACCGCAGGTTTATAGGAATGGCCTCTTTTCAATCTCCCCATTGGTTTACAGACGAATGGTATGTACTGGGACCTGAAAAAACAACAGGACTTAATTACCTGCTTGAAATTGATGAAGGCTCATATTTTGCGGGCAAACCTACCGCTGATTATCCAAATGGTGGCATGAATGGCAAACATCCTATTTCCTGGTACCATGAATACGATGGTGGCAGATCCTTTTACACAGCTATAGGTCATTTGCCAGGTGTGTATTCAGATGCCGTATTTTTGGAACACCTCTTTGGAGGAGTATATTGGGCAGCAACCGGCAAAGGGTACAATCAAGAATAACCAGGATGAACGGCCCTCAAGTTTCAATACTTAACAAAGGTGGACACATCACCCAATGGCAGCCCTTTGATCAGCCAAGTGGTGTTCTTTTTTGCAGTGCATTGGCAGATTTGCATGGTCCCAAAGCGGTGAGAGGAGGCATTCCTGTTTGTTGGCCCTGGTTTGGTCCCAGACAAGGACATGCCCAACATGGTTTTGTGCGCACGATGCCCTGGCAGATGGAAAGTTACAGGGAATGCGAAGGTGTAGTGTATTGCACTATGGTTATAAATTCATCTGAAGATACCTTCGCACTGTGGCCATATCGTTGGAAGTTGGAATTGAAAGTGGCAGCCTCTAACAGTATCATGGACATCAGTCTGATTTCCCACAACCTGGGACAATCATCCATGCCTGTAACCCAGGCTTTACACACTTATTTTGCTGTGGGCGATATTCATTGTGCAGTGATTGAGGGTTTACAAGGCAAACGCTATATTGACAAGACCCGCGCAGGTCAGGAATTTGAACAGCTAGGTGATTTGATGATTGCAGAAGAGACTGATCGTATTTACCTTCACACCAGAGCTGCCAAACTCGTAGATCCGGTGTACAACAGAGAGATCGAGATAGTGTCGGAAGGGGGCAATGCAATGGTGGTTTGGAATCCCTGGGAAGAAAAGTGTAAGACCATTTCTGATCTCAATCCTTCGGATTATAGTCATTTTGTGTGCATTGAGTCAGCTTGTACGCCTGAAAGCTTAGACCTCTTGCCAGGGCAGCACCATGAATTGAACATGAGGATAAAAGTGAATTCGTTTGTAAAATAACAACAACTTAATTTTAAAACTGAAAAGCCGAAGGACATAACTCCTTCGGCTTTTTTTTGCCCATCGCATAATTAACTACCATTAACTCAAATTTAAATTTCGAATAGCAGACTCAACCGCATTTGCCATGTAGGTACCCAAATATTCGGCCGCATCTCTGTCTGAAGGAAAACCCTCGATGTAGTTGTCGAGCCTGTTCATGATATCATTGTTCAAAGCTCTCTTGTCGCCTGTGTATCTGACGGCACTGTCTTTAAATTCGTGGTACACTTTAACAGGTACATTGTTAACAGGAAGCGATTTCAGTTCTCTGTAGACCAAAACTTTTGCTTCAAGTTTGCTGTATTTTTCCCGGAAAATTTCAGAAACCCAAGCTTTGGTCAATACTTTGCGGGGTACAGTAATCTTATTTCCCAAACTGTCTTTTACGATTTTACCTTTATCGTCGTAGAGGTATTCAATTCCATCTTCTACCATGGCTACCAATTCGTAGTTGTTTACATTTTCTCTTTCAGCTCCAAACTCAGGATTAGAAAAATCAATCACAATGTAACTGTCGTAGTTTTTATCCTTCTCAAACAGGTAATATCTTTCCCATTCATTGCCCAACTTGTCGAGCCTGATGGCGGCTATTTTGTCGTAAATGGTTTTTGATAAAGCTGCGTTTTTATCCCATTTGACGTCAATGCCTATGTTCACAATACCCAAATCAATGGCTGTCCTTTTGAGCATGGAAACATCTTTGTAAGAAGCGGCAAATCGGTCTGTTTTATCCAGCCATTTTTTTGCCTCTCTGGCCAGGACTTTATCATTGTATTTCTTCGCATCATTTAAGATTTCAACCGCCTCTGTATAATAGGCTTCCAATGCTTTGTCCCGGGCATCAAGACGGTAAGCCGACAGATCACTAAGATCCATTAATGCCTCATAACCATCTTCACTGATCAGGGGTACAAGGGCAGAGGCTTTATCTCTTCTTGACATCATTCTGCTATATACATCGTAGATGTCTTCCCATCTGCTTACCGCAGCAGATCTTTCGAGCGAGGCAATTTTTTTCAAATCACGGTCATTCAATTCCCTATAAGCTTTTTCCAGACCCTTTACGTATTTGGTCTTTTTGTTTTTTTTTTTTTTTTTCTTATCTACTGCGTAGTTGAATGCTTTTTCTTACTCTCCTTTTTCTACCATGGTTTCTATTGATTTGCAGTAAACCAGC
>CALMWS010000187.1 GCA_937870795.1 uncultured Bacteroidota bacterium | reverse complement strand
TTACCAATGCTGAATCGCTGTAAATGATCTTGATTTTTTCTCCAACGTCTTTGGAAACATCGTATTCTTTAGTGATGGCTTTTACCTCACTCAAATCTGTGGTACAGGCATGAAACAACATGGCTGGAAGTAGAAAAATCAAGCTTTTATTCAACCACCGTAACGTCACCCGAAAATGCGATTTCAACATCATCCAAAAATTTTACAATGGCAATCCAGGTATAAACACCAGGGTTCACTTTTTTGCCATTACAATCTGCTTTCCACCCTTCATCGAAATTGCGAATATCGAGGTCTGTGCCGTGGTAAAGTTTATTGCCCCAGCGGTCGTACACCTCCAGGCTCGTAACAGACTTCACGGCTCTGCCTCCTTCCAGCTTGAAGGTGCCATTGGGGCCGGTATTGCCAGATTGGATAACATTGGGGCTGTATACCGGCCGCACTATTTTCACCCTTACTTCAACCTGATCGGTTGCGGTACATCCATTTTCATCGGTGACCAATAAGGTGTAGGCTTTGTCTTTAAGCGGTAAAATTCCTGTGACAAAAGCATTTACATCTTCAATGCTGTCTTTGGGAGACCACAGTGGTGTACCAGCTCCTGTACCGGGTATGTAACTGCCATTGAGTGTAGCAGTTTCACCCAATTCTACTTCTATGTCGGGTCCTGCATCTGCAATGACAGGAGGCGGTTCGTTGATGATCAATGGCACAGAGCTCACACATCCTTTGCTATCTCTGATATACAATGTGTACTCGCCTGCAGTAAGATCCAAAAAACGCGGGTTGGGTTGAAAATGGATGGTATCCAGACTGTACATGTACATAGGAGCCCCCCTTTCTCCTGAACCAATGATGGAACCTGAATCATCTCCGGCACAAGGCAGGTTTGTAACCAAGCCTCTTACTGCCAGTGTGCTTGTATCTTTACAGCATGGATTGATGAAAAAATCAACCAACTTGGTTACCGAGCATCCTCTGGATGTGGTTACTGTCAAAGCAGTGGTTTTTGTGCCAAATGAACCATAGTTAACGTCAACCGGCCCAAATTGATCTGAAAAACTGGGAGTGGCACCATCCCCAAAGTTCCAGAAATATGAGGTAATAGGATCGGTTTCTGATGATGACAGATTGTTAAATGTTATTTCTTTGTCGCACTCAAATTTTTCCTGGGCAATGGCCTCATAGTCTACTTTGGGCCCCAAAAATGTGCCGCTACCTCCAAATTCTATGGAAAAACCAAGGCCCGATCTCGAAAAATTGTTGACGATCAAGACATAGGACTTGCCCGCTTCCATATCGAGTGCCCTCACAAAATTGTTTTGTCCGGCTAATGAACAGCCGGCCGGCTCCTGAATGTCTGTATCGGTGAGGGAAAGACCAGTTAATCCGTTGCAATTGACCCACTGGCTCAGCGGTGCAACTCCTCCATTGGCTAGGGTATTGGCTCCGGCAGCCATACAGCGCAGCAGTTTTTTGTTGGCACAATTGTCTATACCATTTGGCAGCTCGTAAACTGCAAAATCGAGGTCATCGGTGATAAATTTTGTGTTGTCTTCGCTGTTGTTACCCGGCGTAAGTGTAAAGGTTAGGGTTCCGGGCTTGTCGCATGTCCATTTATACCACGAAGATTGAAACTCCCTTTCTATGCAGTTATTAGCTTCAATTTCATTGGCATTATTGCCGGCACCGGTGAGGGAACTTACAACAAACGGGCTTTTATCACATAGCACAACTCCACTTGAGCAGTCACTTTCCGGTATTTTCACCGAATTCAATAGGTCAACACACAGTCTGAAACTCCCTTCTCCGCCCACACTTGACTCAATCATAATATAATACAGGCGATTGAGTCTGAGGTTGTTGAATAGGAACTCGTCGGTATCAACGGTTTTACCCGGAGAACATTCAACAAAGCTGTTGCAACCATCAAACAACAATATTTTTGGATTTTTGATGGTACCTTCCTGCCCTCCACTCAAAACGCGGATTGAAACAGCCGGTTCGCTTGCAAAAAAACTAAACCATACACCATTTGCAAATTTAAGGGCCACGCAGCCATTGGGAAAACTGGGATCCGGGGTAGCAGCGGTATTGGTAAATTCTTTGGGCTCTGAACAATAATCTGAGACATCGGGCAAAAATTTAGCAAACTGGCATTCATCGTTGGATGGTTGAGCCAAGCCAACCAAACCACTCAACATGAGCAGAAAACACAAAAAGATCTTGTTTGAATGTCGCATAATTCAAAAACGCTGGTTCGCATTAATTGATCAATAAAAGTAGCAAAAAGATGCTTGCTCCCGATCATTTTAAATAAATAATAACGCTTTTATGACAAATTTGCCTTTCAACCATCAAATTATCGCAATAAAAAAAATAACACCACAAGTCAGCCGGGGGGGCTATTTTTGCAAAAATTAGCAGCTTTGGCGTTCGCCCTAAAAGATACACTTTCTTTCATTCGCAAACTGACACCCCTCAAGTTGTATAATGCAGCTGCGGTGTTGGCTTCCTACTACCTGACCCGGCTATGGCAAAAACCGGTGGTGTGGGGTATGCCCTTCACTATTTCATTTGAGCCTACCACAGCCTGCAATTTGAGATGTCCGGAATGTCCCAGCGGTCTAAGGGCGTTTACCCGTCCTACTGGTAATTTGAAGGCTGATTTTTTCAGATCTACGCTTGATCAAATTGCCGACAGATTGATGTACCTGATTTTTTATTTCCAGGGAGAGCCTTACATCAATCCAGCTTTTTTGGACATGGTATCTTATGCGCATAAAAGGAAAATTTACACCATAACCTCTACCAACGGCCACTTTTTGAATGTTGAAAATGCTGAAAAAACAGTAAAATCAGGTCTTGACCGGTTGATCATTTCTGTTGATGGAACAACACAGGATACTTATGAGCAATATCGAATAGGCGGTCAGCTGAGTCAGGTGTTGGAAGGGGCAAAAAATATGGTTGAAGCCAAAAAAAAGCTTAAATCTTCCACCCCTCACCTTGTTTTTCAGTTTTTGGTGGTCAGACCCAACGAACACCAAATAGGTGAAATCTATCGGTTGGCCCGCGAAATTGGGGTAGATGAAGTAAAACTCAAATCGGCCCAGGTCTATGATTATGCTGAAGGCAATGCCCTCATCCCCACCCTTGACAAATATGCCAGATATCGGATGCTGCCCAATGGTAGCTGGGATGTTAAACATACCCTGGTCAATGCCTGCTGGAAAATGTGGCACTCATGCGTGATCACCTGGGATGGCATGGTGGTGCCCTGCTGTTTCGACAAAGATGCCAGCCATCGACTGGGAGATACCAAAGAGGAGTCCTTTAAACAAATCTGGAAAGGAGCTGCCTATCAAAATTTCAGGCAAAAATTGTTGCTCGGCAGGAAAGAGATTGATATTTGCACCAATTGTACGGAAGGATGTAATGTCTTCTTTTGATCATGGATAGCAAAAACTCTTTAAAAATTGGTTTTGATGCCAAAAGGTTGTTTCTCAACTACTCTGGTTTGGGAAATTATAGCCGTACGCTGGTAAAAAACCTAAAAACCCATTTTCCGGAACACGAATACCACCTTTTTACCCCTGAAATCAGAGACAGTGAAGAAACGCAATTTTTCCTTCAGGGCGGTTTTCACATCCACACAGCTGAGGGTTGGCCTTCCAGTGCCCTTTGGCGAACAGTGGGCTTAGCCAGGGAAGTAAAAAAATTGAAGCTAGACATTTACCATGGTTTAAGCCACGAAATACCATTTGGCTTGCCTGCAAATACCCGCACAGTGGTGACCATGCACGATTTGATCTATGAGGTCTATCCCCACTTTTTTAAATGGTATGACAGGTCTTTGTACAGCATCAAATACAAATCGGCTTGCAGGCGGGCCGATGCTATCATTGCCATCAGTGAGGCTACACGAAACGATTTGATAGCCAGGTATAAAATAGAGGACCATAAAATAAAAGTGATTTACCAAAGCTGTGCAGATCTTTTTCAAAACAATGTTTTAACGGAAAAAACCAAAAGACATTTTTTATATGTTGGCAACATCGAGCCAAGAAAGGGTTTGCTGGATATAGTGCATGCCTATGCCATGTTGCCTGTAAAAGCACAACTACCCTTTGTGGTAGTGGGCGGGGTATCGTCTTATATGAGTGAGGTGCAAAAGGCCATCCGATATTATGGCCTGGAGTCACATTTTGAATTCAAAGGGAAGATGGCCAACACTGACCTGCTTACTCTTTATGATGGAGCTTTGACCCTGATGCTGCCGTCTGTTTATGAGGGATTTGGTATTCCGCTGGTGGAGTCATTGTTTAGAGGGGTGCCAGTGATTACTTCGCCCTACTCTGCCTTACCGGAGGCTGCTGGTCCCGGGGCCATCAAGGTAAATCCGGCAGACCATATAGCCCTGAGTAAAGCCATGGAGGCTATGACCAATGCTGGAATGTGGAAAGCACTTTCAGATGCTGGTAGGGACTACGTAAAACAAAAATTCTCCAGCCGGGTTACGGCTGAAGAATTGCATAAATTTTATCTAACGTTGCTGTAGATTACTGACCAGAAAGCGTCTGAAGAGCGCTGGTGAAAGCAGATTGTTTTGGACCCAATTGGCCAAAAAACTGATTGTCATACTGCTCAACCCTTTTGCTCACTTTTTTGAAAAGAGCCCTTCCATCTTTAGTGATAGATACATCTTTAGCTCTTGTGTCATACTCATGACCAACGCGGTGGATGAATCCTTTTTGCTCTAATGAACGCAACACTTTTGAGGTCATCATGGTGTTGGCGTTGGCATAATCTGCAAGTTCTTTCTGGTATACAGAATCTTGTGCATCACCCAACGTAACGATGGCTTCCAAAAGAATGTACTGAACGTGTGTCAGGTCATATTCTTTCAAAACTGAATTGAGCCCTCTTTGCCATTGGTTTGACAATTGCCAGAGAACGAATCCATTGTTTTCAGGTTGGGAAGCTACCTCTTTTGACTTTTTGTTTGCCATAAAATTGAAATTAATGTGATAAAAAAATGTGGAGATAAGCAAACTTGATATTTCAAACGACACGCAAAGATAAACAATATTATTGTTTTATGCAATACCTTTTGCATTGAATGCTAATTATATTGACTTAACTTAATCGGGATTAATATCTATTTATCCTGAAAAAATGGAGATTAAGTGCTGGTTTACAGCCCTTTATCAAATCCGACACCAAATTTCCTGTACCTGCAGCAAGAGATATACCCAACATGGCATGCCCTGCTGCAATGGTCAAATTGTCGTAATTTGGGCTATTTCCCAGGTAAGGTAAGCCATCTGGGCTCACCGGACGCAGTCCGCACCACAGTTTTTCGGCAGGAGGAAGGGTAAAATCAAAGGCAGAAAAGGTGTTTTTGACCGCATTAATGATAGCCTGAACCCTGGCTCGGTGGATGGTATGGTTGATGCCACTCAGCTCCATGGTGCCCCCTACCCTCAAATCACTGCCAAATGGGGTCAGCGCTACCCTATCATCTACCAAAATGGCGGGTCTCGACAAGTTGTGAGGCAAGCCCTCAAAGGTAGTGCTATAGCCTTTTCCGGCTTCCATGAGCAGGTTCAACCCCAGTTTTTTCATTAATACAGGCAGCCACGCCCCGGTAGCCACGAGGAGATGATCAAGATCATGCATTATGCCTTGCCGGTCTGTTACTCCAATGATCTTTTTACCCTGCAGATTAACATCAATGATTTCTGTATCATTGTGGATTATGGCACCTCTTGCGGTGATGTCTTTTCTGATGGCCTGCAACCATTTGCCGGGATGGAGGTGGCCGTCTATTGGATAGAGTACAGCACCCAGGGCGTTGACCCCCAGCATAGGTTCTTCTCTCTGAAGTTGTGTTGCATCCATGTGTAGGGTTTCTATGCCCAATGATGCCGCCCTTTTGGCCAATGCTATTTCGTGTTTTTCAGTAGCAGCCTGGCTGTACATCATGTAACACCCTTTTAGGGTAAGGTCAAATGAATTGCCAATCTTTTCAGCCATTTCGATGGTTTTGGACCGGCTCAAATGCAAAAAATCACTTAGGGCAGGGCTATGAACATTGACTTTATTTTCGCTGGCATTGCGCCAAAAAAGGTAGCTCCAGCGCATAAAATCGAGATCAGCCCTTGGTTTAATGTAAAAAGGGCTTGTGGGGTCAAACATCCATTTTATACCTTGCCATACAATGCCTGGAGCCGCAAGAGGTACAAAATGACTTGGCGACAAATACCCCATATTTCCGAAAGAACAGCCATCGCTGCCATCGCCTTTTTCATAGATTTCTACCTCAATACCCTCGTTTAGCAAATACCAAGCCGAACACAGACCGATAATGCCTCCTCCAATTATGCCTACTTTCATGTAATAATCATCGTTTTACCTATCCAAAAATGCAGGACAAACAAAATTCGTGACAAGTTTTTTAGATAATGTCCAAATATATCACTTAATAATGTGATTTTAAAAAATAAAATATTAAGAACTTTCTATTCATTTAAACTTAGTTTTTAGAAGTTGAATGCCCGTTAAAAGACATAAAACTTTGATAATCTTTACCTGTTTATTATTTTTGTTGCACATTAATACGCCATATTAGATGGACATTCAATTTATTGAGCGCCTTGAAAGAGAGTTGGAAGAAGAATTGCCGGGGCGGGAAGCGCAATTCCTCATGGCTCCTATGGAGCGGCAACAAAGCTTTGAAATACCCGATGATCATATACTGGCCTGTGTTGTTGCGCTTATTTTTCCCAAAAAGAAGGATTGGCACCTCGTTTTAATTGAAAGAGTAAGTGACAACCCCAATGATCACCATGCAGGTCAGCTCAGTTTTCCGGGAGGCAAATTTGAAGATACTGACTACAGTTATCAGGATTGTGCCTTGAGGGAAGCAGAAGAAGAAATAGGAATCAACGGCTCGGATGTAGGTATTATCGGCGAGTTGAGTTCTATCTACATTCCGGTAAGTAATTTTTTGATTTACCCCTTTGTTGGTTTTATGGGAGACGATCCTGAATTTACCATTCAACGCAATGAAGTGCAGAACATTCTTGAAATTCCGTTAAAACATTTTTTGGAAAACAGGAATAAAAAAAGAATGGATCTCGATGTAAGGGGCAGGCTCTTAAAAGATGTGCCTTATTACGACATCAACAACCAACCCTTGTGGGGCGCCACTGCTATGATCATGAGTGAATTTGAACAAGTGATCAAAAAGATCATTTGATTTTTGTCTATTGTGACAAAACCCCTAAACCAAAACCAATACCATGGAAGCCACCGTTTATCAAACCCAGCATAAAATACGAATTGTCACAGCTGCTTCTCTATTTGATGGTCACGATGCTGCCATCAACATCATGCGCAGGATCCTACAGAAATCAGGCGCAGAAATTATCCACCTCGGACACAACCGCTCTGCCCGCGAAATAGTAGATGCAGCCATACAGGAAGATGCCCAGGCCATAGCCATCACCTCTTATCAGGGAGGCCACAATGAATTTTTTAAATACATTTACGATCTTTTGCAAGAAAGAGGATGTGGGCATATTCGCATTTTTGGTGGGGGCGGGGGTACCATACTTCCCACAGAAATTGAAGACCTACACCAATACGGCATCACCCGAATTTATTCTCCGGACGATGGTCGGCATATGGGTCTTCAAGGCATGATCAATGACCTTTTATCGAAATGTGATTTTGCCTCTGGCAAATTACTCAATGGAGAAGTTTCAAAGCTTACCGGCATGTCAAAAGCAGCCATCGCGAGCATGATTTCTTCGATTGAAAACTATCCTGAGGAAAACAAAGCCATCATTGAAACAATTGCCGGTACAGCTGCCAATGCACAGGTGCCGGTCCTTGGAATCACAGGCACGGGTGGCAGTGGCAAGTCAAGCATGGTAGATGAAATTGTAAGGAGGTTTATCATCGACTTTACCGACAAAAAAATTGCAATTGTATCCGTAGATCCATCTAAAAGAAAAACAGGTGGTGCGCTTTTGGGCGACCGGATTCGGATGAATGCCATCAACAACGATCGTGTTTACATGCGTTCACTGGCGACCCGACAATCCAATCTGGCCTTATCGCGCTATGTCAAAGATACGGTCAACATACTCAAAGCCGGTGGTTACGACCTTATCATTCTGGAGACCTCAGGTATAGGACAAAGTGATACGGAAATCATTGACCACTCCAATGTAGCCTTGTATGTGATGACTCCCGAATACGGCGCAGCATCACAGTTGGAAAAGATCGACATGCTGGATTTTGCCGACGTGATTGCCATCAATAAATTTGATAAAAAAGGAGCGTTGGATGCATTGCGCGATGTAAAAAAGCAGTACCAGCGCAACCACGATTTGTGGGATAAAGATGCAGATACCATGCCTGTTTACGGCACCATTGCTTCACAGTTCAATGACCCGGGTACCAATCGTTTATACGCTCACATCATTCGCCTTTTGAATGAAAAGTGCCATGCAGGTTTCGATTCAAGACTATTTGTGGAGGAGGCAGAAAGCGAAAAAATTTACATCATCCCACCACAGCGAGTGAGGTATCTTTCTGAAATATCAGAAAATAACCGTAAATACGACCAATGGCTGCAGGAGCAAAGCCAGTTGGCATCCCGCATTTATGCGCTTGAAAAAGTAGTGCAGGAAAAACAGTTGACCGGCATAGGTGAGCTCACTACACTGGCTGGGAAACTCAGACAGGATTTGGATGGAGAGTGTCTCAGATCACTAGAGGCATGGCCTGAAAAAGTAAAAGCTTATACAGGAGATGAATACATCTACGAGGTAAGGGGCAAAAAATTGTCAGTGCCCACTTTTACCACCTCTTTATCGAAAAACAAGATACCCAGAGTGTGTTTGCCTAAGTTTCAGGATTGGGGCGACCTGCTCCGATGGATGGGTCAGGAAAATGTTCCTGGAGAGTTCCCCTATACGGCAGGCGTATTTCCCTTCAAAAGAAAAGGTGAGGATCCTACACGAATGTTTGCAGGGGAAGGATGTCCCGAGCGGACCAACAAACGATTTCATTATGTGTCATTGGACATGCCGGCTAAGAGGCTCTCCACCGCCTTTGATTCTGTGACCTTGTACGGAGAAGATCCCGACCACCGCCCGGATATTTACGGCAAGATTGGCAACAGCGGTGTGAGCGTCTGCTGCCTCGATGACGCCAAAAAACTCTATTCGGGCTTTGATCTTTGCGACCCTGCTACCTCAGTGTCCATGACAATCAATGGACCCGCAGCTACCGTGTGTGCCTTCTTTATGAATGCCGCTATCGACCAGCAATGTGAGTTGTATATCAGAGCCCATGGCATGGAACATTTGGTTGAAGCAGCCCTTTCAAAAAAATACGACCAGAAAAACCTGCCTCGGCCAACTTACAACGGTGATATTTCTGAAGGAAACAACGGACTTGGATTGCTCCTACTGGGACTTACCGGAGATGAAGTACTGCCGGCAGACACATACCAAACCCTCAAAGCCAAGGCCCTTTCTGCTGTCAGAGGTACAGTACAGGCAGACATCCTGAAAGAAGACCAGGCACAGAATACGTGTATATTTTCTACAGAGTTTTCGCTGAGGTTGATGGGCGATATGCAGCAATATTTTATCGACCACAATGTGCAGAATTTTTATTCTGTTTCCATCAGCGGTTATCACATTGCCGAAGCCGGGGCCAACCCCATTTCACAATTGGCATTTACGCTGTCGAACGGCTTTACCTACATTGAATATTATTTATCGAGAGGCATGCACATCGATGATTTTGCGCCCAACTTGTCTTTCTTTTTCTCCAATGGTGTTGATCCAGAGTATGCTGTAATAGGAAGGGTAGCAAGGAGAATATGGGCCAAAGCCATTAAAAATAAATACGGTGGCAATGACCGTTCCCAAAAGTTAAAGTATCACATCCAGACCTCTGGTCGCAGTCTTCACGCCCAGGAGATTTCTTTTAACGACATTAGAACTACCTTACAGGCTTTGTATGCCATCTATGACAATTGCAACTCTTTGCATACCAATGCTTATGATGAGGCCATTACCACGCCAACCGAAGAGAGTGTGCGCAGGGCTATGGCTATCCAGTTGATCATCAATCATGAATTGGGTCTTGCCAAAAATGAAAATCCATTGCAGGGGTCATTTATCATTGAAGAGTTGACGGATCTGGTGGAAGAAGCCGTATTGATGGAATTTGACCGCATTACAGAGAGGGGAGGCGTATTGGGAGCCATGGAAAGTATGTACCAGCGGGGTAAGATTCAGGAAGAGTCACTATACTATGAGACCCTCAAACACACAGGTGAGTACCCCATCATTGGCGTCAATACCTTCCTTTCAAAAGAGGGATCACCTACTCTCATTCCCGGAGAAGTCATCAGGGCTACGGAAGAAGAAAAACTCAGACAGATACAGACCCTGGAGGCACTCAAGGCAGTAAATAAAAACTCAGCCGATCAAAAACTAAACCAGTTGAAGCTGGCCGCTGTTAAAAATCAGAACCTTTTTGAAGCCTTGATCGAAACCGTCAAAAGTTGCAGTTTGGGCAGCATCACCCACGCGCTGTACGAGGTGGGTGGCCAGTACAGAAGGAATATGTAATAGATAAACTCATATTTATTAAACAAGATTATTTAAATGTCCAATCCAGTCAATCCACAATGTTACGAGGTATTACACGAGAAATTTCAATACCTATTGGAAGAAGAACTTATCCGAGAAATTTGTCAATTTGGCCAGCTCAATAAGTACAGGCCAGATACCACCATCATTGACATTGGAGAAAAGATCAATGCCATGCCCCTCATCGTTTCCGGTGCCATCAAAGTGATGACAGAAGACGAGGAAGGCAACGAGCTGCTTTTGTACTACCTTGAATTGGGCGATACCTGTGCCATGACCCTCAACTGTTGTGCCAAGGCTTCAAAGAGCAATGTCAGGGCGGTGACGGATGATTATACCGAGATCCTGTTTATACCGATGGAAAAAATCGATGAGTGGATGGTGCGGTTCAAATCGTGGAGGAATTTTATCATCGACAACTACAGCATGCGCCTCAATGAGATGCTTAGGGCCATCGACAATCTGGCATTCAACAATATGGAGGAACGCTTGTTCAACTACCTCACCGAAAAAGCGGCCATCACAAGAAATAAAGAAATAAAAATTTCCCATTACCAGATTGCAAATGACCTCAATTCTTCGAGGGTAGTAATATCAAGGCTAATGAAAAAACTGGAAGATGACGGTAAAGTAAAACAAGGTAGAAACGTTGTGGAAATGACCTGATTAAGGGTCTTTTGATTGGATGATGTATTCCAAATCTACGTTTTCTTCGATCAGTTTGATGGCTTTCTGAACTTTCCAGGGTGTATTCTGGTTGATTTTTACCTCAATTTTTGATATTTTAATTACCGCTTCGTAGGTATCAAGGTCGGTGCGCACCACCGGAATCTGATTGTCATTGATGTATTTTAATACGGATTCATCCAGGGGTTTGTTGCCTGAAATTACAATGCCGGAAAGGGGGCAATGATCGATGTGAAAAAGGTTGGACAACCATGTGATTTTATCGATGGCATCTTTGATGCTGTTGGTAGATACCACCAACAGGAGGTCTTCTGAGCTCTTCAATTCTTTGAGTTCGATCAAACTTCCGGCCAGGATGCCCCCTACCCTGTTGGAGTCCATATTTTCAAAATGGATGATTTCAGAGCGTATGGATTCTGCAATGGTGCGGATGATGGGAAAGGCAAGGGCAGCATCGTACGGAATTAAACCCAGCAGTGGAATCTGATTGGCTTCCATCCATTTTCCAACGTAGTGCTTTACCTTCTCGAGTTTATCCGGCAACACTTTGTTGATGATCACCCCAATGATTTCTACCTGTTCTTCTCTAAAGAGTGAGGTGCTCATATTAAGCATGTCAATGGTACTGCCAATACCCCCTTCTACAATCATGATGACACCGGCATTGAGCATTTTGGCTACCCTGGCGTTTGACAAACCCACCACACTGCCCACACCGGGATGTCCCGTGCCCTCGTAAATCACTACATCGTGCCTGTCTTCCAATACCCTTTTGGCATTGAGAACCTGGTTTGCGAGCAATTCGGGATCCGGACTTTCAAGGTATTTTTCTACTGCTCCCTGTCCCAATATCACCGGGCTATGAACTTCAGGTATGATCTGAAAATGGATAAGATCGGCAAAAAGAATGGTGTCTTTGTCTACCTTGAAATTTTCAAAATTGAGATGTTTTTGACCTACGGGTTTGCTGTAACCCACATTGAGGCCTTTGCGCAAAAAGCTGGAAACCAGACCCAGTGTAGACGTAGTCTTGCCTACATGCTGGCTGGTAGCAGCCACATATATGCTCTTAAATTTCAAAACACACCATTATTGGATAACCGGTGCGTTGTTGGATGGATGGTGGTAGAGGTAAATCAATAAGATGATGAACAAAATGATGCCCAACATAATCTTGCCAAAGGCAGCTCCTTTTTTACCGTAATCTGATGATTGACCTGACATGGTTCTTTATTTAACCCTGCGAAATTAATAAAAGCTGATCAATTGTCAAAATACCGCGTTATTTGGTGCCAATTTCCATCAATTTTTTACTGAATGCCAGCAACTTGCGCTCATGATTGGGAGCAGCCAGGATTTGCAGATTTACCTTCCTGTTGCCAAATGTAAGTGGTACAGAAATGGCTGGTAAGCCTCCCAGGCTGGCCAACACGGTGTAAACATCTGAATAATATACCTCCAAAGCATCTTTGGCCACATAATCCACCGCCCAGGGTCCGGAGGCTGTTACGGGAATTACAATAAAATCTGATTTTTGGAGTATTGCCAGAAGCTTGTTTCTCAACTTTTGTCTCACCTTTTGCGCTTTGGTATAATAGGCATCAAAATATCCTTCGCTCAACACAAAGGTGCCCAACATGATGCGTTTTTTAACCTCAGCACCGAAGCCCCTGGTGCGGGTCCATTTATACATCTCATCCAGGCTTTTGGCTTCCGGATGTCGATAACCGTATCGAACACCATCGTATCGGCTCAGATTGGTGCTGGCCTCGGCTGTTGTCAAAATATAATAGGTGGGAACCAGATAATCCATTCCTTCAAAGATGGAAAAATCCACAGGCCATGTATCAGCTAACTGATGGATAACCTCCAGCACGTCGACGGTGTATGCATTGCCGTCAGCAAAAAAATTGGTGAAAGCTGCCAAACGGATCGATGATACATCTCCCACTTCTACATCCGGAGTCCTGGAAACGGTGGCATCGTATTCGTCAGCTCCTTTACACAATTGATATGCAAGCTCTAAGTAAGCTGGATCTTTGGCGATAAAGCCCAACTGATCAAAAGAAGATGCATAAGCAATGAGTCCATGTCTTGATATCTTACCATAACCCGGCTTGAACCCCAAAAGATTACAGAATGCTGCCGGCTGTCTGATACTGCCGCCTGTATCGGTACCCAAAGCAAGGTGACATGCCCCTATCTGTACGGATACAGCAGCCCCCCCACTCGATCCTCCTGCCACTTTTTGGGGATCAGCAGCATTTCGGACGGGGCCATAAATGGTATGGGTACTTGCTGAACCCATACCAAACTCGTCACAATTGGTGGTTCCAATGATGATGGCATCTTCAAGCAACAATCTTTCGACTGCGGTAGCGCTGAAGGGGCTAATATAACCTTTGAGTATTGCTGAGGCAGCACTCACCGGGCGATCGGCTATGCAAATATTGTCTTTTACGGATATTAAAATCCCGTATAACAAACCTTTTTTTCGTCCAGATGCAATTTCCAGATCGATCCTTTGAGCGTCCGCCAAAGCTTGTTGCCTGAAAATGTGAACAAATGCATTGAGGTGGGCATAGTTTTCTGCTATCTGCAAATGCTGCTCTACCCAGACCTCCAAACTGATTGCATCGTCTTTGCCTACTGAAATGCGGGTTTTAACTTCTTCTATCATGCCTGCATGCGGTTGATCAATTGCCCGGCATTTACCTCTTCCTGTTCGCCGGTAATCATATTTTTGAGCATCGCCGTTTGTCTGTTTATTTCATTTGCGCCAATGATGGCCACATACGGTATACCCCTTTTATTGGCGTAATTCATTTGTTTGTTCATGGCTTTGGGATCGGGATAAACATCACAGCTGATGCCGCCAGATCGTAGCTGAGAAGCGAGTCCAAATGCATAGACCAGCGCTTCTGCATCAAAGCACAGAAATATCAATTTTACGGCTTCATCTACATCCTTGGGGAAAGCATTGAGTTCTACCAGCACATCGTAAATGCGCTCTGCACCAAGAGAAACCCCAACACCTGAAACACCCGGTAAGCCAAAGGATCCTGTGAGATTGTCGTATCTGCCACCTCCCCCAATGGAACCCATTTTAATTTCCGGGTGCCTTTCTGTATCCACTTTAACTTCAAAGATACAGCCGGTATAGTAACTCAATCCCCTGGCAAGGGTGATGTCAAATACCAGGTCATCAACCGCTGTGTTCTTTAGGAAATCAAAAACGCGATTGACTTCATGCAAGCCCAATTTTCCCGATTCACTGGCAGAAAAGGCCTGGTGGTAACTCAATGCTTCAAAGCTTGGTATATTGATAAGCTCGACTACTGTTTGGATTTGTTTTTCATTGAGTCCCCGGGCTTGCAATTCAGCGGTTACTCCGTTTAAGCCTATTTTATCCAATTTATCAATGGCCACGGTCATGTCTGAAAACTTGTCAGCGATGCCTGCTGCTTCGGCGATGCCATAAAGGATTTTGCGGTTGTTGATGAGTATTTTTACACCAATGCCCAGTGTTTTGAATATTTCATGATAGATGGATACAAGTTCAGCTTCGTAGAGCAAAGATTCACTGCCAACCACATCTACATCACATTGGTAAAATTCCTGGTACCTTCCTTTCTGGGGTTTATCAGCTCTCCACACCGGCTGAATCTGGTAGCGCTTAAATGGCAACTGAATTTCATTTTGATTCATCACCACAAATCTGGCAAAGGGCACCGTAAGGTCATAGCGCAGTCCTCGCTTGGAAATGGACCTAACCAAGGCATTGGAATCCCTTTGATTTATTGCTTCATCATTGGCATCTTTCAGATAATCGCCATTGTTGAGTACCTTAAAAAGCAGCTTATCTCCCTCATCTCCATACTTGCCAAGGAGCGTATCCAGTGCCTCCATAGCAGGAGTTTCAATGGGCAAAAAGCCATACTTGCGAAATACTTTTTCAATGACACCAAAGATGTAATTTCTTCTGTTTACCTCGGCGGGTAAAAAATCTCGGGTTCCCTTGGGTAGAGCCGGCTTTGCCATACAATTCTAGTGATTTTGAGCAAATATACGACAATTTGGCCTGTCCTTAACTGCGCAGCTAATCTATGCGGTTAAACACCAAATTGGCCCAGGTGGTGGTTGAGGTGTTTATAAAACATATTGTTCCATTCTGTGCTATTCATGTTTCCGAATGAGTGCGATTCTTTTCCATCGAAATGAGCAGCTCCCAGGCTTACGCATTTTTCAATGTATTGGATCAATCTGGTTTTTTCTTTGTTAAAGTCCCTTTCGTCTGTAATGAGAAATGCCGGAGCAGTACGCACATTTTTTTTATATGGCACTTCATTGGTCACTCCGGATTTTACCAAAGCCTTGAGCATCCACCTCATAAAAATACCGGGCTTGGGGTGGATGTTTTCGAAAGTCATTTCATAGGCTACATTGCAATGAGCCAACATTTGGGCCACATTCATTTTACCCCATTGCGGCTGGGTTTGGGGGGTAAGCTGTTGGATTCTTCCAATTACCGCATTGGCGATTTCCGGAGAAAAAATATTGGGTAAGGCCATAGATTCATATTTTTTATGTCTCAAATTTAAAAATTCTTTTTGAGTGCGTGTGAGATGGGCATTAAAAAAGCCACAATCGGTGACCCTATCAAGTTCTTCTTTAACGGCCAACTCCATTTTTTTGGCGAAATTCCATGGGTGTAATGCCGTGGTATTTCCTGAACACATTGCCAAAATACGAAGGGTCAGAAAAGCCGTGTTCATAGGCGATTTCTGCAATGGTGGCGTTGCTTTTGAGGATGCGTTCTGCTGCCTTTTCCAATTTCAAAATGGTGATCAGTTGAAGGGGGGTAAGGCCTGTATCTAATTTACAAATGCGTTGCAGTTGACGCACGCTTTTATGCATGTGGTTTGCGAGCTCAGCGACTGATATATCCTGATCCAAATGGGCAGAAACAAAGGATCTGATGGTATCCATGGTCTCATTTTCAATCTGGATATCAAGGGGGGTGTTTGTCTTTTCTTCTTTGGAAATTGTCGGATGATTTTCTTTCCAGTTTTGCCATGATGTTTTATCAGGCAGGGCTTTGAGAAAGGTGATTTTGCGATACTGGATTATAATTGCATAGATCATAAGAGCAAAAACCATAGCCAAAGCCAAAACTACAATAACCGGTAAGTCATGCCATACCTTTCTAACGGAAAATGCCAGACCCGGCTTTCCAGCGAGCTGATAACGCAACCAGTACTGCGGAAAACCAAAGTCATTGTGGCCTGTCACACTGGAGTAATTGAGGCAGGGTGGGTGCAGATTTTCAGGCCATTGCCTAATGGAAGATAGTGTATCCACATCATCTATACAGAGATCCATTTTGATGTTTACACCCTGAGCTGCTTCGATTCCTATTGCACTCCAGGGTATGGCCATCTCAGCCGTATAACCTGCATCAATATCACGCTCATCATTGAGGGTTCCCCGGATGTCAATGCCGGTGTGTACCACAATATTGGTGCCTTCATAATCTTTCGGAACCCTGGCACCATCAAGCATCAGGAGTTTATTGCCTTTAAAAATAGTCTTGTCACCTGAGATGGAAATCAGGAATTGATAATCATTCAAATCCATTGACTGCTCGCTATCTGCCTTGCTGTCAATGTAAATTTCAAAGGCATCCGAAAAATACAATTTGGG
>CALMWS010000186.1 GCA_937870795.1 uncultured Bacteroidota bacterium | reverse complement strand
TATGGAATTAGATAAAATAGACCAGATAGCAGCCAAGGCCTTTGAGGGCTTCATTGTGCGCAAGGATTTGCTGGAGCAATTCCGCAAAACTTATCCAGTGCCCACCTATGTCATTGAGTTTTTGTTGGGAAGGTATTGTGCCACCACCAACGAGGCCGAAATACAGGAAGGTTTAGAGATTGTAAAACGGCAATTGCAAGATCGCACTGTGCGGCCTGGAGAGGAGGAGTACTTTAAATCCAAAGCCAGAGAAAAGGGTTCCATCAAGCTCATTGATATTATTACAGCTCGTTTGGATGCGGCATCAGATAGCTACGTAGCTACCTTGCCCAGTTTGCAATTAAATAAGGTTCGTATTTCTCCCGAGATGGTAAGTGCCAATGACCGAATGCTTACTGGTGGTTTTTTTGCAGAAATAGAGTTGGAATATGATGCCTCCATAGCCCAGGAAAACAATGGCCGTCCATTTGGAATAGGCACAATCCGGCCTATACAGCTTTCACAGCGCAATGTGTTGGATGTATTGTACAAAGGAAGAGAGCATTATACCCTTGAAGAATGGAAAGACTTTCTGATACGCAGTGTGGGCATGGAGCCTTCTGTAATGACGGAGAAGGCAAAGCATGTATTATTTGTGCGGATGATACCGTTTGTGGAACGCAACTATAACCTCGTGGAATTAGGCCCAAGGGGTACCGGAAAATCACACCTATACCAGCAGATTTCTCCGTACTCTCACTTGGTATCGGGTGGCAAAGCCACTGTGGCCAAAATGTTTGTGAACATGGGCAGTGGCGAAAGAGGTTTGGTATGCAAATATGATGTGGTGTGTTTTGATGAAGTATCCGGTATTTCCTTCGACCAAAAAGATGGAGTAAACATTATGAAGGGTTACATGGAAAGCGGAGAATTTAGTCGGGGAAAAGAACCCATCCGTGCAGACGGTGGCATTGCCATGGTGGGCAATTTTGATGTGGATGTAGAACACCAACAAAGGGTGAGTCACCTATTTGGCCCTATGCCCAAAGAAATGCGAGATGATACAGCCTTCATGGACAGAATACATGCTTTTGTTCCGGGCTGGGATTTTCCCAAGTTGAATAAAACCTATTTCACAGAACACTTTGGATTGGTCAGCGATTTTCTGGCCGAATGCTGGACAAGACTTAGAGATACCAGTCGCTTATCAACAGTATTGCCACGAATAGATTATGGAGGTGCATTAAGCGGTCGTGATACCACAGCAGTAAATAAAACACTCAATGGCTTATTAAAACTCATACAGCCCAATCCCGAAGTGCCTGTATCAGATGAGTTGCTGGAGTGGGCGGTGAAAATTGCATTGGAGTACAGAAGAAGAGTGAAGGAACAACAGAAGCGAGTAGGCTCAGCAGAGTTCAGAAATACGCATTTCAGCTACCGCATTGGTGAAGATGGTGTGGAAACATTTGTAACCACACCGGAAATACACAGTGAGAATACCATTGGAGAAGATCCCATGCCACCAGGTCAAATCTGGACGATGAACATGGGAGGTAGCCAGGAGGAAACAACAGGCTTATACAAAATCGAAATTAATTCAGGCCCTGGTTCAGGCGTGAAGATTCTGAACAAACCGGCTCCACCTTCCTTTCAGGAAAGTGTTCGTTATGCAGAGCAAAATCTATATAGCAAAGCCAAAGAACTGATAGGTGATAGAGATCCCCGTTCCCATGAGTTTACTGTGCAATTACGAGCATTCGATGCATCTAAAAGTGGCAACGGTATGGGCATGGCTGTATTGATAGGATTATGTAGTTCGATACTGGAAAAAAGCATCAAAGGAGGTTTGGTGATTGTTGGTCAACTGAATTTGGGTGGTTCTCTTGATACTATCTATAATGCTGTGAACCTGGCAGAACTTTCTGTAGAGAAAGGAGCCTCAACATTACTAATTCCACTCAATGCCAGAAAGCAATTGAATGAGCTTTCAGATGAGATGATCACCAAAATAAATATTCAGTACTATACTGATTTCAAGGATTGCTTACTAAAGTCAATGCTCGATTAAACGGGGTTATTTAAATAATTTAATCAATTCAAATTTAGACAAATTTAAGTAGGTACAAGAAGAATAATATAAAATAGAAAAAGGCAAATAAAAATAAGTTGAAAAAAATCTTGTCTATTACAATTTAAAGATCTAAAATTTTATTCAGACCTATAAAAACCTATAAACATGAATATTAATATAATACGAAATATTGAAATTGACTGGCAAGTCGGCAATACCAAATTGAATGAAATTCTATTTGATGTAGAAATGATTCCTCTATTTGGTGAAATTGAAGAATTAAGTAATCCAAATTTGTTTGAAAACGATTCGAGCCCCAAAAAAATACCAGCAAATGGATATAAAGGATTAATAAATAAATCGAATAACAATATTTTAGGAGTTGTGAGTAGTAATTACAGATTGATTACTAATAAAGAGGCACTCGAAATGGGAAAGGAAATTTATAATGAAATATTTGAAATTAAATTAGATAATTTAAAGGTTAATAAAGTTATAACTTCAAGTAATAAAACATTCTGCCACGTAGATTTAGTGCATCCAGATGTAAATTTCAACGTGTGGGAACAGGATTGTTGGTATCCTTTTATAAGAGTTACAAACAGCTATAACAAAACTTATGCTTTATCATACGAATTAGGATTTGTCCGCAAACTTTGCTCCAATGGGGTTATTTTTGATAAAAAAACAGTCAAGATAAAAATGATGCATAATAAAGGAAACCATCGGATCAATTATAAAACTGATCTAAACAGATTCAAAACAGCAAAGTTATCATTCATAGCAAAAATGTTGAGTCTTAAAAAATTTTTTATTCCAAAGGACAAGCATTTCCCCTTGATTTGCAAATGTCTTGAAATTAAAATGCCTAAACAGAATAGATTTAGTGAAATTGATGAAAAAATTAAAGATCAGATTAGAAAACTAAAATTGGATTCTTATGATTTAACAAATCAGTATGTAGATAAGGACGGTGAGACAGCCTATTCACTTTTTAATGTTATTACTGATTTGGTTTCTCATCAAGAAGAATACAATAATATACCCTATTATAGTTTGAGACCAAGTTCATATTCATTTAAACCAACGAAATGGATTGAAGAGTTTGTAAATGAAATTGAAAAAAGGACTTTTGATCTGGAAAAATATATCGGTGAATATAATAATTATTGAATTATGTATTTGTTAATTTTAATGATATAATGTTTAGGTTGTAAAAGACCAATTTTGAAACAAAATTATTGTTTGAGTTTTCTTTTAATAACCTCTTATTGACAAAAAACCCCAAAAAGTAAAATTTTCGTCAATAAGCCTACAGGCTTTGAATCCTATGAAATTGTAATATTCAATTGACTAGTACTCGTAAACGTAAAAAGCCAGTGCATTTTTCCAGATTAAAATTAGATCAAGCTACGTCTTTTCAAAACATAGAAATAATTAACGAAGAATGGCTTTCGTTAACCTGTTGAAGACTTTAAGAAACATTTAGCCCTATTTTAGGAACGTTAAACTCTGCCTTCCTACCTCACCCCACCCCTCCCCTCAAATCCAACACATAAAAGAAGTAGTCTTCGGCTTTGAAGTTTTCGTCGGTGAAGGATTTCCAGAGTTTGAGGAGGGGGAAACGTTTTTCATCGATGGGGGAGGGGCTCACGATGATGAGGCCACCTACCTTTTTGTATTTGGCAAAGAGGATGAGTTCGGTTTGGGTGGGGACGTACACTTTTTGAAGCCAGTAGAAATAGGTAAAGGGGGTGCCGGAGGGCAGCTCGTACATTTTGCGGTCGGCGTAGGCGGCGGCGGCGGCGGTTTCAAATTTGTTGAGGGAGACGATGGGTACGTTTTCGGGGATCTTTTCGGCGATGAAGGCACCGGCGGCTTTGGCGTTGGAAAAGGGTAGTTTGATGTCCTGGCGGATGGCTTTGAAGTTGTGGATCATAGGAGCCAGGCAAAGGGCAAGGACCAGTGACTGTTGCCATCGGGTAGTGAGGTAGTCATGGCTTTGGATCAAGCGCAGGATCAGGAATAGCACAAAGAGCATGCCCCATTGGCGTACCCCGCCATTGAAGACCAGGGTGCTGAAGATGACAAAGCCGGCTACAGCCAATAGCCAGGTTTGGTATAGTTTTTTTTGTGGGGCGAAGACCGCGGTTGTGGCGATTACAGCCAGCAGGGATACAGCCATGCCCAATGGAGAAACGCCACCGAAGGAAGTGTCGGTGAAGAGGCCGATGCCAAAGGTATTGCCCAGCATGCCCTGAAAGGCCAGTTTGAGTTTGTCGAAGGAGAAGCCACCCTGCACGTAGGCGCGGGTGAAGTCGTCTTCGTTGCCTCTGGGGAAGACGGAGATTACAAAAATGAGTAAGCCCACCCCCAGCGCAGCGAGCGGTATTTTGTAGGGGGGCCAGCCTTTTTCTCTGACGAGGTAAAAAAGGATAACCATGGCGATCATGGCACCATAGACCTCAGTCTGGCAAAGAAGGATGAGGGAGGTTATGATGGCCGTCTTTTGTTGGTTTTTGAGGGCATGGACCAGCCATAGAGCGGTAAGCACTACGAGGATGTAACCCCGGTTGACAATGCCATATTCAAAAAACAAAAAGTAGGAAAGGGCAAAGACAATCTTTTCAGCAAGTGAGAGTCCCGACTGTCGGAATAAGAGTATCGTTGCAGCCCCATAAGCCAAGAGATGGGCCAGGGAGAGCAGTATTTCTTCTTTGGCTACTGATGCCAGCAGGGTCCAGGGCTTGAGGTAGAGGTACCAGAGGGCGGGGTGACCTTCGTAGTTGAGAAAGCCCAGCAACTGGCCCATTGACATATCTCTTGCCACCAGCCAGGCCTGCCATTCGTCTTTCCAGAGTTCATGGTATTGAAGTTTGATGACTGCAGCTGCCAAAATAAAGGCTGCGGCTATGAGATCGTGTTTGCTGAATTTCAAGTAGGTAAGATTTATATGGTAAAGATACCGCATAGTTTAATTTTGGCGATGAGGAGATGGGTAGTTAATATTTCATTAAATGACGACAGACACCTAACTGAAGGCAAAAACTTGCGTTATTTGTAAAAAAAAATGAAGATGAAAAAATACTTTTTCCTGGCCGTTTTGGCCTTTGGCATGATGACAGCACAAGCCCAGATCGGTAAGTTGCTGGATAAGGCAAAAAAAGACGCCAAGGCGCTCACCGGACAAGGTGATGACAATACCGGACTCGGACTCAAGGAGGCCCTCAACAAGGGTGTAGAATCAGCGGTGACTCAACTCTCTATCAAAGATGGATTTTTTGGTAGTCCATACAAGATCCTGATCCCCGAAGATGCACAGAAGGTAATCAACGTTGTTAAAAAAGTACCCGGTTTTGAAGATACTGAGACCAAGCTGATAGCCAAGATGAATGAAGCCGCAGAGATAGCCGTAAAGAAGGCAACTCCCATCTTTGTAGATGCCATCAAGGGCATGACCATCAAGGATGCATCCGCGATCTTGTTTGGCAATAAAGATGCGGCTACACGTTATCTGGAATCTTCGTCCCGCGCCTCGCTATACGCAGCATTTTTACCTGTGATCCAGGCCAGTCTCGATGAGGTAAACGCCAGAACGTATTGGAAAACGGTGGTGGATGCCTACAATAAAATCCCGTTCCAGAAAAAATTGAATCCTCAGTTGGATGACCACGTCAACAATAAGGCTTTGGATGGTTTGTTTTCACTGATCCAGGTAAAAGAAGAAGGCATCCGTACGGATGTGGGTCAACGTACCAGTCCGCTGCTGCAGGAGGTGTTTGGGAAGCTGAAGTAACCGGGGACGGAGCATCGGGGTATCGGAGCATCAGATAACCGGATGCTCCGTTGCCAGGTGCTCGGTTGCCAGGTGCTCCGATACCCGGTTACTCCGCCAAATAAAAAAGCCCCGTTTGTGGACGAGGCTTTTTTTATTGGGTTGCTGCGGGAAATTATTTCTTTCCGGCTGCTTTCTTTTCTTCTGCTGCTGCAGACTTGAGGGCTCTTGGGATCTCAACGTTGGCAATTGGAATGCTGGCGTTGGCCATGATTTCGATACCTGCAGGAACTTCGATGCTTTTGATTCTGAGTACACCACCCAGATCCAGGCCTGAGATGTCAACTTTTAGTTCGTCGATCAATTTATCAGGGGTGGTTTTGATGGTTACTTTACGAACCAACTGGATGAGTTTACCACCCAATTTAACACCTGGAGAAGTACCGAAAAATCTAACAGGCACGTCAACCTTAACTTTCAGACCTTCTGACAATTTCAGGAAGTCGATGTGGATGAGGCTGTCGTTAACCGCATGAAACTGGGTAGATTTAACGATGCATTTGTGCGTTGTGCCATCAACATTCAATTCAGCAACCTTGAAGTCGGGAGTGTAAATGATGTTTTTTACATCCTGAAGGGTTACATTGATGTGGATGGGGTCATTTTTCTGACCGTAGATCACAGCAGGAATCAAACCGCTTTTTCTGTCAAGTTTTGCTTGCTTGGTGCCGACTCCGGCTCTTGTTGTCGTAGGTATTGATATGCTTACCATGGCACTTATAACTTATAAATGTTTAAAAAGGACTGCAAAGATAGCTCTTTTTCGTAAACTGACAAGAGGGAGATGCCAATATTTTGAAAGCGGGCTACGTATATGAAAAAATATTATATAAGTAAATTGCCCATTCTCCCTTATTTTTATTCTATTTTTGGGTTAAAATCGTTAGATTACCAAATAAAGTTTGTTTAATGGACAAATTGGGAAGATATTGCAGCGGGGTAAAATTGATTTAAAGTGATGATAGTTAGTTGCTTATCCTCAAAAAAACAACTAAAAAATCTTCTATATTTTGTTTGGATCAGGATTTTTCTTATTTTTGCACTCCAATTTAAAAAAGTTTTTTTAAATGAAGGTCTTG
Organism: uncultured Bacteroidota bacterium; assembly: GCA_937870795.1. Lineage (GTDB taxonomy): Bacteria > Bacteroidota > Bacteroidia > Chitinophagales > Saprospiraceae > JADKBO01. The sequence continues at coordinate 10,096 of CALMWS010000186.1, read as the reverse complement.
GATCATTTTTCCATTCCCTACCAGGGATTGAAGAATGGAATGCACACTTTTCATTTCCAGGTAGACGATGCATTTTTTGAATGTTTTGAAGCTGCGCTGGTAAAGAGGGGTAATTTTGAAGTGACCCTGGATTTGGACAAGCGGCCCGACATGGCCATTGCCGAGTTCACACTTACAGGTGCAGCTGAGGTAACTTGTGACCGGTGTCTTGGGGAGTTTATGCTACCCATGGATACCTTCTTCACTTTGCACATCAAGTACGGTGCGGGTGATGAGGCAGAAGATGAAGTGATGTTCATCGATGTTGAAACCAGCAAGGTCAATTTTGCCCAGCCCATTTATGAATGGATCTGCGTTTCGTTGCCCATGTTTAAAAGTCATGAGGACGAAGCCGATTGTGATCAGGAAGTGATTTCAAGACTAAAAGATGGTGCGGACAACGATTCAGACGTGGGGCCGTGGTCATCATTGAAGGACTTAAATTTTGAATAATTATTGAACCAGTAAAACAATAAAGAAATGGCACATCCCAAGAGCAGGGTATCTGCACAGAGGAGAAGGAAAAGAAGGACACACTACAAGATAGGAACTCCACAGATTGCAACCTGCAAAACAACAGGTGAAGCACATCTTTACCACAGGGCTTATGTTCACGAAGGTGCTTTGTACTACAAGGGCCAGGTAGTGATCCCTGCCAGGGAAGAAGCGGTAGCTGAAGAAAGCGACGGCGAATAAGTAAGCCAGCATCAAAATAAAACGAAAAGCTCCTCAACCAATGGGGGGCTTTTTGTGTTTTAATTAAATATCCATTGGTATTTACCAATTTTGCTATCTATTAACCCATTACATATATGAAAAATTTCCAAGCATGCAAAACCACCCGAACAAAGCCTCTATTAAAAACTGGCACCTACAGGATCGTCCCCGCGAAAAGGCGATGCAAAAAGGATTGGATCACCTCTCTGATTCAGAACTGATTTCCATCTTATTGTCGACCGGCAGCAGGGATAAGAGTGCCCTGGATTTGGCGAGAGAATTGCTTCAGGTGGTTGATCACAACCTTTATCAACTGGGAAAGCAGCCTTATGCCGCTTATTGTAAGATTAAGGGCATGGGCCCGGCCAAGGCCATGATCCTGGCTGCGGCGCTGGAATTGGGCAGACGAAGGGCCGCATCGGGTCCCGAAGAAGTACCTCATTTTACCTCGTCAAGTGAAACCTATCGGTTTTTAGGCCCGCGCATCTCTGATCTCAATTATGAAGAGTTTTGGGTCTTGTATCTCAACAAAGGAAACCGTCTCATTCAGGCACTGCCCCTGTTTAAGGGAGGTATGTCATCTGTCATTGCCGATGTAAAGTTGATTATGAAAAAAGCGGTAGAGGTGGGAGCCCTCTCCATGATCCTGGCGCACAACCACCCATCTGGCAGAAACCAGCCCAGTCAATCAGACATTGATTTGACCCGAAAAGTTAAAGAGGCGAGTAAGATTTTTGATATTGTGCTTTTAGACCATGTTATTATAGCCGGTAATAATTACTACAGCTTTGCCGACCAGGGCATCATGCCTTCCTGAAAAATAGCACAGCTTTGAGGTAAGATAGTTGAAAGAAAAGTGGCAATGCATAGAAATGGCCAAATTCAGTGACTGTTTTTATGCCCCTGTGCCAAATTGACGACCAGATTTTTTGTGTCATGGCCTCAAATTGTATCTTTGCCCCCTTGATAAATAGAACATGAACAAATTTGCGGGCTATAAGCTGCCTTTTACTATAAATAAGAAGTACAACACCAAAGTGGCCTATTTTTCGATGGAATTTGCCATCGATCAGGCGCTCAAAATTTACAGCGGAGGATTGGGTTTTCTGGCGGGATCCCACATGAGGGGTGCCTATGAATTGGGGCAGAACCTCATTGGGATTGGAGTGCTTTGGAAATACGGGTATTATGATCAGGCTCGCAATCAGGATCAGACCCTGCAGGTACAATGGAACGAAAAGGTGTACAATTTTTTGGAAGACACCGGCATCCGCTTTCAGATCAACATCCACAATGCACCGGTATGGGTAGCGGCTTATTATCTGCCTCCTCATGTGTTTCAATCGGCACCGGTTTTTTTATTGTCGACCGACTTGCCGGAGAATGATTACCTGGCCCAGACCATCACACACCGATTGTACGATTCCAACACGGCTACCAAGATTGCGCAGTATATCCTGTTGGGCATTGGTGGTGCTAAACTCATCGATCTCCTGGGCTTTGAACCCGAGGTTTACCACCTCAACGAAGCCCATGCTGCACCGGCTATTTTCCATTTGTACAAAAAGTTTGGTTCCCTTAGCGAAGTACGGAAAAGATTGATCTTTACCACCCACACACCTGAAGAGGCCGGCAATGAAATTCACGACCTTTATCTGTGCGATAAAATGGGCTATTTTTTAGACATTCCGCTGGAGCAGGTGAAAATGATCATGGGCATTGACAACGACCAGTGCAACCATTCACTGCTGGCATTGAGATCGGCCCGTTATGCCAACGGGGTTTCAAGGCTGCATGGTGTAGTGAGCAGGGAGATGTGGGGCAAGTACAACAACATTTGTGAGATCACGTCCATTACCAATAGCCAAAACTGGAAGTACTGGGCAGATAAGCAGCTTTACAAAGCCATGGAAGATGGCAGGGAAGAAGATTTCATTGATCGAAAGCGATGGCTAAAGCAGCGTGCCTTTGATTTGGTAGCTGACCAGACCGGAAAGCTGATGGATCCGGATGTATTTACCATCGTGTGGGCAAGAAGATTTGCGGGGTACAAAAGGGCAAACCTCATTACCCGCGACATAGAAACATTTACCCGCTTGCTGGAAGACAGCAAATATCCGGTGCAGATCATTTGGGCAGGTAAGCCATACCCATTGGATTATTCGGCCATTGGTGAATTCAATTCGCTGGTGCACCTGAGTAAAAAATACAAAAACATGGCGGTGTGTATAGGCTATGAACTGGCCGTGAGTAAACGCCTGAAACAAGCGGCCGATGCGTGGCTCAACAATCCCAGGGTGCCCAGGGAAGCCAGTGGTACCAGTGGCATGACGGCAGCGATGAATGGGGCGGTCAATTTCAGTACCGACGATGGATGGATTTGCGAATTTGCCCGTCACGGAGAAAATTCATTTATCATACCACAGGCAGACTATAAAAACACCAACATCCATCAACAGGATGAGCACGACTTGTTTCACCTCTACAGGATCTTACAAGATGAGATTTTGCCCACTTACTACAAAGACCAGCCCCGCTGGAGAAAGATTGTGCAAGAGGGCATGAAAGACGTACAAAATGGCTTTGAAAGTTGCAGGATGGCCAGGGAGTATTATGAACTCATGTATCACTCCACCCATCACAGGGGTTAAGCCTATTTATAATCGTGAATATAATCTACCACCCAATCTTTATAAGGATTAAACTCATCCTTTTCGTGGGTGGTGAGTAAGACTACACAGTGCATACCAGCATTGACGGCACATTCTACTCCTTTGGGAGTATCTTCAAAAACCAGGCAATGGGTGGCATGTGTTTGCAGTTTTTCGGCACATTTCAAAAAAGTTTCGGGGTGGGGCTTACTTTTGACCACATCATCGGCTGAGACCAGGGCATCAAAGTAATGACGGATCTCACAGCCATCGATCACAAAATCTATATTTTCTTTGATGGCGGCGCTGCCAATGGCCATTTTTAAATTTTGTTGGGAAGCTTCCTGCAGGAAAGCAGACAGGCCGGGGATAAGGCCCAATTCAGCTTCAAATTCTCTACGGTAAATTGCTTCTTTTTTCCAACCCATTTCCGTTCTTACATCCAGTGGAAATTGGCCTGGCATGACCCTTTCGATGACTTCTTCGTTTTTGCCGTAACACTCTTTTTTGGTGTCTTCATAGGTGATGTCAACCCCAAGAGATACAAAAATCTGGTGCCAGGCCCTGGTATGATAGGGCATGTCGTGCACCATGGTACCGTTGAGATCGAAAAGCAAAGCGTGAATGGGATGGGTTTGAATAAAATTTCGGATAATGGTCATAAAAAGATTTAAAATCAATAATACATTATTCTTCGTCCAAAAGTTCAAATTCTAGTTTTCGCGATAAAAGGTCGGCTTCCAGCAATTTGACTTTAACGAGATCACCCATTCTGAATTCGTGACCAGTGTATTTGGATAAGGCTCTTAATTTGGAAGCATCCACTTTGTAATGCCCGCTGAAGTTGGAAAAAGGGATAAGGCCTTCGGCTCCTGATTCCGGTAGTTGTACAAAGATGCCTTTTTCGATCATGCCGGAGATTTGAGCATCAAATACATCACCGATATGGCTCATCATGTATTCCACCTGTTTGTATTTGACCGACTCCCTTTCGGCTTCCGCAGCCTTTACTTCCTGACGGGAGATGTGTTTGCACTTTTGTTCCAGGGTTTCCAGATCTACTCTGTACTGGCTTTCTCCAAGGTTTTGATAAAGGATGCGGTGGGCCAGTACGTCGCTGTATCTTCTTATGGGTGAAGTAAAATGAGAGTAATAGTCAAACGCGAGTCCGTAGTGTCCAATGTTTTTGGTACTGTATTCTGCCTTTGCCATGGTGCGAATAGCCAAGGGACTGAGGACACGAAGGGTAGGATCCGACTCAATTTTTTTAGCCAGGTCATTGAAGGAAGCGGCGATGTTTTTGGGGCTGTCAACTTTCATGGCATAGCCCATTTCTTTCGCAAAGAGGGCAAAATCAACCAGTTTTCCAGGATCCGGCATATCGTGTACCCGATAGACGAAGGGGATTTCAGGGATGGTTTTTTTAGCCATAAATTTGGCTACCGACCGATTGGCCAGCAGCATAAAATCTTCAATGAGCAGGTGGGCGTCTTTTCGTTCCTTGACGGTCATGCTCACCGGTTTTTTATTTTCATCGAGCACAAATCTTACCTCCTCGCTCTCAAAATTGATGGCTCCATTTTTAAACCTCTCTTTGCGCAGCTTGTGGGCGATGGCATTGATTTTTCTTAGCTCAGCTGCATGATCTCCTTCACCTGTCTCCAGGCATTGCTGGGCTTCTTCATAGCTAAAGCGGCGATCTGAATGGATGAGGGTTTTGCCAAACCACTCACTTGTGATTTTGTATTTGTCGTTGAAGGTAAAGACGGCTGAAAAGGTGAATTTATCTTCATGTGGATTGAGAGAACAGAGATCGTTGCTTAATTTTTCTGGCAACATGGGAAGTACGCGATCGACCAGATAAACCGAGGTAGAGCGGTCGTAGGCTTCTTTGTCGAGGGCTGAATTTTCTTTTAAAAAGTGGGTTACATCTGCGATGTGTACGCCAATTTCAATGTCGCCGTTTTCCAAAACTTCGTAGGAGATGGCATCGTCAAAATCTTTGGCGGTTTCGGGATCTATGGTAAAGGTGAGGATTTTACGAAAATCGCGCCTTTCCTGCAGGTCTTTTTTGGTGATTTTACCCTCGATGGCTTCACTTTCTGCGATTACATTTTCAGGGAAGTCGAGGTTGAAGCCGGCGCTCAGGAGGATGGATTGCATGGCCACTTCGTTATCGTCCACCTCGTGCAGTACGGAGGTGACTTCTCCCCAAATGGCGTTGTTTTGGCTGCTTCCCCAGCTGGTGACTTTTGCTACAACCTTGTCACCGTCTTTGGCATCGAGAAGGTCTTCTGCTTTGATGAGCACTTCAGGAAAACGAGATGCGGCATCCGGAAAAACGATGGAGTAGTGGTGAAAGACGCGGAGGGTGCCCAAAACATGGGTAAGAGATCGAGTGATGACTTCTATAATTTTCCCTTCAGGACGTCTTTTGCTGCTTCTTTTTGGAACTTCTACCTTGACGATGTCGCGGTGCATGGCATTACCGGTATGGCGTTCAGGAACAAAGATGTCATTTTCTTTGCCGTCGATGATGATGTAGGCGGCTCCCGTACGCGTAAGATCTACCCTGCCGGTGAAGTAGTCGTGGTTTTTGGATTTGGCAGCCAGGCTGGAATTTTCCTTGTTCCACTGAAAGAAATCGTCTTTGTGGTGAACGAGAAACGACTTTCTTCCAAGTGTTTTGAGCACGTGGAGCACCGAGTCTTTGCTATTGCTGATTTGTAACTTTTCGATGACTTGCCGGGCGTTGTATTTTTTGGCCGGGTGGGCGGCAAAAAGATTGAGGGCCTGATTGCTCAGGTGGCCGGGGGATAGTTTTTTGCCTTTATTGTTTTTCATGAAAATAAATTGGAATATAAATCAGAGAATGTTGCTGTATTTTTCTTTTTGTATAACGGCTTTGACATCGGTCTTATTTTTGAAATAAAGGGCAGCGGCGATGCCAAAGACAAAGCCACCGATATGAGCCCACCAGGCTACGCCAGATTCGGCTTGTTCAGCCAGGGTACTGGTGCAGCCCAGGCCGGCAATCAGTTGTTGGATAAACCAAAGCCCAAGAAAAACCCAGGCCGAGATATAAAAGCTCGAGAAAAAAATCAGGATCAGCACTTTTACCTTTGATGATGGGAACATTAAAAGATAGGCACCCATGACGGCGGAGATGGCTCCACTTGCGCCCAGTGAAGGGATCAGGCCACCACAAAGTGGTATGGTGTCGCAACCGTTGCAGGGCGCGCAACAAACGCCTGCTATGGTGGCCGGAGAGCCCAGATAAACATGGGCTAGGCTGGCGGCTATGCCACCCCCCAGGTAAAAAAGCATAAAACGAAAATTGCCTATGACTGCTTCTATGTTGTCGGCAAAAACCCAGAGAAACAAGAGATTGCCCACAATGTGCATGTAACTGCCATGGAGAAACATGCTGGTAAGCAGGGTGTAAAGATGGTTGCCCGATCTGATATCATCAGGGATCACACTCAGTTCACAAATGAGGTTGCCGGGTATTGACAATTGAATGGCAAACATTATTGTGTTGATGACCATAAAGGCATAAGAAAACACCGGTTTATGTCCTCCCTGAACCTGTGTATCGCCTATCGGAAAAATCATTAAAGTAAATGCATTTTATCAAAGATACTCAATTTAAGGGGCCATTACCTGTTCTATGATAAGGAAAAAACCATCTTCACCCATTTTTTGATAAAAAGGCATGAGGATCATGGCGTCCTGAGGGCAATGTACAGGAATATCACCATCCATAGCAAGTAGCTGTCCTTTGGTAACCCGGTCGAAACTTTTAAAACCAGGCAACATTTCATATTGGCCCGGATGTTTGATGCTGTATTTACCAATTAATCTATTGACTTTGGGCAGGTGTTTTGAAAAATTGATCAGAATTTCATCGTGTTTGTTTTCCACATCATGGGCATTGACGCAGCCAATGGTACGCATACAATTGATGATGGCAGCGATGCCTCTGTATACACTTTCAGTGTCTTCGTGCTGACCACATTCAAAGGCTATGGCGGTAGTGGGAATGCCCATGTTTTCGCCATCAAAAAAGTGAATGGAAGATCCCGAAATATTGTCGAGCATGCCCCTTATGACAGGAGCGTGCAATTCCACCGCCATACGAATACTCATAGGGTCTTCGGAGGTAATGGAAAAAATACCACCGTGGGCCGAAGTGGTATGAAGGTCTAAAACGATGATTTGTTTGGGAGGATTTTTTTCGATTTCAGCCCTCAGTGCATCTATGATGTCGAGCATTTCTTTTTGTTCGGCATTGATGCCATCCTGAGGCAGGTCTCTGATTTCCTGGTAGGTTTCATAGGACCAGGAGCGGTTGAGGTCTTTGTCGATGAAACGCACTTTTTGTTGGTAGGCATTGAGATTGCCAACAAGGCCGATCATGGTGCCTTTAAATTCAAAATTGGGTTTGATTTTTTTTTCGTGTTCGAGCATGGAAAAAACCGTCTTGATGGCTTCCACTCCAGCCGGTTCATTGCCATGCATGGCACCGATGGCCACCAGCAGTGGACCATCGGTGTTTTGGCTGTATCTGCCGATTACTCGATTCAAATGAGATTATTTGGTAAATATCAGTACCACTCCTTTTACGTCGCCGGCCTGGGTTACGTCAAAGGCAAAACTTTGTTTGTTTTTTTCATCTTCTACCCTGGTCCACTTTTCTTCATCGCTGGCACCCGGATTGAGGGTGAGGGTATTTTCATCTGCGGTAAAATTGAAATTGCCCTCCAAAGAATACTGTGTATTGCCTACCACATAAGAAATGTCGATGTCACCCGACTTATCGCTGTTGAAATTGAGGTTGCCACTAACGGGGCCGGCTGAAGAGCCATCAACGGTAGAGGAAGAAAGGGTATAACTGCCGGTGAGGTTGGCATAAGGATCATCGTCCTGACAAGAAATCAGTGACAAGGTAAAGAGAAAAAAAACAGCAGCGATGGGTAAAGATCTGATAATTTTCATTATATAATGGATTATTGATTACGTGATTATGAAAGGTATTTTCCTACAATGGGCATGCGCCTGCCGCTGCCAAATGCCTTGGGGCTTACCCTCAGCACGGGAGCGGTCTGGTGTCTTTTAAATTCGCTGGTGTTGACCAGTTTTAACACCCTTTTTACAGTGCTTTCGTCAAAGCCCATGGCGATGATGTCTTGTGGATCACGGCGCATTTCAATGTATTGGTAAAGGATGGGATCCAGAACCTCGTAGGGAGGCAACGAATCCGAATCTTTTTGATTGGGTCTCAATTCGGCAGAAGGTGGTTTTTGGATGGTGTTGACGGGTATGATTTCTTTTTCGCGATTGATGTATGCCGCCAATTTGTAGATTTCGGTTTTATACACGTCACCCAATACTGAGATACCGCCGCAAAGATCGCCGTACAAGGTGCCATAGCCTACAGACATTTCGCTTTTGTTGGTGGTATTGAGCAGGATGTGACCAAATTTATTGGATACGGCCATGTTGAGGATGCCACGTACCCGAGCCTGGATGTTTTCTTCGGTCACATTAAAGGGAAGGTCGCCAAAGAGGGGTTGCAACTCGGTCATGAAGGCATCGTACATGCCTTTTATAGGAATTATATCGTATCGAATGCCCAATGTTTTGGCGAGTGCCACTGCATCGTTGACACTGTGTTCTGATGAGTACTGGGAGGGCATAAGCAGCACCCGCACATTTTCTGCGCCTAAGGCTTCAACGGCCAACACGGCGGTAATGGCAGAATCTATACCTCCGGAGAGACCCAGCAATGCCTTAGACAAACCCAGTTTGGAGAAGTAGTCTTTGATGCCCAAAACCAGGCCATCATGGATGAGTTGGATTTTGTCCCTGCTTTGTTCCCGGTTGATGCCCCCTTTGATTACCTGATCGAGCTCGTAATGCCTGATGTCTTCGCGGAAATAGGGCATCTCGTCAAAGATGTTGCCATCGGGAGAAGAAACGAGGCTGCCGCCATCAAAGATGAGTTCGGTTTGGGCTCCCACGTGGTTGACATAAAACATGGGTATTTTGTACCGTTCCATATTGGCTTTCACCGTTGCGATCCGGCTATTGGCGTGATCGTAATTGAAGGGGGAAGCCGAGGTATTGATGATAAAATCGGGGTTAAAGGGCATCATGCGATCGCAAGGTACTACGGTGTACATAGGATCGTTGGTACCTACATCCCAGATGTCTTCACAGACGGTGAGTGCTATTTTTTTACCTTTATATTCCACTACGCCCCATTCTCTGGCTGGTTCGAAGTGACGGTATTCATCAAAAACATCGTAGGTGGGCAGCAGGGTTTTGTGTTGTACAAATTTTATTTCGCGCTGATAGAGGAAGAGCACAGAGTTGTGCAGGTTTTTTCCTTCCGGATCGGGATTTTTGGTAGGACTGCCCAGCACGATGGCGATTTCGTCGGTTTCCTCCAACAATCGATCCACACTTTTATAAGCCAGCTGGATAAAGTCATCAAATTCGAGGAAGTCGCGGGGAGGGTAGCCACAGGTAGCCAGTTCGCCAAAGCAGATGATGTCGGAGCCCTCGTTGCGGGCTATGGTCACAGCATCGAGCATCTTTTGGAGGTTGCCGTCAAAGTTGCCGATGTGGTGGTTGATTTGGGCCAGGGAGATTTTCACGGTTAATTTTTACTATCCTGCTAATTG
>CALMWS010000185.1 GCA_937870795.1 uncultured Bacteroidota bacterium | reverse complement strand
AGTGCATCATCGGCCCCTCTCTCAGAAAGTTTGTCTTCTGCTGTTTCCCGAATAAACTCATTGCACAAAGAGATCTGATAAAAAATTCTGCTGTAAAAAGCGTAAATAAAACCATCTGTCTCTGTCCATGTCTGGTTGTGGAAGTCTTTGATGGTTTGGTCATTCCAGCCGATTACCGCTTCATCAGTAGACAATTCCTGGTGGTACCAGTATCCTCTAAGGTATTGACCAAAACCTTCATCAATACCTTCGATGTCGGGCTGTCCGGCGGCACCTTGTTGACCAGAGACGGCATAACCGGCGTATACTTTGGCCAACACTTTTTTATAGGAAGATGCATCTTTGTAAACGGCGTCTGCTGTTAAAATGTCTTTGTCCAGCGGTACTGTGTTAAGATCATTGAAGCAGGAAGAGAGGCTCACTCCCAAAAGTATCATCAGACTAAAAATCGAAGATTTTTTCATGATTTATGACTTTTCTAAAATTAAAAATTAACAGAAACACCTCCCAGGAAGGTTCTCGGTCTTGGATAAATATTGTTGTCAATGCCGTTGCCTATTTCAGGATCAAGTCCATCGTATTTGGTAATTACCACTGGATTTTGTACGGTGGTATAAATCCTCAAACCCTTAAATACATTGGGCAGGTTGTAAGACAAGGTTATGTGGTCAATGCGGAAAAAAGAAGCATCTCTGACAAAAAAGTCGCTGAAAGTAAGTTTGCTTTGATCTTTTACATTGTTGTCGATGGCGGATTGGTGAATGTTCCACAAAACACCGTTGGAAGCAACCGCTCTGTTTAGGTAGCCCATATCGGTTTGTACGTTGTTGTAAACGTAGTTGCCAAGGTTGGCGCGACCTGCAAAGCTTAGATCAAAGTTACTTATGTGAATGGAACCGGTAATACCAGCTGTAAGATAAGGATTGGGGCTCTTATAGTGGTAAAAGTCGGAACTGTTGACCACACCGTCTTTATTTACATCTTCGTATTGTCCCTCGAGGATGTTTCCGTTTTCATCATACAATTGTTTGTATACGTAAAATGAACTTGGTGCATAACCCACAGAATGTATCTGAATGTTGGATCCCACACCACCAGCAATTCCTCCGGTTGCTACTCCTTTGTAAGTTGGGTCATCTACCTTTGTCAATTTGGTAATCTTGGGCACGTTGTGTGTGAGGTTTACGGACAAATCCAACCAGGATGTGGGCGTAGTATTTAAGATCAACTCAATGCCTTTGTTTTCCATATTACCCACGTTGGTGGTAATGAAATTGGTAAGGTTGGTACCTGCTGGAACCGGAATACGATTGAGCAGGTCTTTGGTGAGCTTTTGATATACGTCTAATGATCCGGACAATTTGTTTTTGATGATGGAAAAATCTACCGCCACGTTGTACGTAGTAGTCTCTTCCCATTTGATGTTGGCGTCGTAACCATTGGGTCTTAAGGTTGTGATAAATTCATTGCCAAACTGGTACTGTGCATTGGGATTGCCCACCTGGTATCTGGCAAGGTAAGCGTAATAATCTCCAATGTCCTGCTGACCTGTTACACCCCACCCCGTTCTGAGTTTGATGTTGTTGAAGTAGTTGTTGTCATTGTCTATCACTTTTACTGCCAGGGCAGCGGCAGGGAACAATCCAAATCTGGAATCGGGAGAAAATCGTGAAGTACCATCTCTTCTCAGGGAGAAAGTCAGGTAGTAACGGTCACTGAAATCGTAATTTAGTCTGGTAAAAAGAGAAGCGAGGAAATACTCTGCAGGGTCTCTGTTTTCAGATGTTTCAGCGGGAGTGCCGGCGGTATCACTATTTTTGTAATAGTTTTCTACATAGAAACGCTGCCATGAATAACCACCCATTACATCAAAGCTGTGTTTACCATAATCTTTTTTATAATTAAGGTAGGATTCAAAAACTGTATTTTTTTTGGTTTGTGTATAGTAGTTGTTGACCCCACCACCATTGATGGCATCAAATGCAAATGCAGCAGTATTGGGCACGATGACACGTCCTTCACCCTTTGCCTGGTCATGGCCTACAGAAAGGTTGATCCTTAAATCAGGCAGAAACCAAAAACGATAATCGGCACTTGCATTGGCAATGTATTGATTGACCGTAGCATTGTCGTTTCTTATTTCCAGCAAGGCAATGGGGTTTGTTGGAGCAATGGGGTTGGGATTGCCATTGGCAGGTATGGTCCAGGCAGTATATCCTGAATACCTTGAAGTGGCATCGTACGGGCCATGCGTAGGATCGTAGTTCAATGAGTTGCCTATGGCCCCACGATCTGCAAAATGGTTTTTGTTTTGCATGGCTTTAAAATGCAGATTCAACTGCAGTGCATTGTCGAGAAAGCCAGGGTTGATATTGACGGCGGTGGTATACCTTTTAAAATTATCTGTCTTTAACAAACCATTTTTATCTGTATACCCCAAAGAAATCCTGTAAGGAAATTGTTTGATGGCTCCTGATACACCCACATTGTGATCCATGCCGGTAGCATTCTGATAAATCAACTCCTGCCAGTCAACATTGTCAGCACCCATGAGCTGGATGGGGGCTGCTTGTTCGTTTATGGGCTTGGAAGGATCGTAGTTGTACTTAGTATTGATGTAGTTTCTGTATTCATCTGCTGTAAGCACATTTACTTTGTTGTATTTGGTGCCCACAGAAAAGTTGCCATTGTAGCTAAGCGACATTTTGCTGCCCACAACTCCTTTTTTGGTAGTAATGAGGATGACACCACCGGCAGCACGGTTGCCATATATGGCGGTTGCCGAAGCATCTTTGAGTACACTCATGCTGGCGATGTCGTTGGGGTTGATGATGTTGAGCGGGTTTCTGCTACCTGAGACCCCTCCGTTGTCGAGGGGAATACCATCTACCACAATGAGAGGATCGTTGGTAGCCGAGAGAGATGATTCCCCTCTGATTCTGATTTTTGATCCGGCACCGGGACTTCCCTCTGTGGTTATGCTCACGCCGGCTACCTTTCCGGCAATGAGTTCCTGGGCTCCCGTAATGGCTCCTCGGTTAAACTTTTCAGAAGTGACCGCCTGGATAGCACCGGTAGCGTCTTCTCTTTTTACTGTACCATAACCGATGACAACCACATCCTCCAGTATCTGGCCGGCCATAAGTTCTACTTTGACCTCAGAAGAGGAGGAAACATCAATTTCCTGAGTTGTGTAGCCAGTATAACTGACAATAATCATTTTTGTTCCTGGCCGCACTTCGAGTGAAAAAGCACCGTCAAAATCAGTGACAGTACCGTGGGAATTGTCTTCTTTCAAAACAATATTTGCTCCAATCAGAGGGTCACCAGAAGTTGCATCGGTTACAACCCCTTTTACCACCCGTTGACCAAATAATATTCCGCTAAAACAAGTTAGAAAAAACAATAATAAGAAATGGGCCTTCGATTTGAAATTTTGGCTTCTCATAGAAGTAATTTTTTATAATAAATTTATTCGGTAAAATTAAAAAAAATACTTACTTTGTGTCGCAGTAACAATAACTATTTTTTCACAAAAAATTAAACCAATGAAATTACGGCTACATTTGTTTTCCTTCATGATGTTGGTGTCAATGGCTTTATTTGGCCAGATCAACACTGTGGGTATTATTGGTACCGCCACGCCAGGTGGATGGGACAGTGATACAAGCATGGTGCAAGACGCCAACGACCCTAATGTATGGACACTGACCATCAAGTTGACGGATGGTGAGGCCAAATTCAGGGCAAACGACGCATGGGACATTAACTGGGGTTCCTCTGATTTTCCATCAGGTACCGCTACCCAAAATGGACCCAATATGAAAGTGGTTGCGGGAGATTACACCGTTACCTTTAATTCCTCTACCGGAGCCTACTACTTTGATGTAGACTCTGATATTGGCATCATTGGTTCTGCTACGCCTTCAGGATGGGATGCAGATACCGATATGTACATTGACCAAACAGACACCAACGCCTATTTTATTACAATGGAGTTGGCCAAAGGAGAAGTTAAATTCCGTCAAAACGACGCATGGGATATTAACTGGGGTGCTACCGACTTCCCTACGGGTACAGGCGTGCAGAATGGCCCCAACATTCCAATTGCTGCAGCAGGAAAATACCATGTTACTTTTAACAAAAGCACTGGAGCTTATAGCTTTGAGCAAGCAGTAGATTTTCAGAAAATCAGCGTAATAGGATCTGCCACTCCGGGAGGATGGGATAGTGATACAGAACTTACCAGAGATGCCAATGATCCTGCCGTATGGAAAGGATTTGTTGACCTGATCGTAGGAGAAGTTAAGTTTAGAGCCAACAACGACTGGGCTGTAAACTGGGGAGGAACAGAATTCCCTGCCGGTACAGGCGTTCAGGGTGGTGCCAACATAGCAGTACCCACAGCTGGAAAATACCTGGTTAATTTCAATACAGGAAGCCTTGCTTACAGCTTTACAGAAATCAAGCCATTTGAAACCGTAGGCATCATAGGTACAGCCACGCCATCAGGGTGGGATGCCAGCACGCCGCTGGTACAAGATGCGACAGACCCAACTCTATATTCATTGGATATTACGTTGGTAAACGGAGAAGCTAAGTTTAGAGCTGACAATGCCTGGATCGTTAACTGGGGTGCAAAAGATTTCCCATCAGGTGTTGGTATCCAGGACGGACCCAATATTCCTGTTCTTTATGGCGATTATACCGTATCGTTTAATTCCAACTCAGGAGCATACAACTTCCAGGTACACTCAGACGTAGGAATCATTGGTTCTGCTACACCTGGTGGCTGGGACAATGACACAGATATGTATGAAGTGCAGGGAGATACCAATAAGTATTTTATAACCATCAACCTGGTGGCTGGAGAGGCAAAATTCCGTAAAGACAATGCATGGACTGTTAACTGGGGAGCTTCTGATTTCCCGGCGGGTACAGCAACACAAGACGGGCCTAACATTCCAATAGCACAGGCCGGCAAGTACCTTGTAACGTTCGATAGAAGCACAGGTGCTTATACCTTTGAAGAAATCAAATCATACCAAAGCATAAGTGTCATTGGTACCGCTACTCCTGGTGGCTGGGATTCAGACACAGAATTGGCAAGAGACCAAAACAATGGAGATCTGTGGAAAGCAAGAGTTGATCTTACCGCCGGTGAAATCAAATTCAGAGCCAACAATGCATGGGATATCAACTGGGGAGGCACCGACTTTCCTTCAGGAAAAGGCGTTGAAAACGGCCCCAACCTCGTAGTTGCTGAAGCCGGTAAATACCAGATTACTTTCAACACCAAGACCCTTGATTACAATTTTGCCATCATCAGACCTTATGCTGCTGTTGGCATCATTGGAGATGCAACACCTGGTGGCTGGGATGTGGATACTGATATGATCAGAGACAATGACGATCCTACCATCTGGAGATTGAGAATAGAGTTGGTTGATGGTGAGGCCAAGTTCCGAGCAGATAATGACTGGGCTGTAAACTGGGGTGCAGGAGACTTTCCTTCAGGTATTGCTGAGCAGGATGGCGCCAACATTCCTATTCCGGCAGGAGACTATAAAATTACCTTCAATACCTTAACCGGAGCATATAACTTTGAAGCGGTTAAAGAGTATGGTAAAATTAGCTTGGTTGGTAAATCAGGACCATTTGGAGAGTGGCCAGGTACAGACGATAGCAAAGACACATACCTTACCAAAGATGCGGCCGACGGCAATCACTGGACACATGAGGGGGTTACCTTGACAAGTCACGGTGGTGCCAATGACGATGGTGTGAAATTCCGAGCAGAAGCGGCATGGGCAATCAACTGGGGTGCAAAAGACTTCCCTGCAGGCGTTGGTACACAAGATGGTCCCAACATTGTAACAGTAGGTGGTACTTACAAAATAGATTTTAGATCAGACACTGGAGAATATGCTTTTGCAGAACCCAGCTCTACCTACAATCTTTTAGACAATAGTGCAATTGCAGTATTCCCCAACCCAACAGCTTCCAGAATTCACGTCGACATCAAAAACACCGATCTCAAAGGTGCAACCAATGTCAATGTTTATGACAGAGCTGGTAAGTTGGTTTATACCAACAAATTTGCTTCTTCAGACAATCTTACAATTGATGCCAGCAACTGGATGAATGGCAGCTACCTCATTCAATTGAGCAATGGCAAATACATCGTTGGCAAAAAAGTACAGGTCGTAAGATAATATCCAATCAAAGCTTGCTGATTAAGCTTAAGGGGCTGTGGGAGACCACGGCCCTTTTTTAATTATACCCAATACGGATACAATATAAAGACATATAAAGCAGCAAGCCCTTACGAGCAGGAGCGAAGTAAAAAGTGTAGTGAAAAAAATTATATGGAAATGGCCGCCAATGCTTCAAACAAAAGCTTCCCATCTGTATTGCCCAGAGTCTCTTCAGCTGCTCTTTCCGGGTGGGGCATCATGCCAAAAACATTTTTATTTTTATTGCACACG
This sequence comes from uncultured Bacteroidota bacterium, assembly GCA_937870795.1. Classification (GTDB taxonomy): domain Bacteria; phylum Bacteroidota; class Bacteroidia; order Chitinophagales; family Saprospiraceae; genus JADKBO01. Next base: position 10,559 of record CALMWS010000185.1, on the reverse strand, counting down.
CCGGCAATGTGGAAAAGAGAGCCATTGATGTTGGCCTCTTCAGTGAGTTGGCCGTTGGCATCACAATAACGAAACAAAACCTGCTCGTTGTCCCAAAGGGCATTGACTTCGTTTTGGGGAATAAAATACCGACCATCGGCATGAGCTATGGGAATTTTTAATATCTGGCCGTCAGCAATTGAAGTAGTAATAGCAGTGTTGTAATTGACGGTTTGAAGATATACGTTTTTGCAAATGAATTTTTTTTGCTCATTGGGCAGCAGTACACCAGGCAGAAGCCCCGCTTCGCACAAAATCTGAAAACCATTACAAATACCCCATACCAGGCCTCCGTTGTTTGCAAATCTTACCACTTCGGGCATGATGTCAGAAAAACGTGCAATGGCACCAGAGCGTAGATAATCACCGTAGGAAAAGCCACCAGGCAGCACAATGCCATCGAGGGGACCGTAAGCGTCCAACGATCTTTCTTTGTGCCAGATTTTTACCACATCAAAGCCCATAACGGTACCCAGTACGTGGATCATATCATCATCGCAATTCGAACCAGGAAAAACTACAACACCGAATTTCATAATGCTATTTTATACGTGTAATGCTCTGTTTTCTGTAGCTGCAAGTGCAGCCTCTTTCACGGCTTCGGTATAGGTTGGGTGTGGGTGACAGATCCGCGCCATGTCTTCGGCAGAAGCGCGGAATTCCATCAAGGCAACAGCCTCCATAATCACATCGGCCACTCTTGGTCCTACCATGTGAACGCCCAGCAACTCATCTGTATCTTTGTGAGCAATGACTTTTACTAGCCCCTCCACATCCATGCTGGCTCTGGCGCGACCCAAGGCTTTAAAAGGAAACTTACCCACTTTGTAAGGAATACCTTCTGTCTTTAGTGTCTCTTCGGTCTTGCCTACAGCCGATACTTCAGGCCATGTGTATACAACTCCTGGAATCAGGTTGTAATCGATGTGTGGCTTTTGTCCTGCCAGCAACTCTGCAACCAACACGCCCTCTTCTTCTGCCTTGTGAGCCAACATGGCACCTTTAATTACATCGCCGATCGCATAAACACCTTCTACACTGGTTTGAAGATGATGGTCAACAGGAATCCTGCCCTTTTCATCCAATGTAATGCCTATGTTTTCCAAACCCAAACCCTCTGTATAGGGCCGACGACCTATAGCAATCAGGCAATAATCGGCAGAGAGGGTTGTGACAGCTTCGGCATCTTTTGCTTTCATAGACACGGCCACCTGTTTTTTACCGGCTTTAACTTCGCTAACAGCATGAGAGAGGTGAAAGGTCATGCCCAGTGTCTTAAGTGTCTTTTGCAACTCCTTGGCACAATCAGTATCCATACCGGGTAGGATTCGATCCATAAACTCTACCACTTCTACTTTTGTTCCCAAACGAGCGAAGACAGAACCCAGCTCAAGCCCAATTACACCGGCTCCAATTACTACCATGGTAGCGGGGATTTCAGATAGATTTAGTGCTTCGGTTGATGTAATAACCCTGTTTTTGTCGTAAGCCATAAAATCAGGGGTAACGGGCTTTGAACCGGTAGCAATGATTGTTTTGGCAGTAGTAATTTGTTCGCTGCTGCCGTCATTTTTATCAATGCGCAGGGTGTTTTTATCTACAAAACTACCAACGCCATGAAAAACAGTAATTTTATTTTTTTTCATGAGAAAAGCCACTCCCTTGCAGGTTTGATCCACCACATCTTGTTTTCGGCGGATCATTTGAGCCATATCTACTTTTAGCGATGACACCTTGATGCCATGTTCTGCAAAGCGGTGAGCTGCATTGTGGAAATGCTCAGAAGAATCTAGCAGCGCTTTGGATGGAATACAGCCTACATTGAGACAGGTACCGCCCAAAACGTCATATTTTTCAATGATGGCGGTCTTCATTCCTAACTGGGCGCACCTGATAGCAGCTACATAGCCACCGGGTCCGCTACCAATAATGGTCACATCAAATTGCATTACGAAGGATTGTTGTTCTTTTTATTTTTATTAAAAAACTTTTTCTTTTTGAAGTTCTTTTTCTGGCCGGTTTCGCCTCCGTTGTTGTCGGGCATTGGAGGGGTATCTGGACCATCAGAAATCGGTTTACCCTGTGGTTGGGGTGGTCTGTTTTGCCTTTCCCCCTGGTTTTGTCTTGGCTCTTCTCCGGCTGGCAGATTTTGTTGAGGTCTGTTTTCTCTTGGGCCCTGATTTTGTGGTTTGGTTCCACGATTTTCTCTGTTTTCAGAGGCAGGCCCACGGTTTCCTCTATTTTGCTGATTTGGCCGGTTTTCTCTGTTTTCGCGATTTTCTCTGTTTGGAGTGCCTTCATTCCTTGCGCCTCTGTTTTCTCCATCTTGTGGGGCACGACCCTGACCAGAACCAGGCTGACCCTTGCCTTGTACAGGTTTCTTCTTCTTTTTCTTTGACTTTTTATTGGGCAGCTCAATTTCTCCGGTAACGTCGGCGAAGCCAATCTCTTTTTCTACCTCTTTGGCCTCTGCAAAAGAGGTTAGGTCTTCTGGAAAAACACCCTTTTTGTTCAAGGCTAAAACTTCTTTTACTTTTTCTTTATCCAACGGATGGAAGACGCCCCGCATAGACACATCGTCGTAAGCGTAGTACATAATGCCTTTGAAAATATCTGTCTTTACAAGAGATGCATTGCCCTTTTGTGTTTTTATCACATTGGCGTGTGTAGGAAAATGTTTCAATGCATCCATGTAAGTATCGAGCTCATAATTGAGGCAACACTTTAATCTTCCGCACTGGCCGGAAAGTTTGGTTTGATTGATGGCAATGTTTTGGTATCTGGCCGCAGTAGTATTGACGGAACGAAAATCGGAGAGCCAGGTAGAACAGCAAAGCTCTCTGCCACAGCTGCCAATGCCACCTATGCGTGCACTCTCCTGACGGGAACCTATCTGCCGCATTTCAATCTTTACCTTAAATTCTTTGGCATACGCCCGCACCAGCTCTCTGAAGTCGACACGACCATTGGCTGTAAAGAAAAAGGTGGCCTTCTTCATATCCCCCTGAAATTCCACATCACCAATTTTGATGTTCAGGCCAATAGATTGCGCTATGGCCCGTGCCTGGATCATGGTCTTCCTTTCGAGGTCAACCTTGTTTTCAAGTTTTTCCAGATCGCGATCATTGGCCTTTCGAATTGCGTTGAGGATGATTTTGTCTTCGTGGGTAAATTTCTTTTTAAGCTGAAGCCGTACCAGGTCACCGGACAAAGTGATGACGCCAATATCATAACCACCGCCCTGTACCTCTACCAACACGGTATCGCCGGTAGTAAGGTGATGCGGATTCTTATAAAAATCTTTTCTGGAGCCGTTCTTAAAACTAACTTCAACATAAGGATATTCCACCGGATCATCAATATCGAGCGCGGTGATCCAATCATAGGCGTTCATCTTATTACAACTACCAGAGGCACAAAGGCCCTTGTTTTGGCATCCGCCTGTACCGCAACCCCCTGATCCGCAACTTGCACATGCCATAACCCTATTTATATTATGATATTTTTTAAATTGTAACTCTATGTTATCAAAAGCGATTCATCGGCAAAAATACGCCTATTTGGGGAAGATTGGGTTATATTTCTCAAAATATCTCCAATGGCAATGGTGTCTGCCATCCAATTGACTTTGTGATTGCCGTTGCGATTGAGATAAAAAATGAGCTGGTTGATGGTGTTGCCAATGCTCTCTATCTTTTGGGCATCGATGATGGCCTTCATCTTATCGGCAACTGCTTTTTCGTTTTCTGTCATTTCAGTGGAAGCTCCATTGCTGAGCAAATAACCCAGATAGGTCTCAAAAAAGTGCAAGGCGTATTCCAGAAAGCGGATTTGGTTGTCCAGGCTCATTGAAACCGTTTCATTTACAAAAGAAGTCATTTCCTCGCTGTCTCCTTTGTAACAAATGCGAAGCCAGTCAAATACAAGATTTGATTGGTTTTTATCCGCCCCCCGTGCGCCTTCAATGGCTTTGCTGATGCTTCCGTCTGAAGAGCGGGCAATTTGAGTTGCCGCCTCTTCTGAGAGTGACATTTCATTGATAAGATAGGCACGCAAAGTAGACTCGTGGAAGGGTAAAAACTTCATCAGCTGGCAACGCGAGAGGATGGTATTGAGGATGCGCTCCTGGTCGTTGGCAACCAAAATGAGGTAGGTGTTGTCAGTAGGCTCTTCAATCAGTTTCAACAGCTTATTGCCTTCTTTACCCAGGTATTCCGGCATCCACATCAACAAGACCTTGGGTCCGTCGGAAAAAGACTGAAACGAGAGTTTTTGAATGATGTCATTGCATTCTTTGGTGTTGATATTGGGTTTGGTGGTTTGGGCCTGGATGGCTTGCTGCCAATCATAAAAAGAAAAAAAAGGTGTTGTTTGGATGATGTTTCTCCACTGGGGTAAAAAATCATCGCTGGTGGTATCTTCTCTTTTTTTGCTATCACTTTTTACTACCGGAAAACTAAAGTGAACGTCGGGGTGGATGAGTTTATGGGTAAGTTTACAAGAGGGGCATTCTCCGCAACTATCATTTTCTGTTTTTTGCTGGCAATACAGGTAAGAAACAAATGAAAGAGCCAGTGTCAGGTTGGCAGAACCCTCCCGGCCAATGAAAAGCTGGGCATGGGGAATGCGGTCTTCTTTAACCTGATTGATCAACCTGAGTTTTTCCTCCTCTTTGCCGGGAATATTTTTGAAAAACATCTTATTTAGCACTTAGCCAGTTGACAATGGTATCGTCTAAGGGGCTTACCGAAGAAGGCAGGCTCATATAAAGCGAGCCGTCAGCGTTGATGAGGAATTTGGTGAAATTCCATTTGACCTCACCATCTGTTTTTTTATTGAGATCTTTCTGAGTAAGCCATTGATAAAGGGCGTGTGTATTTTTGAGGATGCCCATTTTTTCAGTAAGCGGAAAGCTAACACCGTAATTTTTTTTACAAAAACTCACAATCTCTGTGGCGGTACCCGGCTCTTGTCCGCCAAAGTCGTTGGAGGGACAGCCAATGATGACCAGCTTGTTTTTGTACAGCTCATAAAGCTCCTGCAATTGTGCATACTGTGGCGTATAACCACATTCCGAAGCTACATTGACAATAAGGATTTTTTTTCCTTTAAAATCGGCTAAATTTAAGGAGCTGCCATCGATGCTTTTGACCGGAATGGAATATAATGATTGTGCGTTTGTCATGACTGAAAAGCTACAGAGGAATGAAACCACCCAAATCATGGGTGTCTTAATGAATGAAGGGAATGAGATCACAAGTTGGATTTATATTTGGATAGAATAAAAAAAGAGCTTCGAGGGTTTAGACCGAAGCTCTTTTTTTTATTAAAATGGGAGTCAATTATTTTTTACTCAGTCGGATCGACTTGATGGTTTTTCCTCTTGCATCCAGCATTCTTACGATGTAAATACCTCTGCTGAGGTCATCGATTTCGTAAGTATTACCTGGGTTGTGTCTGTAACTTCTTACTTCTTTACCTACGATGTTGAAGATGCCAACTTTAGCAACGTTGTTGTCATTTTTGATAACAAAGTAATCATCGGCAGGGTTAGGGAAAATTTTGAGATCTGCACCCTGAGATGCAAACTTGGTGCCCAGTGCTTTGTCGGCAACAACGTTGGCTTCCGGATCGGTTTCGGCAACCATGTTTTTGAAACTTTTATCGCTAAACAACTGCATGGCCAATTTAGCAGTACCTACAGCACCATTTGGATAAAAATGGATGGTGAAGGTAGATGTACCATTTGCGGGGATGATGTTGCTCTTGTTGGCAGGGCATTCATCGAAGTTGGGCGCATAACAAGTGTTGTTGTCACAAGTTTGTGTGGTCCAGGCAGAAGGAAAGTTAGAACCTTTGGCAAGCTTCCACCAAACGGTGGCGGGGCTAGACCCTGCATTGGTAACGGTAAGGGTATAAAGGTAATCACCTTCTTCGCTGATGGTGAGCGCCAGAGAATTTGGCACGATACTAATCTGCCCCGAGAGCCCGAGGAAGAAGAGGAGGAATGTTAACGTGTAAAGTATTCTCATATTTTAATAGAACTTAGACTAAATGCAAAAGTATAACAATAAAGCGGATAGTATCAAATAAAAGCTGTTAAAAAAAGCCTAAATGCACAATTTTTAACGCAATTGGTCGTAGAAAAGCCATTTCATAAATTACAGCAAGCCAAAAATTAAATTTAGGCCAGCTTAAATATTTAACAAATCTTAACACATTGAAGGTATAAAAACACATTTTTAGTATGATATTTGCATGAATTCTTAAAAACCTATCATAAAATTTCACAAAATTCGCCAAATGAGTGATTATTCCCATGTAGCCAATGCTCATCCCTCCTACATCGAAGCGATGTATAAAAATTATCAACAAAGTCCGGAACAGGTAGAAAAAGAATGGCGCCTGTTTTTTGAAGGCTTTGATTTTGCGTCACTTAGCACCAATGGCAGCAGTCATGAAGCCGTAGACGCCGACCAGATTACCAAAGAATTTGGTGTTTTGTCAATCATCCACGGCTTCAGACAGCGCGGCCATTTGTTGTCTACCACCAACCCCATAAGACCAAGAAGAGACCGTACCCCCCATCTGGATCTGGCAGACTACAACCTCAGCAACGAAGACCTCAATAAAGTCTTTCATGCAGGCGAAGAAATTGGCATGAAGGGAGCCACCCTTGCTCAAATCATTGACAAGCTGCGACAAATTTATTGTGGAAACATTGGTGTAGAATATGCCCACATAGAAAACCGAGAAAGGCGGATGTGGCTTAGATCCAGGATCGAACAAAGAAATCTGTCCAGTGATTACGGGCTGACAATTGCCAAAAAAAGAAGAACACTGGAAAAACTCAACGGTGCCGTAATTTTTGAAAGATTTCTTCATACCAAGTACGTAGGACAAAAGAGATTTTCATTAGAAGGTGGAGAGACCACAATAGCCGCCCTTGATGCCATCATCCACAAAGCAGCAGGTGAAGATAAGGTAGAAGAAGTGGTTATAGGCATGGCACACAGGGGAAGACTCAATATTTTGGCCAACACCCTTGGCAAAACGTATGAACAAATATTTACAGAGTTTGAAGGTACCTCTATACCCGATCAAAGCTTTGGCGATGGTGATGTAAAATACCATCTTGGCTTTTCATCCATTGTAAAAATGGAAAACAAAGAGGTTTACCTCAAACTGGTACCCAACCCCTCACACCTGGAAGCAGTAAACCCAGTCCTTGAAGGTTTTACACGGGCCAAAATAGACTTGTTGTACCACGATTACAGCAAGATCCTTCCCATCACCATCCACGGAGATGCAGCAGCAGCCGGACAGGGCGTAGTTTATGAAACGGTACAGATGAGTCAGCTGCCAGGATACAAAACCGGAGGTACCATCCACTTTGTAATTAACAACCAGATCGGCTTTACCACCGATTTTGACGATGCCCGATCTTCCACCTATAGCACAGCATCGGCGGCTTTGGTACAGGCACCGGTTTTTCACGTCAACGGCGACGATCCTGAGGCTGTTGTTTTTGCATCTGAACTTGCCACGGAGTACCGGCAGAAGTTTCATACCGATGTATACATAGACATGGTGTGTTACCGAAGGCACGGCCACAATGAGGGCGACGATCCCAAATTTACCCAACCCAAGATGTACGACCTCATAGCTACGCATCCGGATCCCAGAGAGATTTATGTTAAAAAACTGTTGGAAAGGGGAGATATCGACGCCGCTTTGGCTCAGGAAATGGAAAAAAGTTTCTGGAACATGCTGCAGGAACGCCTTGACATGCTCAAAGAAAAACCACTGCCTTACACCTACCAGGAACCTGAGATGTCTTGGAAAAGATTGAGTCGCACCAACAATCCGGCAGAGCTTGAGACCTTTTACGATACAGGTATACCTCGCAAAGAGATCGACAAGATCACGGCTCACCTTATGACCACACCCAAGGGCTTTACGGTCATGTCGAAAATCAATCGCTTGCAAAAGTCAAAAAAAGAATTGCTCGACAACGGCCTGCTCGACTGGGGCTTTGCAGAACTGCTGGCCTTTGGCTCCATCATCAATGAAGGACATCACGTGCGCATGAGTGGACAGGACGTCAAACGAGGAACCTTTTCACACCGTCATGCTGTATTTTTTGATGAAAAAACCAATGAGCCATACAACCGACTTGATGGTTTGAGCGACAAGGGAAAATTATTGATTTTTAACTCACTTTTGTCAGAATTTGCGGTGCTTGGTTTTGAATATGGTTATTCACTTGCATCGCCGGACAATCTGGTTATCTGGGAAGCACAGTTTGGTGATTTTTACAACGGAGCTCAGACCATTGTTGACCAATTTATTTCAGCTGCAGAAAGTAAATGGCAGCGTATGAGCGGCCTTGTGATGTTGTTGCCCCACGGCATGGAAGGCCAGGGACCGGAACACTCCAGTGCCAGATTGGAAAGATTTCTTATGTTGGGCGCAGATTTCAACATCATTGTAGCCAATGTTACTACGCCCGCCAACTACTTTCACTTGTTGAGAAGGCAGTTGGCCATGCCGTTCCGCAAGCCGGTGGTACACATGTCACCAAAGTCGTTGCTCAGACATCCCAAATGTGTGAGCAGCATCAAAGATTTTGAGCCTAAAAATGGTTTCCAAACCGTAATTGATGATACTACCGTTAAAAAAGCCGACCGAATCTTGTTCTGTAGTGGCAAAATCTACTACGAATTAGATGAATTCAGAGAAAAGAACAACATCGACAACGTTGCCATTGTGAGGGTCGAACAACTCTTCCCGCTTCCAGAAAAAAAGATGAGAGACATCATCAAAAAACACAAGGGAGCAGAAGTGTTGTGGGTACAGGAAGAATCTGCCAACATGGGTGCATGGAATTATATGCTCAATTACTTTAGAAGAGATCCAATGGAAGTAGTAGCCAGAAAGGCGAGTGCATCACCGGCAACGGGCTTTAAGAAGGTACATGATATGCAGCAGGAAGACCTGATCAAGAGGGCATTTGGGGTAGCAGGATGACCTGCTAAGGGTATCGGGGTATCCGCAATCGGAGCATCAGGGCAATTGATGGTGTCAAATCTATTGCCTATCATCAAAGCTTTATACTTTGGCTGCGATGTCATATATAGGGAATTTTCTTAACTTCGGTGTTTACAAAAAGAAGAGATGGCAGGAGTAAAAACCGTATTTTTTTGTACCAATTGTGGTCATGAATCGCCCAAATGGGAGGGCAGGTGTATCGCTTGTGGTGAATGGAATACGTATATAGAAGAAAAGATATCAAAGGCCAAGACGCCATCAATCGTTAGCAGGTCGAAGGAAAAAGAAAAGGCGCAACCCACTCCGTTGCCGAGCATCGTTGCAGGACACACCCATAGGATTGACACCCGCGATGGTGAGCTCAACCGCGTGTTGGGAGGGGGTCTTGTTTATGGCTCCATCGTTTTGGTAGGTGGGCAGCCGGGCATAGGCAAATCTACCCTGATGCTGCAATTGGCTATGCATGCGGGAGGCACTGTATTGTATGTTTCCGGTGAGGAGAGCGCCGAACAGATCAAGATGCGGGCCGATCGACTGGGTACGGCGAGAGATGAGTGTTTTATTTATACAGAGACATCATCACAGGCCATCATAGAAGAAAGTAAAAAGTTACATCCGGCCCTTCTAATCATCGATTCCATTCAAACCCTGTACAGTCCCTTTATCGATGCACCCCCGGGCAGCATTTCACAGGTGAGAGAATGTACAGCCGAGCTGCAGCGATTTGCCAAAGAAAGCAATATACCGATTATTATCATCGGGCATATTACCAAAGAAGGCGGCTTGGCGGGCCCAAAAGTTTTGGAACACATTGTAGATGTCGTCCTTCAATTTGAAGGAGACCAAAATTATACTTACCGCATCCTGCGCACGCTCAAAAACCGATTTGGCTCAACCGACGAACTGGGCATATACGCCATGGAATCAGGAGGCCTTCGTGAAGTGAGCAATCCATCAGAGTTGTTGATGTCGCAACACAGCGAAACCCTGAGTGGTAGCGTAATTGCAGCATCACTGGAAGGCATGCGACCTTTGATGATCGAGACCCAGGCACTGGTTACGCCTAGTGTTTATGGTACTCCGCAGCGCTCTGCTACTGGTTTTGACCTCCGTCGACTGGCCATGCTTTTGGCAGTATTGGAAAAGCGGTGTGGCCTGCCCATTGGTCACAACGACGTTTTTCTCAACATAGCCGGGGGCATTAGAGTCACGGACCCAGCCATCGACCTTGCCATCTTTACGGCATTGATAAGCTCGCTTAACAACATAGGCATCGGCCGCAACGTTTGTTTTGCTGCTGAGATCGGACTGACCGGAGAGATCAGGGGTGTGAGTCGCATCGAACAACGCATCCAGGAAGCAGACCGCCTTGGTTTTGATACGATATACATAGCGCAGTCCAACATGAAAAATGTAAAAAGAGAGGGGTTGGGCATTGATGTGAGAGCGGTATCCAGAGTGGAGGATTT
>CALMWS010000184.1 GCA_937870795.1 uncultured Bacteroidota bacterium | reverse complement strand
TATGGACTGGAGCAGACTGAAAAAGGAACCCAAAAAGCTTATGTAGCCGGATCTGAGATTCCTGCAGGTAGTTATGTAGAAGGCGGAGTGCTTTACACACCACAAAGAGATGCCAACGGACAGCCAACCGGTGCTGCGCTGAGTAAAATTATTGGTGATCCCAACCCTGACTTTACCATGTCATTGGGTACCAATTTTACGTATAAAAAATTCACTTTTGGCTTTTTGTTAGATGGAGTGTACGGTGTAGATGTATTCAATGCAGACAGAAGAACCCGTCAGGGTGTGGGCATTGGAGATTATTCAGAAAAAGAACTGAAGGGCGAATTGCCAAGAGGATACATTCTTTCTATTTATCCTGTAGAAGAGTGGAGGGTTGAAGATGGATCATTTACCAAGTTGAGAGAAATCTCATTGGGATATGCCCTGCCCAACAATCTGATTTCAGGTGTGCGAGACATACAAGTGACGCTTACCGGAAGGAACCTTCTTTCTTTTGACAGCTATGATGGATACGACCCAGAAACCAACGCCGGAGGTGTTTCCGACAGGTTGAGGGGTATTGACTTTGGTAACGTGCCTATCCCACGCACCATGCAATTTTCCATCAGAGCAAGTTTTTGATTCACATAATTGAAATGAAAAAAATGAAAACAATCATCAATAAATCTTTCCTTATCCTGGTAGCCGGAGCCTTATTGTGGACTTCGTGCACCAAAGATGAGTACCTCAACCCCAGCCAGGCCTCTGTTGAATCGGTGGTAAAAGACATCAATGGTTTGATTGCTCTTGCCAACGGCTTGCAACAGAAATACACCGTTACCAGGACCTCACCTGTATATTCTACCATCACAGCCAGCGGCCTGAGTGCAGGAGAATTACTAGTACTCAATGCAGGCAATACCGATGAAGCCAACCTTCAGGCAGGTAAAGCCAATGTGATTGGCAACAATGCAGTGGTATCCCGACTTTGGGAACAGTGCCACCTTATCAAAGCCAACGCAGACATCATCATCAAAGGAGCGGCCAATGTAGGTGACGAAGGCGTGCGCAATGCTTTAATTTGTTATGCCAATCTGTACAAGGGACTTGCCTTATTGCAGTTGGGTACTTACTGGGAGCAGGCACCCATAGCCATCGGTCAAAATGCGACATTTTCTCCGCGCAAAGATGTGATGACAGAGGCAGCTAAATTGTTTGAAGCCGGTGCAACGGCAGCAACCACTGCCAAATTTGATACACGCTTCCAGAAGGAAATCGATTTTACCCAGGCATTCCAGGCCATGCTAGCAAGGACCTATGTAATGTTGGGCGATTATGACAAGGCCCACACAGCTGCCGGCAAGGTTGACCTTACTAAAAAATCTGATTTCTCGTATGATGATGTGGCCAGGAATCCCATCTTTGAAGTGCATTATTCCAACGTTAACGTATGTGAGCCCATTGATGCCAATCTTGGTTTGAGTGGAGCACTTACACCCAATGATGCAGATGGCCGACTGTTGTTTTATCTAAAGTCGAGAACTTTTTCCAACACAGCCAATGATGGAAAGGGGTTTTTCACCAAGTTTAGTGACAAAATTCCACTCTACCTGCCGGGAGAAATCATGTTGATCAAAGCAGAATGTGCAGCTCGCAAAAATGACCTAACTACGGCCATAGCAGAGCTCAACAACGTTTTGACCAAGACCAACGATATTTATGGGGTCAACGCTGGCTTGCCCGCCTATTCCGGTTCCGGCACCCAGGCAGATGTGCTTCAGGAAATTTACAGAAACAGGTGCATTGAGTTGTACAATTCCGGATTAAAACTGGAAGACAGCCGTAGATTTGGCAGACCTGGACCCAATGATGCCGGAGCAGAACGTAACAGAAATTACTATCCATACCCCAATTCAGAAAGGGACAACAATCCCAACACACCAGCGGATCCTGCCATTTAGGATAAGCGGGGCATCAAATTGCAATCAATCAAATTCAAAACCTTTTGATTCCGGGGGGAGTTTTTACTTCCCCCTTTTTATTTGCCATTCCAAAGCAGGCCTGTGGTGAGTATGCTATTGTTGTTACATTTTACTTTGAAAAAATAAAAACCCTGAGCTTGTTGTGCCATGGAAAAAGAAGAACAAGCCATGGCTCTTTCTACCATTTTACCAGTAAGGTCGTACATTTCAATCCACTCAATTTCCTCCGGCAGGTTAAATGTAACATCGGAAGCTGATTGAAAATACCAGCTCTTGTTATTGCCAGTTTGAGCGTCTTTAGTCGCAGTAGTTTTGATAATGGTATTGAGTTTGTTCCATAACATAGCATCATAAACAATGGGCACGGCTGTATTGTCTGATGTGCCTCTGTCACCCATCCTTACAATCACGAGATTTTGGCTGGGTATGATGTACAATTTCTGGTCATTTTTACCAAGGGCGGCAAACATGTCTGCTGGTGCATCGGGGAGCAACGCGCTTGGAAAAACAAATTGGGATTGGGGCAGCATAAAACTTTCTTTGCCATTGAGCCACCAAAGGTAGCCATATGACTTATTGAGGTTTTGGGAGGTTTGTGACATATCGCGTACGTAGTCAGGATTTTTTATTACATCCTTATCATTCCATTTTCCCTTACCTAACACGAGCAGACCAAATCGGGCCATGACCCTGGCTGTACTGTAAAAAACATTGTTGTATCCCGATGCAATGTAAAGGCCATTGATGCCCGTTTCAGCGGAGAGTCGGCTTTTGAGGTAGGCATTGAGATCCTGTCCTGTGGCACCCTCAATTACGCCATCCAATAGTGTATAGGGACTGTTGTGATAAGCCCATCTGCTGCCCGGATTTGCAATACATTTCAGACAGGAAGGTTCGGTACAATCAAACTCATTGTCATCCAGGCCGGTAGTCATGGTGATTTGATGGCGAATGGTGATTTTCTGTTCTGATTCAGATGTACATGAGGTCCAGCCGTTGCCCAGGTATTTAGAGCTTGGGTCGGTCAATTGAAGTTTGCCATCTGCCAGGGCACAGGCTATCATAACGCTGGTGAGTGATTTGCCGGCGCTGGCCCAATACCATGGCTTGTTGGCATTGTGATCGTTGAAATAATATTCCACCACAATTTTGCCATCTTTCAAAATCATAAAAGCACGTGTATTGGTAGTATCCAAAAAAGTGCGCAAATCCTGGAAGCGGGTGGTGTCCCAACCCAAAGAAGCAGCATCTGTTGTTTGCCAGGCATTGCCTGTTAAGGGCGGATAATAGAGGGATTGGCCAAAAAGGCTGGTAAAGCCCCATATAAGGATAAACAGCAAAAGATTACTTCGCACCATGGTCTTTTAGATTCTTTGACCAAAGATCGGATAAATGGTTTATTTGATTTACATAAAATCTGATCTGGTGGCTTTGTCATTGTAAAATAAAAAACAAAATTTAATTTGGTAACTAAAATCAAATTTTTCGAAATAATAATTGGTTTGCGCCGTGTTATTTAGACCATTTCGAAATAATATAGTTTAAAATACAAAAACATGATTTGGGATAAAATCATGTGGAAAACTAATTTACAATGCTTACTTTTGCTTACCTGCGTCAAAATGGGGCAGGATTGAAACATCAATTATACATGTATGGAGCGCACCAACGTGAACAATCCCGAATACTATCACAAAGTAGTAGACTGTCAGTATGCTTGTCCGGCGCACACTCCGGTACCCGAGTATATCAGGCTTATTGCTGCCGGTAAATACACCGAAGCATATATGGTCAACTGGGAATCCAATGTTTTTCCCGGTGTTTTGGGGAGGACATGTGACCGACCCTGTGAACCAGCCTGTCGAAGGGGTAGGGTAGAAGAAGAACCCGTTGCCATCTGCAGACTCAAAAGGGTGGCCGCTGATCACAAGAGTGACATTCAGCATCTCATGCCGGTTATTCCAGATCAAAAGAATGGCAAACGAGTTGCCTTAATTGGAGGAGGACCTGCATCCCTTACAGTGGCACGTGACCTTGCACCTCTTGGCTACGAAATTGATCTTTATGACGATCAGCAAAAAGGTGGGGGTATGATGCGCAGTCAGATACCATCCTTCCGACTACCTGCTGAAGTATTGGATGAAGAGGTCAACCAGATCCTTCATTTGGGCATCAATGCGCACTTTAATACAAGGGTAGAAAGTTTGCGTGACACTTTGGCGAAAGGATACGATGCAGTGTTTGTGGGTACAGGGGCGCCGAAGGGCAAAGATCTTGAAATTCCGGGTCGACACGATGCAGAAACCAACATACACATAGGCATCCAATGGCTGGCCAGTGTAGCTTTTGAACACATCCATCACATTGGTAAAAAGGTCATTGTGCTGGGTGGTGGAAACACGGCCATGGATTGTTGTCGTACGGCCCGGAGATTGGGTGGTGAAGAAGTAAAAGTGGTTGTGCGCAGCCCTTTTGCAGAGATGAAAGCTTCGCCCTGGGAAAAGGAAGATGCTATGCACGAAGATATTCCCATCATTGATAATCACGTACCCAAAAGTTTTGTGGTTGAAGGTGGCAAACTCAAGGGCGTACTTTTTGAAAAAGTAAGTCCGGTCTATGAAGACGGCAAAAGAAAACTCAAGCCCACCGGCGAACCGGAAGTTTTGATAGAAGCTGATGATGTGTTGATAGCCATTGGCCAGGAAAACACTTTTCCCTGGATTGAAAGAGACCTCGGCTTGGAGTTTGATCAATGGGGAATGCCAATTATCAATCCCAATAATTTCGCATCTACTTTAAAAGGTGTTTTTTTTGGTGGCGATGCTGCATTAGGTCCTAAAAATATTATTACTGCGGTTGCCCAGGGCCATGAGGCCGCCATTTCCATCGATTTGTTTTGTCAGGGCAAAGACCTCAACGACAGGCTTGAGCCCAGGACTAAGTTGCAAAGTACCAAGATGGGTATTCACGAATGGAGTTATGACAACGGTGTTGCCGCTGACCTTCGTTATGCAGTGCCACAGGCTGATAAAACAGAAACCCTTCGCGACAGAAAGAAAGAGGTTGAGTTGGGCTTTGATCTTAAAACTGCTTTTAAAGAAGCACAACGTTGTTTTAATTGCGACGTCCAAACGGTTTTTACAGATGATAAGTGCATAGAATGTGATGCTTGTATGGACATTTGTCCTACCTCTTGTATCACTTTTACGTACAATGAAGAAGACGAAGCTGCTTTGCGGCAAAAGTTGCTGGTGCCAGCCATCAATCTGGAGCAGGACTTGTTGGTTTCCGGCCCATTAAAAACCGGTAAGGTTATGGTCAAAGATGAAGACGTATGTCTGCACTGCGGGCTATGTGCTGAAAGGTGTCCGACCGCTGCATGGGATATGCAGAAATATTTGTATAACACTGCGAAAGCAGGCCATCATTGTTATGTATGAGCGGAGTAAATGATTTTGTGATCCGGTTTGCCAACGTCAACGGAACCGGTTCTGCGAGTGCCAATTTTTTATTTGCCAAAACGGTCTTTAGAATGGGCGTGCCTGTGGTGCCCAAAAATATCTTTCCATCCAATATCCAGGGCTTGCCTACATGGTACGAAGTGAGGGTGAGCGAAAAAGGATATCTGGGCAGGAGAGACGGCATTGACTTCATGGTAGCTGTCAATCCGCAATCGTTCAAAAAGGATGTAGCTTCTGTAAAGCCGGGTGGATATTTTATGTACGACAGCACCAAGGTTTTGCACGAAGAGTTTATCCGGCCCGACATCCATTATGTAGGTGTACCGATGATGGAAATTTGCAATCGCGAGTTTTCTGATGCCAGGCAGAGACAGTTGTTTAAAAACATTGTCTATGTAGGTGCACTGGCCAGCTTGTTGAAACTTGATTTTGCGGAAATCGAAGGTTTGTTTGCCGAACAATTTAAAGGTAAAGAAAAATTGATAGCCCCCAATGTTAAGGCTTTGTATTTGGGAGCAGATTATATATCCAAGACAATTACTGAATATCCAAATTTTTATGTAGAAAGAAGGGACCTGGTAGGCGATCGTATCCTGGTTGACGGCAACACGGCTGCGGGCTTGGGAGCTGTCTACGGAGGCGCGTCTGTAGTATCATGGTATCCCATCACTCCTTCTACTTCATTGGTGGGTGCCTTTGAAGATTATGCCAAGGAATTGAGGGTAGACGAAGTTACCGGTAAAAATAATTTCAGCATTGTACAAGCTGAAGACGAGTTGGCTGCCATCGGCATGGTAATGGGAGCAGGATGGAATGGGGCAAGATCATTTACAGCTACCAGTGGTCCCGGAGTATCACTCATGAACGAGTTTTTGGGCTTAGCTTATTTTTCTGAAGTTCCCGTTGTGTTGGTAGACGTACAGCGTGCAGGGCCCTCAACGGGCATGCCTACCCGAACCCAGCAATCTGATGTTTTGGAGGCAGCATATGCATCACATGGTGATACCAAACACGTATTGCTTTTTCCTTCTACCCCGGCTGAATGTTTTACCTTCATGTCAGATGCGTTTGATCTTGCAGAAGGCCTGCAAACACCTGTGATTGTAATGTCGGATCTGGACCTGGGTATGAATGATCACATGTCGGAGCCATTCCAGTGGGATGACAATAAAAAATACAACCGGGGCAAGGTTTTGTCTGCCGAAGAGCTTGAAAAATTCAAGGATTGGGGCAGGTACAGGGATGCAGACAACGATGGTATTCCATACCGTACCTTACCAGGCGGCCATCCAACCAAAGGCTCGTATTTTACCAGAGGATCATCACATGATGAGTATGCCCGGTATACAGAGGATTCAGATACTTACATCAGGATCATGGAACGATTGCAGAAAAAAATGGAGACAGCCAAAAAAATGGTGCCTTCACCTGAAGTGCACAGCGGCGGCAATGCTTTGGGCATGCTTTTCTACGGCACATCGGCCCATGCTTGTGAAGAGGCAAGAGACCTTCTTTCGCAAGCCGGCACTGAGGTAGATGCCATGCGCATCAAGGCCTTCCCATTTGATGAATCTGTGAGAGCATTTATAGAAAGTCACGACATGGTTTTTGTGGTCGAACAAAACAGGGATGCTCAATTGCGTACCTTGCTTATCAATGAAATGGATTTGAATCCAGCTCAACTTAAGCGGGTATTGCACTACGACGGCACCCCAATATCGGCTGATTTTGTGTTAAAAGGAATCCTATCTCATTTACAAACTAAAAGTCATTAAATTTCGGTTCTATGAGTTATACTAAACCGGTTTTTCATCATCCCCACCTTACCAAAAATGAGTTGGGATATACTAAAAAGGATTACGAAGGCAGTTTGTCTACGTTATGTGCGGGTTGTGGTCACGACTCCATCAGTGCAGCAATCGTAGAAGCATGTTTTGAATTGAACATAGAGCCTCACAAGGTAGCCAAACTTTCGGGTATTGGGTGCTCATCAAAGACACCTGCTTATTTTCTCAACAATTCACACGGCTTCAACTCTGTGCACGGCAGGATGCCATCCATTGCCACAGGGGCTAACCTGGCCAACAGAGACCTCATTTATCTGGGTGTTTCGGGAGATGGTGATACTGCTTCTATTGGCATGGGGCAGTTTTGTCATGTAATCCGCAGGAACCTCAATATGATATATGTGGTTATGAACAATGGTTGTTATGGACTTACCAAAGGCCAGGATTC
>CALMWS010000183.1 GCA_937870795.1 uncultured Bacteroidota bacterium | reverse complement strand
CCACCAAAACGCGGGCGTATGCAGGGTTAAATATCTGGATGGTTCAAGGCGTGGTCGTGTTGGTAAACATCAGCCTGCTTATGATGATAATTCTTGGTTTTTTTAAGCCAAGTGCCTGGTTTGGGGCGGCAGTAATATTGATTAGCAAGGGTGTTATTGACTTTATTGCCCTCTGGAGGGCCACCGGTTGGCAAAACAACCGAAGAGCCATGAAGTTTTTTTTGCAGGGACAGATTGTATACCTTTTTATCATTCTTTTTTCCGCAAGGCATGCACTCATTACAGGCAGCTATAATTGGAAGGGAAGGGAGGTGAGGTAGGCATTTGTCAGATAATCAATCAGCACCCCCGACCAAATTATATTTTCCAAAGACAAAGCCAGGCATCAAATACAACAATTATATTCTGAAAACACTGTATAATTGGAATAGTGTATTGAATATATATGATAATAAGCACAAACGCGATCAATTGCGTATTTTTGAAGATATTTATAAAATAATCTTAACAAGAGAGGAAATGATAGAAAATCCATCATTGTGTTCTTGTAATTATTAACAATATTTGATTAATTCCACATACCAGAACATTTTCAAAATATGACAAACACGAATGAAAAAATTCACCAACTGTCGGAAAAGTTGGAAATACTTAAGAGAAGACAAGAGGAGTTTTCACGGGAAATCATATATCTTCAACTGGAATTAAACGAACTTAAAAAATCATCGCAGCCCCCAGTACATGAAAAAGCAGAAGAAGAGTCAAAAATAAATGTTGATCACGCCTATTTAAAAGAACTAGTAAAATCAGAATTCAGTAACACAAAAATCTATCAAGAGGAGCAGGTTGATAAAGAAATCAATCCAATCTTAAGCCGATTGCAAGTAAGTAAATCGGGATTTGAAAAATTTATTGGTGAAAACATAATAAATAAAATTGGAATAGTCATTACCATTTTTGGGGTTGCATTAGGGACAAAATATTCAATTGACAATGATTTAATAAGCCCATTAACCAGAATAATATTGGGCTATTTGTTTGGATTATCCTTATTGGGTTTTGGCATCAAGTTGAAAAACAAATATGAAAATTTCAGTGCAGTTCTTGTAAGTGGTGCCATGGCAATAATGTATTTTATTACGTTTACCGCATATGGCTTCTATCACTTGATACCACAAAGTATGGCCTTTATATTAATGATGGCATTTACAGTATTTACGGTTTTGGCAGCAATTAAATATGATAAACAGATAATTGCCCACATCGGGCTGGTAGGTGCCTACGCTCTCCCCTTTCTACTGAGTGGTAATTCTGAAAATGCAGCTATTCTTTTCACGTACATGACAATAATTAACGCGGGCATACTTTTCATTTCAGTTAAAAGATATTGGAAACCTCTTTATCATGTATCTTTTGGGTTAACATGGCTAATATTTTTAGCCTGGTTTGGGACAAGATATGATTCAAAGGATCATTTTGAATTAGCCCTATCCTTTCTTAGTTTGTTTTTTATAATTTTTTATTTCACGTTTTTGTCATATAAACTTATAAAGAAGGAAAGGTTTGTAGTGTCAGATGTAGTTTTATTGCTGATAAATTCATATGTTTTTTATGGAGTAGGATATCAAATTTTTGATGCAGACAATACCCTCCAGTGGTTTTTGGGGTTATTTACGCTTTGTAATGCCATTATTCACTTTGTAGTGAGCATAATCTTATATAAGCAGAAACTTGCAGATAAAAACATCCAAAATTTCATATCAGGGCTGGTTATTATTTTTCTGACGATTTCAATACCGGTACAACTGGATGGCAATTGGGTTACGTTGCTTTGGACGGGAGAAGCGGTTCTTTTGTTTTGGCTTGGAAGAACAAGAGGGGTTTCTTTCTATGAAAAGTTGTCATACCCTTTTATGTTATTAGCTTTATTTAGTCTTGTCCATAATTGGAGTGGTTCTTATAACAGCTACGAAACAGAAGATCTTCCAAAGAGCATGGTGCCAATTTTTAATATAAACTTTTTCACATCAATTAGCTTTATTCTGGCCTTTGGCTTTATTTATTTTATAGGCCAGAAAAGTAAATATGTATCAACAGCACACTTAAATTTTGAAGGAAAAAATGTGCTTTCGTTTTTCGTCCCCGCTATTCTACTTATTGTTGGTTATTTCTCAATAAGATTGGAAATTGCCAATTACTGGAACCAACTACATGCAACATCAGCATTAAAAATTTACGACAATATCAACGAAACAAACAAGACAATTTATGATGGTGATTTGATACGATTTAGAAATGTTTGGATCTGCAATTTCTCTCTTCTTTTTGTTTCGATTTTGGCATATATTAATTTTAAAAAAACCCGAAACCAATACCTTAGAATGGTGTTGACAGTGTTCGCCATTTTATTTCTATTAGATTTTTTACTTAAAGGTCTTTACGACTTAAGTGAATTGAGGGAAAGCTATATAGATCAAGTCAACGTTGCTTACTACAAAAAAAACTCCATCAATTTGTGGCTCAGATATGTCGGGTTTTTCTTTGTAGGATTAACACTCAATTCACTTCATAGTCACCTTAAACACGGTTTTGATCAAAAATTATTTAAAATAGGTTTTGACCTGCTTTTGCTCATTACTATACTATGGATTGCAAGCAGTGAATTAATCAATTGGATGAATATTCTCAATTCCGATCAATCTTATAAACTTGGATTGAGTATATTGTGGGGCACTTATTCACTTGTATTAGTTGTATTGGGAATTTGGAAAAATAACAGACCTGTCCGATTGGCGGCATTTGTTTTATTTGCAACCACTCTTATAAAATTGTTTTTTTATGACATTTCATCCCTAAACACCATTGCAAAAACCATAGTCTTTGTGTCTTTAGGCATTATACTTTTAATCATCTCATTTTTGTACAACAAATACAAATATTTAATTTCAGAGGATGAGACCCATATTTAATCTACTCTGTTTGTTTTTTCTCTTTCATACCTCTGTAACAAAGGGGCAGGTACTTCAATATAAATACAAAAGGGAATTAAGTGAAATAAAAGATAAGTGGAACAGAATAGAACTGCCGGATGAAATATTTGAAAAAACGTCTTCTGGCTTAGAAGATATAAGGATCATTGGCGTAACAAATGATTTAGATACCATAGAAGTGCCTTTTATTTTGCAAGTAAAAAATGGAAAGGAAAAGACAAAAATTATTAATTTTAAAACAATAAATACAAGTAAAAACCAGGAAGGCCACTATTTTACTTTCGAAATTTTAGGTGGTGAGTCAATAAATCAGATCGATTTAAATTTTGAACAAAAGAATTTTGACTGGCGCGTTAAACTTGAAGGCAGTCATGATCAAAAGAGCTGGTTTACCTTAATTTCAGATTACAGAATTTTATCTATTCACAATGAAAGTGCTGATTATCGATTCACAAAATTAGAATTTGCTGATGCCAAATATCAATATTACCGATTGAGCGTAGACAGCCAGGATTCACCCAAACTAACTTCAGCAGAAATTTTGAAAACTGAATTTTCAGAAGCAACACATAAAGAATATCGGATAAATAACTTTAGGGTAGAGGAAATAAAGGATACTAAACAGACAGAATTGGATATAAATTTGCAAATGACACTGCCAATAAATTCAATAAGATTCAATATTTCCAGTCCATTTGATTTCTACAGACCCATAAAAATAATGGCACTTAAAGACTCCATGAAAACAGAAAAAGGATGGAAATTCAACTATCAAACCCTGGCAACCGGCATTTTGAATTCTCTTGAGAAAGGAGAATTTTCATTTAACAGTACACGAGTTAAAAAATTGAAAGTGTTGATTTCTAACAACGATAATCAAGCGCTTAAAATACAAGGAATAGAAATAAGAGGTTATGAACACGAATTGATCTTTCGGATAGATGAAGATGCGCGATATTTTTTATTTTATGGGTGTACTGATGCAACAAGACCAAGCTACGATATTGAACAATTTGTAAATAAAATTCCCACGCAAATAACCTTGCTTAATGTTGGTGAAGAGCAACTTTTAAATAACAAAACTACTCCAAAGAAAGACCCACTTTTTAAAAGTATGATCTGGCTTTGGGGTGTAATGGGTTTAATAATATTAGTTATTGGATGGTTTTCAATCAAAATGTTGATTCAAAATTAATTAATTTGTTTCCCTCATCACTTCCACTACCACAGTGCAGCTTTCGATAGATGCTTTCATGTGAGATCTTTCTTTTGCTCTGAAACCGTGCTGTAATAACACTTTACCGAAGGTCATGAAGCCACCGACCGATATACCCAGCCCATCGCTGCCAATGGTTGTACTTTGGCAATCCATCACCACCATTGGCCCTTGTATTTTCTCCAACAACGGCATAGATAGAGTCAACAATTCTCATTGTCTCATCAAAGTTTGAAACACCCATTTATCGTTAATCGCGTTTTTCATACAGATTTTGTCCATTTAGATTTGAAAAGAATTGTATGAAAACAAGAATCATCGATATCGACTTCATCTTTTAATTTATTTTGTTATTAAGAGGGTCTGTTTGTTAAAACGGATTATGACTAATATCATTATAAAATTAAACCAAGTCAATCACCCTACAAGGTGATTGTTTTTGCAATCAGAAACTACTATGTTTGTATTAAAATAAAGGTGTGGAAAAAGTAATCATTCATATTGTAGAAGACAACAAGGTGATCCGCGACAGTGTCAAAAAATTTATCTCTTTCCACGAAGAGTTTGCCATTGATGTAGTGGAAAATTCGGCAGATTCCTTTTTGTTAAAAAACATCCAGCACCCCTCAGAAATCACCCAGATTTTACTATTAGACATTGGTTTACCGGGCACTTCGGGCATTGAGGCCATACCCTTGATCCTTGATAAATATCCGGAACTCAACATCGTGATGCTCACTACGTATGAAGAGGAAGACATCATATTAAAAGCCCTTTGCAGTGGTGCATGCAGCTACATTTCCAAAAAAGCTACCCTTGAAGACATCGTAGAAGCCCTGCGAATTGTAGCCAAAGGCGGTTCTTATATGTCGCCTTCCATTGCCCGGGAAATTGTCAACCACCTCATGGGAGGCAGGGTGAGTAAGGCCACCATTCTAAGCGACCGCCAAAAAGAAATTCTGGAGCGGCTGGTGGATGGCAAGAGTTACCAAACCATCGCAGCCGAACTTTTTATTTCGGTAGAAACGGTGAGAACCCATGTCAAAAAAATGTACAAGCTGCTCCATGTAAACAACAAGACCGAGGCCATTACCCAATACATGATGGGTTATATTAAATAAATGGATAGGGTAATTCCATGCGTAAAAACGACTTCAGTAAATACGGGTGGTTAATTGTTTCTTCATAAATGCCGGATGTAGCAAATAAGCTATATTTGTATAAACAGCAATGATTTGACCTTCAGACAATATATTCTTGTGTGCTTTGGATTATTTTCCTTAAGCAATGTAAGTGGGCAAAACACAAGCTTTAAAATCATAGAGCCGAAATACGAGTTGAAAATGGTACGGCTCAACTCCACAGAAGATCTGGGTCAGTTTAATGACATCATTGAGGATGATGAGGGTTATGTATGGTTCAGCAGTGCCGCCGGCATGCACGTATTTGATGGAAACAGAACCGTCACCTACACGGGCCTTAAAGGTCAATTTGGTTTTGATACAGATAGTGTTTCCCGCCCATTTATTTTTTTTAATCATGCAGGAAAACACAAGATATGGGTTCAGCAATCTGGCAATCGATTGTTGCAAATCAACACGCAACAAAGAACCATTGAGCAAGTGACCGATTTTTTTCCGGGGGAGGACAAGCTTATATTGTCGAGCCACAAAAACCCGGAAGGAGGTTTGTATATACTGTCACATCACAACAAAGACAAAAAAATAGCACTGAGCAGAAAAGGAGAAGGAAAAAATATGCCAACCTTGTATACGGCACCCATTGAGAATCTGAGCGGAATGTTTGCCAAAATGAGGGGAAAAGAAATTTGGCTATTCAAAAATGGGTACTTTATAAGATTGAACCAGGAAGGCAGGGAGATAAAAAAATACAACACCAGGTTTCAAATCAGCAACCAGGTTAGTGTTTGGACCAACGACACCTCATTTTATTTTATTGATCAGCTAAGCTATACCATTTATAAGTGGGACCGGTCGTCGGATGAACTTTTGCCATTTTTAAAAATCCCAACTACGGTCAAAGCCGGTTTATCTGGTCTATGGGTGGAGG
>CALMWS010000182.1 GCA_937870795.1 uncultured Bacteroidota bacterium | reverse complement strand
ACCTCGAACAGGGGCATTTTGATATCAAGCAGGTTTGTACCATGAGTGAAGTCATTGCACAAGAATCAACCGTTTTGCGTATTGGATGCATGGCCGGTCCAAATCTGGCGAAAGAGATCTTGCAAGGTCTTCCCGCAGCATCTGTTATAGCTTCAGAGTTCGATGAAGTAATAAAAATGGGTCAGGACTTGTTGACCAGCAAAAGGTTTACCATTTTTGGAAGTTACGATTTGAGAGGAGCCGAAATCAGTGGCTCGTACAAAAACATCATCGCGCTGGCCTCTGGTATTGTTAGTGGCCTGGGTTTGGGTAAAAATATGGAGGCATTGCTCATCACCAGGGGGCTGTCAGAAATGATTGAATATGGTACCTCGCTCGGGCTATCTGGTCAGGCATTTTTTGGAGCAGCTGGGTTGGGAGATCTCATTGCGACCTCTACTAGTGATAAAAGCAGAAATTTTGCGTTTGGTTTCAGGTTTGCCAAAGGTGAAAAAAGAGAAGACATCATTAAAAGCAGCGTAGAAGTAGTGGAAGGTGTGCGAACACTGAAAATCATTTATTTTATGGCCAAACACCATCAGATAGCTTTGCCCATCACAAATTTGCTGTACAGAGTCATTTATGAAGACTTTGATGTGAGAAAAGCCATTGAAATATTGATGAGCATTCCCAATGCACCCGATGTTGATTTTAACATTGTAAGATAATCATCCAATGACCCAAAACTCTTTCATATAATATGATTACCATTTGGATTGTAGCTCTTACAGTAGGGGTATCTTTGCTGGCATTCAATCAAAGCCATTGGTTTGAAAAACTGGCCCACTATCCGGTAGCGGAATACAAAAGGGGTGAAAAATACCGGTGGCTTACTGCCGGCCTTATCCATGCCGATGTTTTTCATCTATTCATCAATATGTATGTATTGTTTGAATTTGGTAAGCTGGTAGAGGGCTATTTCAAAGAAGTGCATGGTGAATCAGGAGGAGCCATCATCTATACCTTATTTTACTTCTTTTCTATTGTACTTTCCAATCTGCCAACCTACGTGAAACACAGAGACAATAGTCATTACAGAGCAGTGGGTGCTTCCGGAGCTACATCAGCTATAGTTTTTTCTTTCATTGTTTTTGAACCCACTGCCATGTTGGGGCTGTTTTTTCTTGTTCCTATTCCAGCAGCTTTATTTGGCATACTTTATTTGGTTTATTCAAGTTGGGCAAGCAAAAAGG
>CALMWS010000181.1 GCA_937870795.1 uncultured Bacteroidota bacterium | reverse complement strand
TGGCAGTTTCACAAAAGGATTTGTTGCCCTTATTGTCGCTTGCTTCAAACCTCAAAAGGTGGCTGCCATTCGTAAGCACAATTTCCAGGGTGTCATTGCCGGGAAGTAACATAGCATTGCCCCCATCTAACTTATAAGTAAATACCGGACTGTCCACCACAAGCCTTGCAGTGAGATAACTGCTGTTGTCAATCGTTTGTGAAGGAGTAAGTGCATTGCATGGATTTATACCGTTGCCTTCTTCTCCCGGCATGTTGTTTGCCACAGCAGTAATACTTACCTCTCCATCGGCAGCCCAACTATTGTACAGTGCTGCAGGAATTTCAAAAACATTGTGTGATAAACCACAGCCTGCACCACTGGTTTTTTTGGTTTTACCCAATACATAACCTCCTTCGCCTATTATGTCAAAGAATTCTGTAGCATCATTGAGGTCACCAAATGCATTGATTTCAATGGTCACCGGCTGGTCATGAAATTTAATAAGCGGGGTTATGGGGAAAGTAATGTTTTTATTCAACGCCAGGTGAAAGCCACTGGGTTCGTTGTATCTGAATTGTATTTTTCGGGCTTCATTTGACACCGGCAATACCTCGTCATACCCGGGGGCAAAACCGCAGTTATCTGTGATGTACAGTCCCAAAGGCAATTGCAGTTTAGCTTCACAATTGGTATTTACGGTGAGTGGAGTTACAGCACCAGGACAGGTGATCACTGGACTTTGTTTATCCGCGATATTGATTTGGGTGATGCATTTACTCAGGTTACCTCCACAATCACTGTACAGAAAGGATACCACGTGTTCTCCTGCTTCCAGTACTGAAGTAAATGTAGCCGGCGGTGTTATGGTCACGGTATCTCCGGACCCTTCCAGGGTATAGCGGCTCGTGATTAAATTATTGGCATCGATGGGTATTGAAAGGCTGCCATTTATTTTGGCACCGGCACATACATCATTGATGGCTAATACGGCATCACCCGGATTGTTGGGTATGAGTTTAAATTTGATCACACCATCTGCCAGCCATTGTGTGATCTTGGATGGTGCAAGGGTATTGTCTTCTGTTCTTCCATCACCACACTGATCATCGGTGTTATTGGTTCTGCCTAATAAATTTCCCTCCTCATCCACTATGTTGAAAAACTCGGTGGCATCATCGGCATCAATGTTCACCAGGTCAATGATAAGCGAAGCATCGGCTATAGGTGAAAATGCTCCAATGGGATAAGGACCAAATGTAAGGTCAACCGAAAATACTACCGATTCATTGCTCCCGGGCATAGGAGAAGTCACATTGGCAGTGGTTGTTTTTACAACAGGTGATGAAAATTGTGAACAATTGTCTATGGCATCAGGTACTGCAAATTGTACGTTGGCGGTACAACTCCCTGCATTGGTTTCTACATTCACCTGTGATTGACAATTGGAAAGGGTAGGGGGTGTGTTGTCTTTAAGACCAAAAAAGGCAGAACTGACACTCGTGTTTCCACAATCATCGTAGTAAACAAAATCGACCCTTTCACCCCTCGTATAAAATGGAATGGCAGATGGACAATTGGAAGGATCCAGACTGCCCGGATGCAAGCCGGGGTATGAGCTGGTATCACCAAGGGTATAGCTGCCCGGTACTGCCGCAAAAAAATGCAAACCACTGTTGCATCCATCTGTGGCTATGCTTCCTCCTTTGTTGTTTAGCCAAGCTTCAAAAGCAGCCTGTACATTTGTGGCCTGATCACATTCTATGCCCATGTTTTGCGCCACAGTGGTGATAGCTGGCGGTATGTTGTCGCGTACATTCAAAACCTGCACAAAACGTTTTACATTGTTGCATACATCCCTGCCGGTGTAGGTTCTCTTTATTTGATATGTGCACGTAGTACCTAAAACAAAGGTATCCTGGTAACTTAAAAATATCGGGCTGCATGCATCACTTTTCATTTGTAAGGTGGAATCGGTGATGTTCAATTCGTCGCATGTGATGGTGAGCGGACTGAGTCCACTGACTACCGGTGCAATGGTATCTTTGACGATGATGACCTGGGTATGACTTGCAGCATTGCCACATACATCCGATACAGTCCATTTTCTGGTTAGTGTATAGTTGTAATGACCACATTGAACCGGTGATGCGAGTTTGTTGGAAGTTTCAGAAAAGGTAATGGGTCGCTGCCCTCCGCATGCATCTTCTGCTGTAATGAGAGCGGGTAGTGGGACATTATCACAACTTACTGTCGTGTTGGCAGGTAAGGTGGAAAACACCGGCGGCTTTGTGTCCTTTACCTCAAAGGTGCGGATGGGTGTTACACTTTGATTGCCACATTCGTCCAATACCTTGAAACTCACAATCACATTCCAATTGCACGCTCCTGGCGGAATTTGGGGATAAGGGCCATTGGCAATGGATGCTGAATCCCTCACTCCTGTGGAAGTTTGGTAGTAAAAGACATTCCAGTTTACAGTGGGACTGCAAATGTCACTCGCTTTGGCACCACCCTTATTCTTAATCCATCTGTTGAGTGAATCCTGAGATGCCTGGGTGCATTCTATCGATGAAGCTTCGGGTTTTACAAAGATAATGGGTGGCAGTGTGTCTATCACACTGAATGAAATGATCACAGGATCTGATACATTGTTGGCGAGATCAATGGCCCTGAATTCCAGTACTACATTTTTGGTATTGCCACATAAGGTATCAGCCGAAGCATTCAAACGGGCTAGCGCAAGATTGTAAGGAATGTTGGCTACAATGACAAAATTGCCACTGTTGTCTGTGGCCACCGTGCCACCAGCAGTGCTGTACCACTGGTTAAATTCTCCCGTAATGTTGCTCCCTTCACAACCGGTGGTTTTGGATATACCAGGGGTCACTATCACCGGCGGAATGG
>CALMWS010000180.1 GCA_937870795.1 uncultured Bacteroidota bacterium | reverse complement strand
CTGCCCAACCTCACTACAGCACATGCTCAGGCACCCCTCGTGAAATGACCATGAACTACATGGACTACACCGATGATGCCTGCATGTATATGTTCTCGGCGGGTCAAAAGTCAAGAATGCTGGCAACATTTGTGGTGGGTGGCCCCCGCAACAGCTTTGCACAATAACAGACCAAAAAACCTTTATTATACAAGGCCGTGGCTCACAAGCTGCGGCCTTTTTATTTTTCGCCCGCCTGTGCCTCTACCACCCTGGAGCCTGCTATTAAAAAAACCCGATCACCTGGCCTGACCTTTACATTTACATAACCGGTAAACAAACCAAAGGCAGGCATCACGGCTTCGTGTTCCTTCCAGTGAAAGCAGGGAAATCGCTGGCTCTGTCTTGCTTTGCCATACAAACTCACACCGGGGTGCACGTGTCCGTAAATATTGTAAAAACCTGTATCCTGGATGGCATCGTGAGAAAACAGCAGCCCATCCTGCTGCAACACCTCCACCTGGTGCAGACCAAGGGTGTCGTAAATTTCATCCAGCATGATGTCGTGGTTGCCCCTCACCAGAATGGTCTCAGTACCACCGAGGCCATCAAGCCATTTTGAAAACAATTCTACCGAACGGTTGTATTCAGAATGAAAAAGATCACCCAAAAAGACAAGTTTCTGTGGCCGGTATTTATCCACTACCATTTGCAGTTTTACTACCTCTTCTTCTGTCACCCGCAACGGCACCCCAATTCCGGCCTTTCTAAAATGATTGGACTTGCCAAAATGAACATCGGCAATAAAGAGAGTTTGGTACTTTTCCCACCACAAACATTTTTCTGTACACATCGAGAGTTCTGACCCCCTAACATTGATGATCAAAGTTTTTGCTGCAAGTTACAACGAAGCACGGAATCTTGCCGGGCAATGGCACTTTTGATGGCTTTATCTAATAACCACCCACCTTTATAGAAAAATCACGTCGGTTGACCGTTATTGTTTGTAATATTGTAGCTATAAAATCAACGCAGTACCGATGAAATACCATCTTATGCTCAGACTTTTCGTTTTTTGCTTTTTCTCTTCTCTGCTTTTCCCAAATGTCATGGGTGCCCAGGAAGTGTGGCCATTGAGGAAGTGCATCGATACCGCCATCAAAAACAATCTTTCCATACAAGGAGCCAAGCTCAACCTCAAAAGTGCTGAGGTGGACGCCACCCAGGCTAAACACCAGCGTTATCCCAACCTAAGTGGTAGCAGCAGTGTGTTCTGGAACTTTGGTAGAACCATCGATCCTACCTCCAACACCTTTACCACAGAGACCTTTTTCAACAACAGAATAGGGCTCAACACAGGGGTTACACTTTTCA
>CALMWS010000179.1 GCA_937870795.1 uncultured Bacteroidota bacterium | reverse complement strand
ATATGCCGACTCCGGCCCGTTGATACCATCCATTCGATCATGGATGATCAAACCGGAGGCTGCAATGTTGCGGCCAAAATTTTGGATGTCTAAACTTTCTATGGTTTGGCCATAAAGTTTGGGAAAAAGGTCAAAGGTCTTGGACCGCATGTACTGAGACAAGCCAATGATGCTAAAATATTTTTCCATGATGAGCTGCAAAGAAGAAGGCGCAGCCAACGAAACTATTTTTGTAATGCCTGCCCGGGTGTTTTGTGCAGCGGCGTACAGGCAGGCAAAGCCACCAATAGAATGTCCGATCACGGTGTGGCAATTGAAAGAGTGTGCTGCAGCAGCAATGGCTTCGGCGTATTCTTTGACGTTAAACAAAGTGGAGGGTGTCATGCCGTGTCCTGGTGCATCCAGGGCGATAAACTGGTATTTTTCTGTACCCAGATACCTCATGAGTTTGCGCCATCGCCAGGAATTGGATTCCCAGCCGTGAGCCAATAAAATGGCTTCACTTCCCTGACCAAAAATGTGGATATGAAAATCCTGCCCATTGACATTGATGGATGAAGGAATGGCTTTTTGCAGAAATTTTTTCTGGTGGCTCAGCACCCTGCCCTTTCTGGGTTTGGCAAAGACCCTCATCGACCATTCCACCGTTTTGCGGGGAGCAAAAAGGCCTGCTGTATTCAATGCCTGCCCCACCAACTTGGGCAGCCATTTTTGCCATGTTTTCTTCATAATTTGGCAGCGTGTCTGGCAAACAACATCCATTGACCATCCTGACAAACATAGGTCTCAGTAAAACAAAGATGGATGCTGAGGTCCTTGCCTTTGTGGTTGATGTTGAAGGTGCCGTTGCCTCTTACCAGGCCGGTACGCTCAGTCACATGATAGGCGACGCTGTCAACAACAATACTTTTGTAAAATAGTCCTTTCACTTCTGGTTTCGACAAAAACTCATCCATATGTTCGGTCCAGCAATTGCTATGTGTGTACTGCAGTTTTGGAAGCACCAAGCCTTTTAGTTCCTGTGATGAACCACTGACCAGCAGGTCATTCTTGAGGGCAAATCTCTTTTCAAGTGCCTCTGCCGAACAATTGCGGTTGCAGGAAGTCATTCCTACCAAAAACAAGATGGATAAAAAATAATGAGCCTTCATCTATTCATTGATTCTAAGATCCAGAATATTGCCCATTTCATAACAAATTCTACACCGTGGTTCGTATTTGTCTTTTTCACCCAAAACCACCTGTCCTTCATCTTTGCTAAGCCTATAGGAGTGGGTTGCCAGGTTGCCGCAATGGGGGCAAATGGCGTGTACTTTGGTGATGTATTCCGCTACTGAAAGCAGGTGAGGTATGGGGCCAAATGGAATGCCTTTGTAGTCCATGTCCAGTCCGGCTACGATAACCCGTATGCCCCTGATGGCCAGTTTTTGACAAACTTCCGGCAGGCGTTCGTCGAAAAACTGTGCTTCATCGATGCCTACTACATTGACTTCCTCCAGATTTTTAAGGATGTCGAGGCTGGTAGCAACGGGCAGTGACTTGATGGAATTTTCATCATGAGAGACCACGTCTTCGAGGTGGTAACGTGTATCTTTGGCCGGCTTAAAGATTTGGATCTTTTGGTTGGCAATTCTGGCGCGTTTTAATCTTCTGATCAGTTCTTCTGTTTTACCTGAAAACATAGATCCGCAGATTACCTCGATCCATCCACTTCTCTGGCCTTTGAAGCCGGGTTCTAAAAACATTCGAAATTGTCGATTTATTGCTGAGAATGTGCAAAGATTACACAATTCCTTTATATGTTTGCGATATGTCGGGGTAATTTTTACTGCCTGTTCGTATTAACTTTAACAGAAGAATACAATAAACAGGGCCTGATGTTACGTTTTGGAAACAAAAAGGCCCTCTTTGGCATTGTAATAATACGGATGACAGGGTTTTATGCCTTTTTAACAAATAAAATTTATCAAAGCAAAAGAAGAATGGATATCAACAGAATTGAACGCAGGGTAAAAAAGATCAACGCTGTGCTGGAAGCTTTCAAAGAGGACAATCGCATATCTGCCATTGAAAAAGACCTGCTTTTGGGCTACGTTCGTGAACTTTATGACTTGATCCGTGAGTCGGATGCTGATCCATTTGATGTCACTGCTGCTGCCCCAAGCCCTGAGGTAAAGGCAGCCCCTGAAGTTGCACCCACCGTTGTAAAACAAGAGGTTGTAAAGCCTGTTGAAGTTCCCGTTCATCAGACTGTTGCCCCAAAAGAAGAAGTTGTCATCGAAGTGCAGGCAGCTCCCATTCCAAAAAAGGAAGAGGTGGTAGTGGAGGTGCCAAAGGCAGTTGAGCCACCACAACCACAGCCGGTAGCGGCACAGAAACAAAACTACAGTGAGGAGATGGAAGCCATTTTTAAGATGGACGAAATCACCGATTTATCAGCCAAGCTCAGCATGAGTAAGATTGATGATATATCAAAGGCCATTGGTATCAATGAAAGGATTTTTACCATCAACGAACTGTTTGGGGGCAATGGCAATCTGTTTACCAACATCATCAACCAACTCAATGCGTGCCGCGATTTTGATCAGGCCAAAGCTTTGTTGATTGCTGAAGTGGCCATACCTCAGCAATGGGAAAAGGAAGACAAAGTGAGAAAGGCACAACAGTTTGTAAAACACGTGAGACGCAAATTCAACTAATATTTTGCATCAGGACATTCGGTATATTTTTTCAAAGCTAAGATTTTCGCTGTTGATGGCTGGTATTATGACACTGGCCATGGTTTTGCAGGAATTTTACCACATTTCACTGACTTACTACGGCATATATCCCCGCCATACAGAAGGTTTGTGGGGCATTGTTTTTGCTCCCTTCCTGCATGCAGGCTGGGGTCATTATTTCTCTAATCTCTTTCCCATCATTGCTTTGCTGTTTATGATGGAAGCCTTTTATCCGAGGGTTTCCAGGGTCGCAAGCCTGGGCATCACTTTTCTCACGGGAGTGCTGGTTTGGCTTTTTGCCCGCCATTCCTTCCACATTGGTGCATCGGGCCTGGTGTACGGGCTCATCTCTTTTTTATTCTGGTCCGGTATTTTCAGGGGCAACAGGAGGTCAATCATTTTGTCGTTGGTGGTATTGACAGCCTACAGCAGCTATTTTGATGGTATGCAACCCAGAGAAGGCATAAGCTGGGAAAGCCACCTCTTTGGTGCCCTGGCGGGAATGTTTTTTGCCTTTGTTTTGAAGACCGTGAAAGAGGAAGGAGAAGAACCGGCAGAAAGCGATTACGGCATTGAAAAAACCTATTTTTTGCCCAGAGATACCTTTCAATATACCAAAGAGCAGCGCGCTGCCATGCTTGCTGAGGCATTGAGAAGAGAAGAAGAAATGCGCCGTGCCGCCCTGGAAGGACTGGGCACAACCGGCGATACCTTATAGGCCTTTGCGCAATCTGGCTACCGGAATGTTGAGTTGTTCGCGGTATTTGGCTACAGTCCTGCGGGCAATGTTGTACCCTTTGTCTTGTAGCATGTCTTTGAGTTTCTCATCTGAATGGGGACGTTTCTTGTTTTCCCTGCCAATGATGTCACTCAAAATATTTTTTACTTCTACAGTAGACACCTCATTGCCGTCGGAGGTTGACATAGACTCAGAGAAAAAGTCTTTCAGGCGTTTGGTACCAAATTCGGTTTGAACAAACTTTGAATTGGCTACCCTTGAAACGGTAGATATATCTAAGCCGGTGATCTCTGCAATGTCTTTTAGGATCATAGGCTTTACTCTCCTCTCATCGCCTGTAAGGAAGTAATCATACTGAAACTGCATGATGGCATACATGGTGCGGTAAAGGGTATCCTGGCGCTGTTTGATGGCATCGATGAACCACTTGGCAGAATCAATTTTTTGCTTGATAAAAAGGATGGCTTCCTTGTCTTTTCTGGTTGATTTTTTGCCTCTCAGGTTGTCTCTGTATCCACGCAACATTTCAGCATATTGTTCATTGATGCGGAGGTCAGGAGAATTTTTGGTGTTGAGGCTGAGTTCCAGTTCACCATCACGGTTGTGAATGATAAAGTCGGGTACGATGTAATGGTTGGTGTTTTTGGAACTTTCCTCCACCGTGCTGGCGGGTTTTGGATTGAGTTTGAGGATTTCATCAATGGCTTCCTTTAATTCGGAATCCGATATATTGTATGTTCGCTTAAGTTTTTGATAGTGTTTTTTGGTAAACTCTTCAAAATAGTCAACCAGGATTTTCATGGCAAGGGTTCTTGGCCGTGAATGGTCTCCTGATTTGTCCATCTTGTCCTGCAGTTGCAGAATGAGGCATTCTCTAAGGTCTCTGGCTCCAACACCCGGTGGATCAAATCTTTGAACCAATGCCAGTATGCGATATACATCTTCCTTGCTCACTTCCATGCCCTGACTGAACATAATGTCGTCGATGATGGCATTGGGCTCACGTCTGAGGTATCCATCTTCATCGATGGAGCCAATGATTTGTCTGGCAATCACCTCATCAGTTTCAGAGTCAAGACCCATCATGCCCAGCTGTCGGTTGAGCATGTCGTGAAAAGTATTTTCTACGGCAACGGGTATGGTTCTGTCATT